>JAQCEV010000101.1 GCA_027618515.1 Chloroflexota bacterium | reverse complement strand
GTTCGCGGAACAGATGGCTAGGAAAACACCGGTAGTACTCTAGGAATCTTTGGACCCAATACGGGGGGCAGGTCAAATTGATTGGAGTAGAGTCGGAGATTCTTCAGTTTGGTCAGGCGAGCGAGCTCGGCCGGGATGCTGCCGGTCAATCCATTGGCTTGAAGTTCGAGGCTGGAAGTTGGCTCAGACCCCCTAGTTCGGGTGGAAGCTCACCCCTAATGCTAGTGTGGCTCAAATCCAGCGTAGCGATATACCCAGCCCCACAACGCACCCCCAGCCAATCACACGGAGTGTTACTGGTAAGCCAGTCGAAGGCCGGCCTGTTGGTTCTGCCTTCTATGGCATCGAAGACGGCGACAAGCGCATCGCACTCGTTCAGTGGAATCTCTTCAACGTTCGCGCAAGAGAACTCAGCAGGGTCGATCACGGGCTCTGAACGATATTGCGACTGCTGTGCAAGTCCGGTTATGGGTGCGATCAGTCCAATCAGCACGAATACGGCTGGACCAGCAGTCAACCCTATTCCGGAAGACAGGCTGGCCATACGGCGGGTTTTCGCTACGACAAGCAGCGATACGACGAGTGCGGCAGCTGTCGCTACTGGGATTACCCCTGCCTGCACTGCCAGCAAGGAAACGGGCGGACCGGACAACACCGCTATTCCGAGGTGCAGCGTCGTCATGCGGTGCGTTTTGGCCGCGACGATCAACAACACAAGAGCGACAACTGCTGCCCCCAGGTTGATGCCCCCAAAGACGATGGCGTATAAGAATAATAACCCGAAATCCCAGCTGTAGCCGTCTCCGCTGTAGCCGGTGTCAACAGAGTTCACCCACCCACAACCTAGGAGGTTTAGCGCGACGATGAGCAGCATTGGGCCCAAGGCGCGGGCCGCAATTCCAATAATTCGATCTCCATCTGAACGAGAATCTTCCGTCATTGTCCCCCTCAGCACGCTGACCCGCGCTCCTGGGAGAGGAAGTTGCATATCCGCGCGTCGAGTCGTGTTCGATGTGGTTCCCCGGCATTCTAGGGGGCTGGGCAGATCAGACATAGTGCATCCGCACCAATTTCACTGGGTCAGATGACCTTCAGGTGCCCTGTACGGGAATGACCGTCTCGTTCCTCAGTCCTCTCCCATATATCGAGTTACGCGGGAGGAAGCGGATTGCGGGTTCGCGCTAGGTGGCTAGCACGCGTACCTGTTGGGCTTGGTGACTGATGCGATCCACTGCTGCGATGTCGGGGTTGAAGATCGGCACAGCAGCGAACCGGTCCACGCCGTGTGTGGTCATGTACGCCTGAGCGCGCCACGCGAGGTACTCGAAATCCAGGTTGTTGTGTACCCCTTCTGGAACCGCCATGCTGCGCGGCACGCCACTCCGCACGACATGCTTCACCTTGTCCCACGTCAAGATCACGGGCCTATTGAATGGAGCGAATCCGAACAGCTCATCCTCACGAATCAGGCCGTTCCGAAGAAAATAGCCGGTGCGGCTCATGCTTACCGTGACCAGCATCACGGCATCCTTGTCGGCTGGTTCAAGCTGGTCGAAATCAAAATCATCAGGAAGCGACAGAACGTGGCCCATCACGCCAGGCATCTCCTTTGGCCAGACAACTGAATAGAGATCGATCAGCGCTTGCAGCCGGCGGCTTCTGCTGTCGGCGCGCAACTGCACGCCTGCGAATACCGCACCCGCGATCACCACGAATAGGCCCGCTACCGTGGCCCAGCCTTCTACGACCGTCGCTAGATCCGTTGCGCTCATGGCGCACCTCCCGTGTATCGAGTTACGCGGGAGGATACTGCTGCGCGACCGGGGTTGCTCGTCGATTGCGGCGGAGCTTGGCGGGTTATGGGGTCCGCGGCGTCACCCGCGCGGACAAACGCCTTGGTCCAACAGACGATCAGGCGTGGATGGGCGCACGGCCGCGCGGCGATACCTCAGGCGCATGACACTTCGCGTGCGCGCCCGTTTTGAACGTACGGCGGCTTGGGCGCGCGGGCGGGTGCGCTGTAGCTCGGCGAAGCTTGGCGCTGATGCGGGCTGCGAGTTCGTGGGGGCCTACGATCGACTCGACGTGATCGTCAGCTCCGGCTTCGAAAGCTGCAAGGCGCATGTGGCCGCTCGATCCTTCGCTGATGACGAATAAAGGCGCTTGCGTGAGTGCTCGGACGTCGGAGATCACGAGCAGGTGATGCCGGGTAATTTCGTCGATGGTGATGATAACGATAGCGGGGTCTTGCTGTCGGGTGCGCTGGATGAACCCATCGAGCGATGTTGAGCGTCGTGCTTCCAGGCCGGTAAGGCGAAGCGCGATACGGACGGTCAGGGATTCCGCCTGGGCGAGATCCAGCAAGTAGCTGTCCCTCACATCGGCGGCGACCCCTGTATCTTGCAGTCCTCGATTGAACTCGCTCATAACCTAATCTCCCCCATGAATCTCCAGCGTGTGCTTGGCCGCGTTCCAATCGTTGAACTGCGGCACTCACGTTGCTGGTTTCCTCACGGCAAAGAGCCGCTTTTCCACGGCGGCTCAAGACCGTTCCTGCTCTTAATAACGACGGGCATGGCGGTTTGTTAGGGAGTTGTTGTTTTTCGATAGGGGAGAGAGTCGGACTGCCCTACCCCGCGAAGCGGCTTGTGACCTCTTGCGGCGCGGTGAGTCGCTCTTCCTGGTAGAGGCCAAGGGCTTCTAGGACGGGGCGGTCGGTGACGGCGAAGAGGTCTGAGGGCTCGTTGGCCTGGTGTTCAGCGGCGGCCCAGGAGGGGACGACGAACATGTCGCCGGGGGCCCAGTCGAAGCGCTGGCCGTCGATGATGCTGTGGCCGGTGCCACGGTAGACGACGTAGATAGCGCTGCCGGTGCGGCGTACAGGGATGGCGGGGCCACCGGGGACGATGCGGTGCATCTCGCAGCCGATGGTCTGCATGGCGGAGCGCCCGGTGGTGGGGTCGACGAAGCGCATGCTGACCATGGGGCCGCCACGCTCGGCGAGGAGGTTGGTGAGAGCGGCGTCGGTGTCGGCCCAGGGGTAGACCCACAGGGGCGATTGGCCTGGCGTGGTCACGACATCGTCCAGCGGGAGCAGTCCACGACCGCCGTAGACGCGCGTGGACTTGTTGTGAGCGCCCTCCAGCTGCTGGATGTCGGACGGGGGCTCGGGATCGAAGAAGACGGCGTCCAACGCGATCACGGCGGGTAGGTCGAGGCCGTCGAACCAGATCATGGGTTGGTCGGTGTTGTTGTTGTGGTCGTGCCAGCTCCAGGATGGCGTGAGCACGAGGTCGCCGGGGTGCATATCGCAGGCGTCGCCGTTCACGGTAGTCCATACACCATCGCCTTCGAGGACGAACCGGATGGCGCTGGGGGAGTGGCGGTGGTTGGGTGCGGACTCGTGGGGGCCGAGGTACTGGACGGCGCCCCAAAGGGTGTTGGAGACGTAGGGCTTGCCGCTGAGCCCAGGGTTGGCCAAGGCGATGGCGCGACGTTCGCCACCACGCCCGACGGCGACGAGCTCGCCCGCTCGTTCGGCGATGGCTCGCATGGTGCTCCAGCGCCAGAGCCAGGGGACGGCGGCCGACTTGGGCGTGCGGGGCATTAGGTCAGCGGTCTGCGTCCATAGCGGCTGCATGTGGACATCAGCCATGTCGCCGTACAGCTCTTCCAGTCGCTCGCCGATGCTCTGGTCGTCGGTGCTCATGCTCGTTCTCCCCGTGCCTGTTCTCTTCGGGTACGATAGCACCCAAATTCGACGTATTACAGGCGAGCAGCAGTTGGCTCTCGGCGGAGGGCCTGAACCACGGGAGGGAAAAGATGGCGCACGAGATATCGAACATGCGACTGCTGTCGCACAACAACTTGGATGGCTACCCGAACATCGGCGAGGGGATGGCGATCCACGTGACGAAGGACGGTCGCCGGATCATGTGGCTTGCCCACGAAACCGTGATCGATTTCACGGCGGTGGATGTGACCGACCCACGTGAGCAGAAGGTTGTCTTCCAGAAGGCGTTGCCGCACCCGGAGATGAGGTCGAACTCGCTGGCGATCGTGGGCGACGTGATGTACGTGGCACACCAGACGCGCAAGTGGGGCCTGCCCAATTCAGGGATGGACGTGTACGACGTGTCGACGCCCGAGGCGCCAAAGCTGATCGGCAATTTCGACACGGGGCCGTCCAAGGGCACGCACGTGCTGTGGAGCGTCGACGGCGAATACGCGCACCTGGCGACGGCGATGCCGGACGTGACGCCTTACAGCGAGCGCGATTTCCAGTTCTACGTGATCGTGGACGTGAAAGATCCGACGAAGCCGGTAGAGGCCGGACGTTGGTGGGTGCCAGGCGTGATGGAGGGGGATGATGTGCCCGCTCTGGAGCGCCATTACCCGGACATGGGGAATTCTGCGCACAATACGAACGTTTACCCACGGCGGCCTGATAGGGCGTACTGCGGGTTCAAGGATGGAGGGGTGATCATCCTAGATATCTCAGACAAGGCGCACCCGAAGCAGGTCTCGCGAGTCGACTACCACCCGCCGATGCCTCAGCCGGCGTTCACGCACACGGCGCTGCCGCTGTTCGATCGCAACTTGATGATCGTGACGGATGAGTCGGTGCGGGAGTCGGGCGAGGATTGGCCGAAGCTGGTGTGGGTGATGGACATCAGCACGGAGGAGAATCCGACGATCCTGTCGACGCTGCCGCTTCCGTCACAGGAGGAGTTGGCGTCGCGACCGGGTCGGTACGGCGCGCACAACATCCACGAGAATCAGCCGGTGCCGACGTCGTTCATCTCGGAGACGTTGATCTTCGGTACGTATTTCAACGCTGGATTGCGGGTGCACGATATCTCGAATCCGTTCCAGCCGAAGGAGGTTGCGTACTTCATCCCGGAGCTAGCAGGCCCGAACAAGTTGGATGGGCATTACGCGGATGCGCTGCCAGGGATGAATATCAATGATGTGTACGTGGACGAGAACGCCATCATCTATGCGGCCGACCGCCAACGCGGCGGCATGTACATCCTGGAGATGACCTAAGGAAGGGCACAGCCCTTCACCTACTTGCCTACCCGGCCGTGAGGGATGGCAAAGCTGGAATGATTCCAGGCCTTGGCGTTTAGCAAGGCTTGACCAGGGAACGGGATCGCGCAAGCGAGGTATGGGGACGGGTGGGTGGGCACAGTCAAGCCCTTCCCGTGAAATATAGGAGACACACGTGAAGATATTTGCGTTGGGCGGTTCGTCGACAATCGGGTTGGCGATCATTGAGGCGTACGTGCGCGATGGGCACGAGGTGGTGGCGACGTATAACTCGCACGAGCCGGAGGACGCGGGCGGTGCGACGTGGCTGAAGGCCGATCTGCGTGGCACCCTGCCCGACTTGGCGTCGGCGGCGGCTGGCAGTGACGTGGCGTTGCTGCTGCCAGGCTTGGTGCTCGGCAAGTCGTTGACCGACTACACGGACGAGATGATCACGGAGATGGTCGACGTGAATTTCGGAGGTCAGGTGCGGGTGATCAGGGAGATCGCGCCAGTGCTGGCGGACGATTCGCAGATCGTGATCATGGGGTCGTTGGCCGCTCAACGGGGGTCGGCAGACCCGATGTACGGCGCGACGAAGGGCGCGATACACGCGCTGGCCAAGTCGTTGGCGAAGTCGTTGGCGCCGAAGACGCGGGTGAACGTAGTCGCGCCAGGGATGGTGTCGGATACGCGTATGTACGATGCGACACCGCAGGCGACGATCGAGAGTCACCTAGGGATCACGCCGACGCAGCATTTCATAAGCGCGGCGCAGTTGGCGGAGATCGTAGTGGATATCACCAAGCCCCACTGGGGTCAGTTGAACGGGGCAACCATCGATCTCAACGGCGCCCAGTACGTCAGATAAAACAAGGGCGCGCCTTTGACCCATATGCTGCCGGAAGGGCTCGCCCTTCACCCATATGCTGCCCTCGGCAGTCCCGCGGGTTCTCTACTTCTTGTCTTTGTAGCGGCGCCAGCGGTCGGGGATTGTGCGGTCGCGAGAGTCGCCCATGACGGGGACGCCGTAGCCACAACTCGTAGCGGTGCTGTCGATGGCGATGTCGATGACTTGGCGCTCGGGGAGCGCTATCTCGGTGGCCGGGGACTCCATGAGTTGCGCGCCCAGCGGGGAATCGGCGACCGACGTGATGGTGGCTTTGCCGTAGAGGCGGACGACCGCCGCATTCTCTTGCTCGAAGGAACAGATCATCACGGTGATGGGACCGTCGGCGTTGGAGTGGCGAGCGGTCTCGTTGCCGCTGCCCGTGTAATCCAGGTAGGCCACGCGATTGCGGTCGATGATGTGGAGCGGCACGCCGCCCTTGGGCGACAGGTTCACCGGACCAACGCCGTGGGGGCCGGTCTCTAGCGTGGGGTCGGCTGAGGCGACGAAGAACAACTTGGCGTTCTTGATGAGGTCGGCTTGATCGTCCGTGATGGTTTTGAAGTAGTCGGCCATGGTGTGCCTCCCTGTTGCTCCATATCGGCGTGGGCGAAGGATAGCAGTTGGTCGGGTGGCCCTCGCTCGTGAGTTGTGCGATTCTTGGGCCAAGTTCAATGAACAGTCTCAGGCAGCGATACGGAGGCTCCATGGCAGGTACGTTTCAGGTGATCGGCACCGCAACCCCGAGGGCGGACGCAGCAGAGAAGGTGACGGGCGAGGCTCGATTCACGTCCGACTCGATGATGCCGGGGACGTTGTGGGCGAAGTCGTTGCGCTCGCCGTACGCACACGCGCGGATCGTGAGCGTGGATACGTCGCGCGCGGCTGCGTTGCCAGGCGTGCGTGCGGTGCTAACGGGCGCTGATGTGAGTGGCGTGTTGTTCGGCCGACGCATGCGGGACGTGCCGGTGCTCGCCGAGCACGTGGTGCGGTTCGTCGGCGAGCGCGTGGCAGCGGTGGCGGCGGATGACGCGACGATCGCGGAAGCCGCGTGCCAGCTGATCGACGTTGTCTACGAGGAGCTACCAGCCGTGCTCGGGCCGGAGGCGGGGCTGGCCGACGGCGCGCCAGCGCTGCACCCGAACGTGAACAGCTATGCAGGATTGCCTCGGACGGTCGAGGGCAACCTGAACGCGTTCGTGACCGACTCGTGGGGTCACGGCGACATTGCCAAAGGGTTCGCCGAAGCAGACGTCATCATCGAAGGAACGTACACGACGCAGCGGGTTCACCAGGGCTACATGGAGCCGCACGGGTGTCTGGTGTGGATAGATGGCGCGGGCAGGCTGAACGCGTACGCGCCGAACAAGGCGCCGCATCGGCTGAAGAGCAATCTCGCGGATGCGCTGGGGATGGCTGCGGATCAGGTCGTGATCCATCACTCGGTGGTGGGCGGCGACTTCGGGGGCAAGGGCTCGCCGATGGACGTGCCACTCTGCTACTTCTTCGCCAAGATGACCGGCAAGCCCGTGCGCGCGACGATGACGTACGCGGAGGAACTGTCCGCTGGCAACCCACGGCATGCGTCGGTGAGTCACCTACGAACGGGCCTGAAGAAGGATGGCACGTTGGTGGCGCACGAGGCGCGCATCCTGTTCGATTCTGGCGCGTACGGTGGATTCAAGCCCGTGCCAGCGGTGAACCTGCCTGGCGCAGCGCACGCGGGTGATCCGTACCGGATACCGCACACGTTCATAGAGGCTGTTCACGTCTACACGAACTCGATCCCGGGCGGCTTCTACCGAGGCCCAGGGGCGGTGCAGTCCAACTTTGGCATCGAATCCCACATGGACGTGATCGCCAAGCAGATGGGGATAGACCCTATCGAATTGCGGCGGCTCAACCTGATCGAGCCGGGGGAGGAGACGGCGACGGGTCATCATGCGCCAGCGATGAATGCCACTGGCACGTTGGATGCTTCGCTGGCCGCGTCAGAGTGGTTCTCACCGAAGCCTCTGGGCATCGGGCGGGGGATATCGCTGTCGTACAAGGGCCAAGGCGAAGGGCAGTCAGCGGCGGGGGTCGAGCTACGCCCAGGTGGGGTTGTGGTACTCCACACCACGGTGTTTGAGGCAGGAACCGGGTCGTACACAGTATTCGCGCAGATGGTCGGAGAAGAGCTTGGTTTGCCCGCAGAGGGTGTCATCGTTGAACCATGGGACACGGACGACGGACCGTTCGACACGGGCATCGGCGCTAGCCGGGTAACGCGGGTGGCTGCACCAGCGGTACACGAGTCGGCCACGGAGGCTCGCAAGCAACTCGTGGTGGTGGCAGCCGACGCGCTGGGCTGGCCCGCTGACCAGATCGACGTTCGGGGTTACGAGGTAGTCAGGCGTGACACAGGCGAGGGCTGTCCGTGGCCAGAGTTCCTCGATCGTCCCATCATCACTCAGGCGACCAACACCGAGAGCGAGGAGTCGCCGGTGGCGTCGTTCATGGCCCAGATCGCGGAAGTCAGCGTGGACAGCGAGACCGGCGAGATCAAGCTACTGCGCGTGACGTCGGCTCATGACACGGGCCAAGTGCTGAACCCTATCGGTCATCAGGGTCAGATCAACGGCGGCGTTATGCAGGCCATCGGCCACTCGCTGATGGAGGAGATCGGGGTGGGGAGCGACGGTCGAGTGGATGTGGCGAGCCTTGCCGACTACCGGATGCCGACAACGATGGATCTGCCTGTTCTGACGACGGCGTTGGTGGAGTCGGAAGATGGTCTGGGGCCTTACCGCACGAAAGGCATCGGCGAATACGCGATCGGTGGGTTGGCGGCGGCTATCGCCAACGCGGTGGCGGACGCGTCAGGACTGCGCATCGCGTCGCTGCCGGTGACAGCGGAGAAGGTGTACGCGATGTTGCGGGCGTTGCGTTAGCGAGTGGGGTTGGGGGCGACTAGGCCTCATCGAGCCATTGGGGTGCAGGTCAACACCACCCCCTTACACCACCGCAACGCTCCGTGGCTCCGGCATGGCTACTCTTGCGAGTCACCATGCCGGAACCAACGAATGTGAATCCCACAACAACTATCGACTCCTACCCAAGGACTAGAGGGGGGACGAGAGATTGCCCCCCTAGCCGCACGAGCACGCTTGGGATACATGCCGAACGTTGGGCTGGTACTGGCACAGCGTATTGGGATAGAGGTGGCTCCGGAAAACTGAACAGTGGGGATAAGTGGATTCCCTGCTCCGGTCGGGCATGATGT
>JAQCEV010000100.1 GCA_027618515.1 Chloroflexota bacterium | reverse complement strand
CCCTGCCGGTAGCGCAGCATACCGCGATCCCGGCGGTGCCCCGCCTCACCAGGCTGGAGCGAGATCAGCAGGGTCAGCACCCGCTCAGCCAGCGCCAGATCCTCTCGCTGCGTCCATATAGCCGCCAGGTTCCGCAGCATCCGAGCCAACAGCGATCGTGAGGAGACCGGAGCCAGGAACGAAGGATCCCACCGCATGCCCTCGTTGATGCGCTCGAACTGCGCTCGACATTCAGGCTCGCTCAGGATCACGCCTCGGTTGAAGGGATCAACGTACAACCCGTCTTCATCCACGTGGCGGAGCAGGAAGTGACCAGGCATACCAACACCGGCCAGCGGGACTCCCAGCCGTGCGCCGACCTCGATGTACAGCAGCGACAGCGTGATGGGGATACCGAGCCGCCGCTCGACAACTTGATTCAGAAGGCTGTTGCGTGGGTCGTAGTAGTCGTCCATGTCGCCCGCGAAGCCGAGTTCGTCGAACAGATGCTCGTTCAGCGCGTTGATCTGGCCGAGCGGCGTCTCAGCGGGGCCAACGCGGTGGCTGGCACCAGCGGCGAGGTCATCCAACCGGGCGAGCTCTGCCGTGACGTTGACCTCCGGACTCAGCGCAGCCGCCGCTGTCAGCGCGCACTCGGCGGTGTCAATCACCTCGCCGGCGCCGGACACCAGTTGGTCGAAGCGCTCTATGGCCGTGGAAGTCTCCATCAGGTCGTAGTATAAACACGGGGCAGGTACCCAGCGGAGGTGTTCGCGATGGCTGATGATGTGCCGATCTGGGAACGCGTGGCAGATGCGCTCTATTTCATCGACGACCCTGGCGCTATCGCGCAGATCGCGTCGAGATTCGAGGCGGCATACGCCCCCGTGATCGCGACTGCGACCACCGACGCTGTGCGGACAAAGGCTATCGAGGCGCTTTGGCACTACCTGTCGGCAGGCGCGACGCCTCGCAAGCACTGGGCGCTGACCAAGGGCGAAGCGCAGCAGGCACTCGATGCGCTCGTGGACCTGGCGCTGCGGGGAGTTTGACTTCGAGGTTTCTCCGCCTCAAGATTGGCGTCCCGTAAGCCATTCGTAACCAGGGGGCGCCATGACGACCGCACCACACACCAATTGCATCGATGGACACGCCCACCTGGCTCCGCGCAGCTTTCTGAACGTGGTGGCTGGCGCGTCCAAGGCGTTCGGCGTGAAGGTCGAGCGCAGCGAGGACGGCCACGCGGTCAGCCTGCCCCACATGCCGAAGCTGCGCCCTGCGAGCGGCAGGCTCGTAGAGTTGGACAGTCGGGAGGGCTGGATGGCAGCGCAAGGCGTGACGCATCAGGTCACAGGCCCCTGGCTGGACATCGTTGGCTACACGCTGCCTCCAAAGAGGGAAATCGAGTGGGTGCACCTGCTGAACGAGCACGTTGCAGCGGATGTCTCGGGCGCGGGTGACGCGTTCAGGGCGTTGGCAGCGGTGCCGCTGCGATCGGGTGACGCCGCTGCTCGCGAGCTTGAGTGGGCGGTCAACGAGGCCGGCATGGTCGGCGCGATGGTCCCCAGTGACCCAGTGGACATTGATGTGTCAGACCCGTCGCTGGAGTCCTTCTGGGCGATGGCGGCTAAGCTCGGTGTGCCGGTCCTGCTGCACGGGGCGAGCCACAGCAAGTGGGACGATTTCGGGCCGTCATATCTCGCCTACAGCATGGGACGCACGCTGGACACGACTATCTTGGCGGCGAAGCTGATCCTCGGCGGGGTGATGGATCGCAACCCAAACCTCAAGCTGACGCTTTGTCACGGTGGTGGTGCGCTGCCGTATCTCATCGGGCGGGTCGAGGACGGCTACAAGCGGGGTATCGAGCGCCGCGACGGCCATGAGCTGGAGTTAGGTGGCCCAACGGAGTACCTGCCTAAGATGTTCTACGACACGGTGACTCTGAACGAGCGATCGCTGCGGATGTTGATCGATTTCGTTGGAGCGGGTCACATCATGCTGGGGTCCGACTACGTTTGGGGGCCAATGGCTCAGGAGTTCTCGGGCCCAGTGGAACGCACTGCAAACGAAAAGGAGCTGGAGAATATCCGGCACGTGACTGCCGAGAACCTATTCGGCATCGCGTAGTAAGGAATCGAAATGACTGTTATCGACTGCGACGCCCACGTTGAAGAGAGCGACGCGACCTGGAGCTACATGCCTGAAGAGTGGCAGATGTTCAGGCCGTTCGCGGTGACCTTCCCGAAAAACACGTACTTCGGTTCGCACGACGCGGCTTGGGTGATCGACTACAAGATCAGGCTCTACGCTGCGAACCCGACGATCATGACCCGCGCCACCCAGAAGGACACGTCTATCCCGATCCAGGAGTTGGCAGATGTGGCGGGCCGAGCGGCTGCGATGGACATGATGGGGATCGATCACCAGGTCGTTTTCCCGTCCATCTGGCTGGGAGTGCTCGCGGAGAACGTGGAACTCGAAGCGGCATTGGCCTCTAGCTACAACACGTTCATGGCTAAACAGTGTGGATTGTCGAACGGTCGGCTGACCTACGTGGCGGTGTTGCCCTGGCGTCGCCCTGACCTGGCGGTGGCCGAGATCAAGCGCGTGACGCAGCTGGGCTCGGCCATCGGCATCTTTTGTCGTGGCATGGAGTGGGATAGCCCGCGTACGCATCCCGACTTCCGGCCAATCTTTGCGGAGGCGGAGGCGCAGGATCTACCGATCGCTATCCACGTGGGCAACGGGACGAGCCCGACGATCAGCCGGATGTTGGAAGGAATCACGCGGCCTCACTACGGTGACCCGGCGCCGCACATCAATCCGTACGGGAACGGGATAGTCAGTGGACCTTACGTGCAGTACGCCTTCCAGCAGATTCTTGGGTCAGACATGCTGGAGCGGTTCCCGAAGCTGCGTGTGGGCTTCATGGAGGCGGGGTCCGAGTGGACAGTGCCTATCGTCCGCAAGTTGCGCGAGCGCCGGGCGAAGTTCATCGATAGCGTGCTCGGCGATCGGGTCTTCGTGGCGTGCGCTGTGGATGAGGACATCCCGCACATCATCGACAAGGTGGGGGTCGATTTCCTGGTTACCCAGACTGACTTTCCTCATGGTGACGCTTTCAGGGAGGATCACCTGCGGGAAACTCTGGCCGAGCGCGGGGACGTGAGCACGGCGGATATCGCCAAGATACTTGGCGATAATCCGGCGAGGCTGTTCAAGCTGGGTTAGCCCTCTTTGATCTCAGGAAACACGCCAGTGTTGGGGGCGTGTTCACGCTTCCAAACCATGACGGGGCGCTCGAAGACGACGACGATGGTGCCGTCCTGTTTCACGCCGCGTGTGCGGACGATGACGATTCCGCGGGTGGAATCGGACTTGGACTCGCGGACGGCGAGCACTTCGGTCTCAGCGTAGAGGGTGTCGCCAGCGAAGACGGGATTAGGCAGAACGATCTTGTCCCAGCCGAGTGCGAATCCGTTCTGGCTGACATCTTTGACCGCGAGACCGGTGATGACTGCGATGGTGAAGACGCTGTTCATCAGTGGCTTGCCCCACTGGGTGTTCTTGGCGTACTCGCTGTTGAAGTGGATCTGGTTGTCGTTGTTGGTCAGCAACGTAAAGTTGATGTTGTCGAACTCAGTCACGGTTCGCCCGATGGCCGAGCGGTAGATGTCGCCAACCTCGAAGTCTTCGAGGAATCGGCCTTCCCAACCTGTCTTGATTGCCACGTACTGCTCCTTCCAATGGCCCATATCTTGGACCGGGGGACTACTCGCTGCCTGAGGCCCAGTTTATCGGGCTTGCGCAAGACGCGGGTCGTGTCGCTCGGACTCTTGTTGCGGGGCATGGGCGAGCGTACAGGGACTTGGTGAAAAACAGGTTCATTCTGGGTTCATTCTGGTTGGGTCTTGGGGCGTTTGATGCAGCCAAGGGATGGCACGCTGGTGCGGGCTGTACGTGGCGGGTGCTTGGCAGCGAGTGCATCAAACCACAGCCAGGCGCTCAGTCGTTTGATATGCTTTGAGACGATGGATAGCGCCAAGTATCTCTTTTCGAGGGGCCCGGTCGGGTCGATCCAAAGAGGGCACCTGAACGCAATCGCCGAACTCGTTCCATCCGACCGCGAGATATCGCTGGAGACACGCCTTGACCGCTGTTATGCCGTTCACAAGCATCGATCTATGCCATTTGCTCGAAGAGCGGAGGATGCACGAGTTGGAGTTGCTGACCGATCTGACCGACGAGCAGTTGCGCGGCGTGGCGATGAGGGACGCTGAGCGCCCGATCTGGGAGTTGGGGCATGTGGGGTGGTTTCAAGAGTATTGGATATTGAGGCACCTGGACGGAGCCGATCCATCGATGGTGGGTTCCGATGCCTTGTATGACTCGGCGAAGATGTACACCCACGAGCGTGGAGAGCTTGCATTCCCTTCTCGGTCTGAAACTCTTGAGTACACGTCGGCGATCCTCCGTCGGTGCGTTGAGAGATTGAGTTCACGTGAACCGGATCCTGAGGAGACCTACTCGTACCTCTTGTCCATCTTTCACGAAGACATGCATTCGGAGACCCTGACTTTTATCCGCCAAACCCTGGGGTATTCTCGGCCCAGCCTCTCAACCTCCAGATACGATGAATCGCTGCTGGCTATCGACGCTGACTTCCGGTTTCACGACGTTGACATGCCTGGTGGAGCCTTCCGCCTCGGGGCTAACGCGGACACTCCTTTTGTGTTTGACAACGAGAAATGGGGCCACATGGTAGAGGTCGAGCCCTTTTCCATATCGGCCACCACAGTGACGAACGCGGAGTTCCTGGAGTTCGTTGAGGCGGGCGGTTACGGAATGAAAGGGCTCTGGGGCAAACGGGGTAGAGATTGGCTTCGTCGAAGCAAGGCGCAGTGTCCCCGGTTTTGGCAAAAGGGTTCGGATGGTGGTTGGTATCGCAAGGATTTCGACCAACTTTCCCCGCTAGAGCCGTTCCACCCCGTGGTGCACGTGAACTGGTACGAGGCCAATGCGTATTGCAATTGGGCGCACCGGAGGCTGCCGACTGAGGCTGAGTGGGAGATGGCTGCTGGCGCGATTCCCACGACCCGTGAAAGTGGCACTAACAAGCCGAGTTTCCCCTGGGGGAATGAGACTCCAACCCCGCTGACGGTCAACATGGACTGGACGGCGATGGCATGCGTGGACGTACGGGCGCTTGCTGCCGGAGACAGTGCTGCCGGTTGTCGGCAGATGATAGGGAATGTGTGGGAGTGGACGGCGGACACATTCGAAGCGTACCCAGGGTTTGTGGTCGACCCTTACCGGGAGTATTCGGAGCCGTCCTTCGGGAAGAAAAAGGTTCTGCGGGGAGGCTCGTGGGCGACGCGGTCTCTCTTGATACGCAATACCTGGCGGAACTTCTACATGCCTTTCCGGAACAATATCTACGCTGGCTTCCGTACTTGCGCCGTTCGATAGCCTGAGGCAACTTAGGCGAGCGGCGTCAACGCTCCCGCTTGGGGCGCTCGGGTTCGTTGGGGGCTGCGTCTCGAAGTAGTAGTATATACCCCTCATGTACATACCGAAATTCACCCTTGTCGGTGGCCGCACGAGGATCTGGTCGGTCGCCGTCGCAGCCGTGAATGTGATCGCGCTGTTGTTGGTCGTGGGCTGCGGCGTTACGCCTACGGTGGCGCCTGGCGCAGACCTGCCACCGACTCCCACACCGGCTGCGACTCCCCCCGCGTTGTCTGACGTCCCTGACATTGGCCCCGACGGTCGAATAGGGTGCTCGACCACGCTCGCGTTTGTGATCGGGCCCTGGAAGGTTCTGCGGGGCATCGATCAAGTGCCTTCTGGGCCCGATTCGGCCAACGCGATGGGATGCAACTTCGTACGGGGCGTGGAGAGCGTGACGGTAGTGTTGCGGGGTGACGCCAGGGAGCTGACCCGAACGCACTCGCTATTGGGCGGTTGTGCGCTTGGCCCCTCACAAGGTTCAGTCTCGTTGGGTGAGCAGAACGCTTGCCTGTTCCGGGCTGAACCTACGGCCATGCCGTCCGATGCGACGGCAACCCTATCTCCTACGCCGCCACCACGACCGACAGCAACGCCGTGGGGTTCTCTAGCTCCGTCGCCGACACCGAGTCCAACACCAGGGCCGACTGTGAGTCGATCCCGCTGCGGCTTCCAGATGGGGTTGCTGCCTGGGCGGACGCCATCGTCGAGGTTGGCGAGTCGACCGATTCGGCCGGGATGCGGACGCAGGCGGGCCTAGTGGTGAGCGAGGATGGGGCCGTGCTCACGGTGTTTCGGTTGCCTCCGCGACCGGATGGAATACAAGTGACGCTGGGCGGGCGACCGGTGCCTGCGACGGTCGAGGCGTTCGAGCCGCTCACGGGGGCGACGCTACTCAGGGTGGAGGCAACTGGGCTTACGGTTGCGCCTCTCGACGCGTGGAACGTCGGTAGTCCTAGCGAACGTGCGCTGGCGATCTGGCCGGAACACGCAACCGGTCATCTGGTGGTTGAGAGGATGCTGGCGACTCGCGATGAGCTATCTCCGGAGGATATGTTTGCGCTGCTGGTCGACTCCGAAGCCCGGAGCCCGGCGATGGGGGCGGTGATAGTTGCGGTCAATGGGGAGCCGATCGGGTTGGCAGGCAGTGCATCTCTATGGGGAGGCACCGGTTTCTCTCCGCGAGGCCCACTCTTATTCGTGCGCGTGCTGGCTGGGGTGGAGCTCGAAGCCGGACTGCGGCTGCTTGACGGCGAGCGACCGGAGGTCGCGAGAGTGCCCGGCGCGGTGGCGTATCACGGCCAGAGTTGGGTCAAGTTCGTCGACAACCCGCAGACGCGTGAGGCAGTGTCGGGGTCGGTGACAGAGGAGTTGTCCGGTCTTCGCCCGGCGGCTACGTTGGATGGTCTTGGGGGGGCGTCCCCCGTACATGGGTGGCCGGGAAAGTGGCACTGTGCTTGAACTGCGCTACTTCGAGCCCCAGGAGTTGCGCGGTCGCGATGACCGGGTGCTGGGGACTGGGCGCTACATCGCGTTCTGGTGGGCGCGGGGGGAAGGCAAACCTGATGTTGTGCTCTGCGGTAGTGACGAGCATCACGTTGGCGCAGCATTCGAGACATCGGGGCTTGATCGATTCGAGGCATTGATGGACGGTCTGCCGACGACGGGCCGGAGTATCGTCGATCCGGTGGAGCCATCCTTGCTGGGGGCGGTATCGCGGTTGATCTATGGCGCATACTAAGATGATCTGGATAGAGCCAGCCTTAGATTCCGGTACGCGACGTTCGAGGTATGGGGGCCGGTCACGAGCGTGACTGAGGGGCCGAGCAGGACGACTGTGGCGTTGGAAGGGGGCACTGGAGGTGGTGTGGTGTGTTCGTACCAGACGCGGATGACGCCAACGCCCAGGCTCGGTGACCGGGTGGCCGTTCGTGGCGTGATCACCGGTCGGGTGCTCACAGATCAAGGATTTGATGTGTTGGTGACTCGCTGCGAGTTGGCCGAGACTCCTGCCGGACGGCTGTTGGAAGACGAGCCACGGGCAGGTCTGGGGCCGCCAAGTGGAGGAGGGATGCGCGACCTCACGGCAACAAAGGGACTGACGCTATCTAAGAATCGCTTTGACGCTGGAAGCCCGGTATCGTTTGACATTTGGGGGACGGGGTGAGGAGCCGGTGTGGTGGTGGATGTGACGATGACCGCTTCCGACGGGAGGAAAATATGGGTGGGCGGGGAGACCTCAGGCGCCAACGGGGAGTTTCATGCTCAAGTGGCTGCAAGCGAACTAGCCACCGGCCTGCATGCGATCGTCGCTCTCGGCGACCAGGGAGGACTGGCCTCGACGGCGCTGTTGGTCAGATGAGCGCTGTGAGGGGTGTTACGCCTTCACGCCATCGGCGGCGCTGAGCGTGAGGTACGGTCAGTGGTCGCGCCAGTTCTCTGCGGCGGGGAAGACCTCTTGAACCGCGTCGATGTGCGTCATGTCGTTGTGTGTGGCGTCGGTGAGGATGTGGGGCGGATCGGCGCCGTCTTGAACGGCACGCACGGCACGCAGGATGTATTCACGCACGGCGATGATGGCGACGTCGCTCATGCCCAGGCGCTCTTGGGTGCGGTCGAAGATGGCCTGAGTAGTCCATGGTCTCCGTAACCACGGCGCCCTGAATCAGCACGCTCTCGATGCCGCTGTAGTTGCCGCCGGTCATCATTTGGCGATCCTGCTGGTAGCCGTTGCGCATGTGCTGCGTTTTGTTGAAGTTTTCATCGATCACTGTGGGCACGGTTCACGTCGGCTTGAGTAACCGGCCGCTTGAGGTAGCCGAGGTCGTACCGCCAGGTACGGGTGTCGTCGATGGGCACGTAGAAGTGAATCTCGCGGTTGAACACCGGCACCCAGACCTCGCATGGCATCACGAAGCTGGAGATACGCACGTACTGCTGTGTCCGGTCGTTCTGTTTGCGTAGTGCGACGAGGCGGAGGCCGAAGTCAGTCTCTTCTGTCTCGTACTCCGGTGCGAGATCATGGAGGATGGGGCGACCTTCAGCGAGTTGATCGTAGCGTTGGTGCAGCAACGAAACGTGAGCTGAGTCGCACTCGCCCTCGACGCCCTGGAGCCAGTTGCAGTCCATGAGCACCTTGGTGACGTAGACGTTCTCTTCAGGAGCCTCTGTGAAGCGGTAGTTCGGGAAGACGAGCTGCTTGTCTTTCGGGCCGAGATACGCCCCGATCATGCCCGCTGTTTCGTGTGTGGTGTAGGAGGGATGGTGCACCTTGTTCTTGATGACACTCCGTGCGGGCTCCGCTGGCGTGTCGAGCACGTTGCCGTCAACGTCGTACATCCAACCGTGGTAGATGCAGCGGAGGCAATCGCCCTCAGAACGTGCGTAGACGAGCGACGATCCACGATGCGAGCAGTGCTCCTGAAGCAGGCCTACGCGTCCGTCGGCCAGGTGGTAGGCAACGAGTTCTTCGCCTAGCAATCGCACGGCCACAGGCTTCGAATAGCTATCGGGTAGCTCCTGGCTCAGCAGTGCAGGCAGCCAGTATCGCCACATCATGTCGTTCAACGGTGAATCGTCGTTGGTGCGAGTGATTAGGTCGTTTTCCTCTTTGCTAAGCATCTGCATGGCTCCCGTACGTCATCGATTGCGAGTGATGGGGGCATGGTACTCGGAATCTACAGGAATTCCATATGGGAGCCAGGATTCATGTGGGAGTGCTAGATGCCGCTGGGGGCGGTCGTCTACGATATAGAACCGGGCGCGGTGAACGCTGACTTCAGGAGAGCCCACGA
>JAQCEV010000099.1 GCA_027618515.1 Chloroflexota bacterium | reverse complement strand
GCGCCTACTCTGGTATAGCGATCATTTACTTCCTGTGAAAGCATGTTTCTCTCCTGATTGCCTGCTGCGGTAGCAGCGCTTAGCTGAATGCCACCGGGGGATTAATCGTCGTCGCCGTATTCCCACTGGTAATCGAAATCATTGTACGCACCGTCAGGCATGAGGGATTTCTCGCCTCTGGCAGCGAGTTCGCTCTCGAATTTTTCACGAATCCAGACATCTTCATTGGGGTACTCGATCTGGCGCTCGGCTCTGTCTTCAAGCGTTTCACCCTTGCCTCGGAATTGCGGCAGCGGGCCTAGCGCCAGGTAGCGGGCGTCATTCGCGCCGGTGTTGAAGTGCTGGTGATACCAGTCTTCCGGGGGGACGAACACGGAGGACTCGTGCCAGGGGCAGATGATCTTCTCTCCGCCCTTCTTCCAAAGCACGGAATAGCCCTCGCCCTTGGGAATGACGATGACCCGACCGGGGCCGTGGCGATGGCCCTTCTTGTAGAGGCCGGGGTCGAATACGGACATGTGCGCGCCCATTTCAGCATTGGGGAAGCGCATGAAGACGGCGGTGCCTCCGGCCCCGCGATCCCTGAACGGCGCCAGCTTGTCCCACGCGCCCATATCAGGGAAGAAATTGCCCGACCAGAACACCCTGACCGTGTTCAGAGAATCATCGTTCTTTACCTCTTGCGCCTCGGAGAACAACGTGTCGAGATCCCCAGCGATGCTGCGCTGGTAGGGGTTGTTGAAGAAGAAGTCCGGGTCAGGAACGACCGACATCGCCACGGGTAGGTAGTTGTAGTGGAGGAGGCGCGCGGGCTTGTCTCCTCGGGCGTTGCTCATGTGATGGACCGAGTGGCGCGGGATGTGGAATAGCGCTCGCTCGTTCCACTCAAAGCTTTTCTCTTCGCCAGTCACGTCGTCACGGACGGTACTGAGGCCGTTGCCTTCGAGAACGTAGACGAGTTCGCCGATGGCCATCTTCAAGGGTGGCAGCGACTTGCCCGGAGGAATCTCGACGATCCGAGCTTCGGACACGCCATCCATGCCCTTGAGGTGCAGGAAGGCGGTCGCTGACTGGCGTTCTTCCCACCAACCAAGCTCAACATGGCGGAGATCCTCCACGAAGTGGCCTTCGTAGATGGGCACGCCGATGGATTCCATCCACTCTTGGTAGGCCGAGGTGCGGCCGCGTTTCTTGGGCGGCTGAGTCATAGTCTGTTCCTAATGAACCGTGAAAGCGTCTCGCGCTAATCCACTGATCCTGTTTGATGGGAAAGCATTAGCTCCCTGCGTTCGTCGCCGGACTGCTGAACGGCGAGCAGCACTTCAAGGGTCGCCATGCCCCAGCGTCCGTCCGCTGGGAGCGGAGCGCCATTGACGATAGAGTCGTAGTAGGTGTCGAGCCTACCGTCGCGGCCGTCCTTCGGCCCCTTGAGATCAATCTCATAACGCTCAGTGTCGCTGAATACTTCCAGGCCATTGCGGGAGAACGATACGTCGGCGTGGTCAAAGCTGATAACGGTGGGCCCGCCCATGATCCAGCCTCCACCAAGGCCTGGCGTTTCACGGACGGCGGAACCGGCGCGCTCTCCACCGTAACGCTCAGAAGCGGCCGCGGCTGCTTCAGCCCCACCCACCAATGACTCGCGAAGCTCGCGGCGAGCGCCGCCATGATTAGAGGGGTCGATTGCGTCAGGGCCGAATACGAGCAGGCGTGAGTCGTAGTGGTCATAACCGCTGATCATGGCAGTGGCGACGGCACCATCTTCGAACTCCATGAACGTGGCGTGCGCACCGGGCACGCGGCGATCTGGATCCCAGACGCCAGCCATGCTGCGAAGACTGCGAACCATGCCTCCACCGATGGTACGCACGATATCGAGTTGGTGGGGAGCTTGGCGCCAGACGATGCCCCCACCCCACTCCGGCGTCAGTTCTTCCGGCGTTCGCGGGCGGTACAGCCAGTCCACGTAGCGCCAACTATTGATGAGGCGGAGCTTGCCGAATTCTTCGGTTCTGACCATCTCGCGCACCTTTTGCACGCGAGGCTCAAAGCTGTGCTTGACGTTGACGCCGAGTAAGACGCCAGCCTTGTCGGCCGCCTCGATCATGGCGATGGAGCCGGGGATCTCGATGGTCATGGGCTTTTCGATGAGCACATGCTTGCCAGCCTGGAAGGCGGCGATGGTGTGCTCCGAGTGGAACCGGTTGGGCGTGGCGATGTAGACCAGCTCGACGGCGTCGTTCGTGCACAAGTCCTGCACGCTGTTGTAGGTCTTCGCTTCGGGGAAATCTTTGCTGAACGCTGCCAGCACGTTGGCATCGACATCGGCTGCGGCCATGATCTTGTAGCCGGGGTTCTTGGCGAATTTGGGGAGCATGCTGAGCGTCGCTCCGCCCAATCCAACGATCCCCAGTCCAATGACACGTGCATTCTCGGAACTAGTCACGATAGCCCTCTCTAACGGGTAGTAGACATTGTTGGTACTGAACGGCGGCAGGCTACGCACGCGCGAGTACCCCGTCAACTCAAGATTCACCTAAATCGTTGACAGCAGTGTCCATGTGCTGGTATCCCGTTACCCAAATTCGACGGTTAGGAGACCAACTATGCCTATCGAGGTCTACGACACGGCCAAGTTCGCCCACGACACGAAGAAACGCACCAACATTATGGACACGGGTCGTTTCCATGCTTGGATCCACTACTACAAGCCTGACCAGATCGACGAGATGCACTGCCACAATCAGGATCAGACTTTCACAGTCGTTGAAGGGGAGTTGACCATGATCTTCCCCGACGGCGGTGAGGCTAAGCTCGGCGCTGGCAACATGTGTACGATCACGGGCGGGTCGTTCTACCAACTCCACAACCAGACGGACAAAGAGTTGATCATGATCGGCACCCGATCCGGCGCCATCGCTAAGACGGTCAAGGTTGAGTACGGCACCGGCCGCTTGATCAACGACAACCGGCCAGCGCCTGTTACGGCGTAAGCCGCGCAAGCAGCAGTATCAAAAAGAGGGGGCCAAAAGGCCCCCTCTTTTTTGTTGTCCGAAACAGGTGACGACCTCTAGTCCGTCATGACCTCGATGTTCGCACCGGACGCGGTGTAGACCTCTGGGGGCATGGTGGTCTGCCCACCTACCTGGCGGAGAGATTCCTCGAACATCTCGCGGACGTGAGGGTCTTCCATGTGGTAGGGGATCGCGTTGCCGCCGTCGCTGATGTCGGCGTGTTGCTTGACCATGGCACCCTCTTCAGCGTCGTCGAGTTCGCGTAGGCGCCCGGATTCAGGGTTGCCTGGCATCGTACCGGTGTAGTTGAACACCCGGAACGGCCCCTTACTGACGGCGAAGTGCTGGTGGAACCAGTTAGCAGGTCCAGGCGCGGCACTGATGAGGCCGCCGGGGCCATACTCCTGGAACTTGACGAGGTCGCCCTTGCCGTCCTTCCAAGGGGTGACGCCGCCTTCTTCACGCGGCCATGTGATCGAGTAGCCGTTGCCCTTGAGACCCACAAGGACCGCACCGGAGGCGTGGTAGTGGGCCTTGGCGTAGCGACCGCTAGGGTACTCAGCCACCCAGCCTTGGATCATCCGGTTGCCGACCTGGTCAGGTGCGACCCAACGGAACCCAGGACCACGGTTGTTGTCCAAGGGCAGGTACGAGTTGGCGATATCGGGGATGAAGTTGGAGGTGACCATCGCGCGGCCACGAACGGGCTGGGGGACGACCTTTTCGTTGTTATCCCAGTAGTCTTCAAGGTTTCCGCCCCAGCGGTCTTCGAAGTTGAACTCGTTGTTGAAAACGAAGTCCATATTGTCGTAGGAGTTGATGGTGCGCGGTGCTGTGTTGACGGCAATCATCAGAGCCGGGGTAGAGGCGGAGTTGATGATGCGGAAGTTAGCGTTCATGGGGATGGAGAACAGGCTCCAGGGGCCGTACTCGAACGCCGTGCGGACGGAGTCGTTGTTCTTCCAGACTTCAACGCTGCCGCGGCCTTCCATGACCACGTAGCGTTCTTCGTACATCTGGCGCTGCGGGTGAAGCGCTCCTTTGGCCGGGATCTCCACGACGAACATGCCGGTCTTGTTCTCCGTGCCGGTCACCTGGATGTAGGTTCCTTTGCCACCAACGCGGGGCCAGTCGGCTCGCGGCAGAGTGCGGGTGTCTTTGATACCAACGCCTCGGAAAACAGGGAGGCCCTCGCTCTTGATGAATGTCTCCCACGGGGTGGCCAAGCGGCGGTAGTAGCTTCGGGCCTGGCCCTCGCCTTCGCCTTCTTTATGCCAGCCGGCACGTCCCATGCCTTCCGGCTCAATGTATTCAGGCTCCGTTGTCATATGGGTCTCCTTTTCGGACGCGTGCTCCGTGCGATCTAGTTGAAGGGCGCGAAGCTACACAGAGGAAATTACCGATTTCTAAGCGACTTGGCAAGCCGGAGCGTCCATCCCATAAAGCAATGGCTCGCCAATTCTGGTATGTTTGGGCGAAATGATGAACTACCAAGACATAACTGCTAGGCGCTTGAGCGGGCTCGTCGGTGCGGAAATCGGTGGCGTAAACCTGGCGCCAGGGATCACGCAACGAACCGTCGATGAGATACGGGACGCGTTGCTGGCATACAACGTGGTGTTTCTGCGCGGGCAGGAATTGACATTGGACCAATTCCTGGCATTCGCGCGGCAGTTGGGCGAGCCAAGCGAATATCCGCTGCTGCCCGGGTTGCCGGGATACCCCATGATCACACCGGTGGTGAAGCGCGAGAACGAGACCGTGAACTTCGGCGGCGTGTGGCACTCTGACACGACGTACCTGCCCGAACCGCCGATGGCCACGCTGTTGCTTGCGCGCACGGTGCCTCCGGTGGGCGGCGACACGTTGTTCGCGAATATGTACGCAGCATACGACGCGCTGTCAGACGGCATGAAGGACCTGCTTGGCGGGCTGGTTGGCATCAGCAGTTCGCGGAAGGCCGATGCCATGCGGACCAGGGAGGATCGGGTCAGCGAGGCGGGGCGCCCCAACAGCGACACGGAGCTTATCGGCGAACACCCGGTGGTGCGCACGCACCCGGAGACGGGGCGCAAGGCTTTGTACCTGAACATCGCGCACACCGTGAGATTCGTCGGGATGACCGAAGAGGAGAGCACGCCGATCCTCCGGTACTTGTACGAGCATTCGGTTCGCCCTGAGTTCACGTGTCGCTTCTCGTGGGAGGTGGGTTCGCTGGCGATCTGGGACAACCGCTGCACGATGCACAACCCGGTGAACGATTACCACGGGTACTTGCGGGAGATGCACCGCATCACGCTGAGGGGCGACGCCCCCCGCTGATCCAACACCGAGAGGAGAACAGTAATGGCTGATCAGAAGTTCAAGTTTCGACAATTCTCCATCGCAGAGCGGGATCGTAGGTGGCAGCGGGTGAGGGAGTTGATGGCGCGGGACGGCATCGACGTGATCGTGGCGCCGCCGAACAACGGCAACTCGACTGATTGGCAGGCTGATGCGCGCTACCTGTCGGCCTGCGGCGGCGGTGCGGACGCAAGCATCGGGGTGGTGTTCCCGCTGGTGGGAGACGTGACGGTGGTTGCGACGTCGGCGATCCGTTGGGGTTCCGACGTGCAGGAGTGGGTCACCGACGTTCGTGAGGCGGACCGGTTCTACGGCAAGGTCATGGCAGAGCGGCTGCTGGAGTTGGGCGCTGCCAACAAGCGGGTGGCTATCTCGGGGCTCGCAGGTGGCACGCGCACGCCGGAGGGGACGATCTGGCACGGTCACGACGATCTGGCACGGTCACTACGACGCCATCGTCACAGCGCTGCCGAACGCGGAGATCGTGAACGGGACTGACCTGCTGCAGGAGGCCCGGTGCGTGAAGAGCCCGGAGGAGATCGATGCGCTTCAGGAGTCGCTCGATCTTGTGGAGTTGGCATACGTGGCGGAGTTGGAGGCAGCGGCGAAGCCGGGCGCCTACGACTACGAGGTGTGGGCGGCGGCGATGAACGCGGTGTTCTCCCGCGGCAGCGAGCTGTCGGTGCACTTCAACTGGATCGCTCACCCGACGCCACATCGGACGATGACTCGACCGCAGAACCGGGTGCTGGACGATGGGGACATCATCATGAACGAGTTGGAGTCGTCGATCATGGGGTACCGGGCGCAGCAGACGCGGCCGGTGGCGGTTCGGACGTGCAACCCGCTGTATGTGGAGATGATCGACTTTCATCGGGAGGTCTACGGGCGGCTGCTGGAGTTCATGAAGCCGGGCGTGACGCTGGCGGACGTGGTGTACAAGACACGGGACTTGGGCAAGGAGCTGGCACCGAAGACGGGGCCGCTGGCAGGAGCGGGCGCTCGGATGGTGTGCCACGGTCGCGGTCTGGGGGACGATGTGCCGCTGGCCACGAACGATGAGGCGGTGGAGCGCTTCGGGACTTGGCAGTTCCCGGAGAATGGGGTGTTCATCATCAAGCCGAATGTGTTCACCGCGGATCGGGTGAACCTGGGCTGGGGTGACACTTGTCGTATCACCCCAGCGGGTGCGGTTCGGATGGGCAAGGGACCGCACGAGATGATGATCGCGCGCTGACCCGTGGGGCTAACTCCAGTTGTTGTCGTGGACGGCTTTGACGGCCTCTTCGATGACGGTGTACATGGAGCGGACGGCGGCGTCCGGTGAGGCATCGCCGTTCAAGACCCCTTCGGTGTAGCCGGTGATGGCGTAGCCGACGTAGATCTTGCCGTCGGATTCTGAACCGGACTGTCCGCCAATGACTGGGATGTCGACTGCTTTACAGACGGCGGCGTAGATGTCCTTGGAGACCATGGTGAGGTCGATCATGGAGGCGCCACGCTTGACGACTTCCTCAGCCCATTTGAGGGTCTGCTCCATGTCCTGGGCGGTGTCGTGCATGCTGCCGCCAGCGACGTACTCGAAGCCGATCTGTGGGTAGGCTTGAAGGCCTGCGGCGATGACGGCCTCGACTTCGTCGATGAGTTCTTCTTCCCGTTCGCGGATGTCGACCTTGATCATGTCGGCGTTGGGGATGGTTTCCTTGATGATACGTGCGACTCGCTCCATCTCTTTGGGGCCCCCCAGCAGGACAGAGTCGGGGACGTCGATGCTGACGGCGGCGCGCTCGGCAACCCTCGCCACGGCACCACCGAAGGTGAGCATCTCTTCAATCTTGTAGTCCAGCGGATTCGTGTAGCCGAGGAATGCACGCGAGAGGCTGTCGCCAACGGACAGCAGGTGCACCCCTGCCCTCTCGAACATACGTGCCATATTGGCCTCGTAGGAAACGCCAGCGGCGATCTTCTTCCCGTCGCGTTTCATCTGTTGCAAGTCTTGGATCGTCAGTCGCGCCATATGGCACCCCCTAAGTTTTCAGCCGATTCGCGTCGGCGCGCAGTATAGGTGAGGCGCGCTGGTGGTGCTATCGCCTCTGAAACGGTCGGTAGCATGCTGGCGTAGTGGTTGCTAGAATCCGCACCACATGGTTTTGATCGCTGCGATAACCGGAGGGAAACATGGGCACGAGCAACGGACACACGCTGATCATCGGGACGTCCGACGGTCTGTACAAGGCTGAGCATGGGGCCGACGGGTACACGTCCAAGAAGGTCGGGCTGAGTGGGCTCGGCGATTTCCGAGCCGGGGTCGTGGTGGACTGCAACGATCCTGCGGTGATGTACGCAGGGACGGTCAAGGCGGGAATGTTCCGGAGTCGCGATGGCGGCGAAAGCTGGCAGGAGATCAACGCGGGGCTGTTGCACAAGACGGTGTGGTCCATCACGCAGCACCAGGAGTCTGGCGATCTGTACGTGGGCGCTAGCCCGGCGAGCGTGTTCATCAGCAAGGATCAGGGCGATAGCTGGGCAGAGTACGACTCGCTGGAGCTGTTGCCTGAAACGAAGGACTGGACGGGGCCTGTGCCTCCGCACGTGAGTCGCATGAAGGGCATCGCGTTGGCTGGTGGCGCGAACCCGGTGATCTATGGGGCGATCGAGGAGGGTTGGGCGGTTCGCAGCCTGGATAGCGGCAAGACGTGGGAGCAGATCGCGGGTGATCTGGGTTTCGTGGGCCATGATGGGCACGATGTGGCGGTGATCCCGAACGATGGCGACGCGGTGATCGTTTCGACTGGCAAGGGTATGTTCCGCAGCACCGACCAGGGTTCGCACTTCGAGCCTGCGAGCGTTGGTCTGGAGTCGCGACCGTACTCGTGCACGTCGTTGATATCGCACCCGGCACGCCCTGGATACCTGATCAGTGGCGTGACGGCGGTTGGGCCTGGCCAATGGCGTCGGCCTGAGGGAGGCGACCCCGGGTTCGCTCGCAGCGAGGACGGCGGCAAGACGTGGCAGGTGTCCAACAGTGGGCTGCCCGCGCAGTACAAGGGGATTCCGCGTGGCATCGGGCTGGCGCCGGATGACGCGACGTTGTCGTTCGCTGGTTTCACGGACGGGTCGGTGTGGTCTAGCGAAGATTCTGGTGCGTCGTTCGCGCGGGTGATCGATGGGTTGCCTCCTGTGATGAGCGTGACTGTGGCATAGCATCGCCACTCGAAATTCGAGCAATAGACGGGCCTTCGGCGATATCGCGGGGGCCCGTTTCTTTTGTGTCGGCGGGCGGGACAGATCGCGAATGACCATGGAGGAACCGCATTTAGGTCGGTTGCGCACGGGGTTGAGGGCGTTCGAGTCGGAATGAGCACGTTCGTTTACCTCTGGGGCGGAGCAGGCGGTTCCTGCTACCCGCGGCGGGGTATGGTCAAACGTGCTCATTTGTGGTCTCCCCGGGCTCGTTGGTGGGTTCTGGCGTGGAGCAGGTCGGGGCTCGCCCTCGAAACTCATGGGCTTCGTTCGCCGGACTAAAGGTCGCTCGGCGCTCCGGGAACGCCCGGGCTCGATTCTAGGCAGGTCGTGGAGCCAGTCGGGACGCGGGCCCTGGGATTTCTTGGTTCGGCGCAGGACTGCAGGTCACGCGGCGCTCCGGGTGTGGCGGGCGTCCTGCAGGCCAACGTTTCTACCATCCCCCTGCCCCCTTCCTGCTAGGAAGGGGGTTCTGAAAGAATCAGAGAAGGCGGGGGACACCCCCGCTCCCCCGGCAGAGGCGTTCCTCTGCACTCCCCAGAGAAATTCCGCGCTTAGGGGGAAGAGCCGCCCAGGGGTCGCCGGGCTTGTTGGTGGGTTCGGGCGTGGAGCAGGTCGGGGGTCGCCCTCGGATCTCTTGGACTTCGTCCGCAGGCTTCCCGGGCTCGTTGGTGGGTTCGGTCGTGGAGCAGGTCGGGGCTCGCCCTCGGATCTCTTGGCTTCGCCGCTGGGACTAAAGGTCGCTTGGCCGCTCCGGGGGAGG
>JAQCEV010000098.1 GCA_027618515.1 Chloroflexota bacterium | reverse complement strand
CCGAGGTGTTCGTGAGCATGGCTGAGGTGCCCGGGCTGATCGGGCTTTAGCGTCTGGAGCTCGGTTTATCTCGTGAGAGAGTTACTCTCCGGACGCTAATCAGGCTCGGGTAGGGCTGTGGCGACGGTCGTGTTACGTGTATCGATCCGGCTAGCAAGGCCGACACCTACGAAGTACGCAAACCCCGCAAAGGGAATGACTAGGAACGCGAGCGGGAGCATGAACATCGGCGTGAGGGCTAGGGCGATAACCGTGGACGCTAGAACCAGCACCGGAAGGCCCGTCCCCGTAGGTTTACGTCGTTCAGGTCGGTTGACTGCTGCCATCCCAAGGCTCAAGACGAGCATTAGGCCGCCGAGCGCTATCACGATGGGGACGCCTGTCTCCGTGAGGAAGGCAAGGGCCGACATTGTGATGCCCACAGCGAAGATGCGACCTACGTAGGGAGTGACAGCGAAACCGCCTGCGACGGAGGCCAGGAACAACGCTCCCGGCGTGTTGGCAATAACCAGCACGGTTGCGGTGACGGTTGTGTATGCGAAAGCGACAGCGGTAATCCCAGCCATCCACCGCAGATATGAAGCCTGTAGGGCGGAGTAGGAATAGGGGGCTTGCGATTGCCAGGTGGGGAGCAATCGTTCCAGCCATTCGCTGACCCAACGCCAGCCAACGAGAAGCGAGAACACGACGAGAAAAACACGGGGTAGCCAGACCACGATGAGGCCAAGCAAGAATGGGAGTGAATCGCTGACGTCGCTCGAAAGTGAAAGCATGGCGTCGCTACCATAATTGACCCAGATCTCCCGAATGATGTCCTGTGGAGAATCTATCCCCTCAAGACTCCGAGGAGCGTCGGTTGCGTAGGCCCAGGAATCGATCTCATATGCCAAGACTGATATCTGATGGGCGGCGTCGGGGACACCGAGAAAAATTACGTCTGACGTCGCCGCGAGCATGATGACCACGATGACGAGGAACGTGAGGGCAGTACCCACACGGTAAGTCAAGTTGAAGCGCGCGCGCAGGCTGATCGCGATTGCTCTGGACGCGGCTGCGCTGAACCAGCCGCAGAAGAGAACCGAAGCGCCAAAAAGGACGACATCCAGTGTGCCGACCAGCGTGCGAACCAGGAACGCGAGTGCAGCCGCGGTCAGGATTGCCAGTGGGAGTTTGCTGTGAATGAAACGACGGGCGCGGTTGAGTAGCATCGACCCGGAATGTATCACAGGCAGGGTCAGGCAGGCGCGTGCCTCGTGGTAGAATCGCTCCTGGAGTAATGATGATTGAATTCACGAAATATCAGGGCGCAGGGAACGATTATCTGTTCATCGATGCCCTTACTGAGCAGCAGGACTGGCCAGCGCTTGCTAAGGTGATGTCCGATAGGCATTTCGGCGTGGGCGCCGATGGCATCATCCTGGCGGCACCGTCGCGAACGGGTGCGGCGCCGGTGCGTATGCGGATCTTCAACGCTGACGGGTCTGAGGGCGAGATGTGCGGCAACGGGCTGCGCTGCTTCGCGAAGTTCGTCATCGAGCGCGACCTGATCACTGGCGGCCGCGAGTCGATGAACGTGGAGACGGGCGCGGGCGTGCTGACGGTGGAGCCGCTGTGGGAGTCGTCGAGCGTCGTTGGCGCTCGCGTGAACATGGGCGAGCCGATCCTGCGGGCGCTGGATGTGCCAACGGATCCTGAGCAGACCGAAGGCTCCGTGCGGGATTACATGGACGTGGAGTTGGTAAAAGCGCTTGGAGTCGATCCCGAAGAGGTGATGTTCGAGGCTATGTTGCGCTCCGAGGGCATGCCGATCATCGGGACTGCCGTCTCGATGGGTAACCCTCACTTCATATCGTTCTTGGATAATCCTGTGGGTAGCGTCGAGCTTGAACGCGTGGGGCCGAAGGTAGAGCACCACGCCGCGTTCCCGAACCGGGTGAATTTCAGCATCGCTAACGTGATCGACCGGAGTCACATCACGGGTCGTACTTGGGAGCGAGGCTCTGGCCTCACCCTGGCATGCGGCACGGGGGTCAGCGCAGTGGTGGTCGCGGCGCGCTTGCACGGCTACGTGGACGACCACGTGTCGCTGGAATGGCCTGGCGGCACGCTGGGCATCACGTGGCCTGGCCATGGGCCGGTGATCCTTGAGGGTGACGCCGTCGAGGTCTTTTCGGGGACGTTTTCGGCGTAGCAACCTGGTCTTGCGTCTTCGCGTGCCCCTGTCAACCGGCCAACCTATTGGGCTGACATACCTAAATCAACGTGAGCTAGTAGCTCGCCAGTAGACGTTCGCTATAATCGGCGTCGCTTATCACGAACCTTGGAGGATCCATGCAGCTTGCAAACCGGCTAGACAAACTACCCCCGTACCTTTTCCTGGAGATCAGCCGGAAGATCGCTGAGAAGCGGGCCCAGGGGGCGGACGTGGTGAGCTTCGGTATCGGTGACCCCGATATCCCGACTCCTCAGCACATCTTGGATGAGCTGACGAAGACGGCGCAGGATGCGCCGAACCACCGCTACCCGGAGTCTGACGGCTTGCCTGAGATGCGGAAGTCGATCGGCGATTGGTACAAGCGCCGGTTCGATGTGACGTTGGGCGACAAGGAGATCGTGCCGTTGATCGGCGCGAAAGAAGGCATCGCCCACATGTCGCTGTGCCTCATCGACCCTGGCGATATCGCTCTGATTCCCGACCCTGCATACCCGGTCTACGCCGTGGGCACGATGTTCGCTGGCGGAGAGACGCATCTGATGCCTCTGACTGAGGAGCGCGGCTGGTTGCCTGATCTCAGCGCGATCCCCGCAGCTGTCGCCGACAAGGCGAAGGTGATGTGGATCAATTACCCGAACAACCCAACGGGTGGTTTGGCGACGCTGGAGTTCTTCGAGGAAGTTATCGCGTTCGCGAAGAAGCACGACATCGCGGTCTGTCACGACGCTGCGTACTCGGAGGTAACGTTCGACGGTTATGTCGCGCCGAGCTTCATGCAGGTGCCGGGGGCGATGGATGTTGGGATCGAATTCCACTCGCTGTCGAAGACCTACAACATGACTGGCTGGCGTGTCGGTAGCGCCGTGGGCAACCAACAGCTGATCGACGGACTCGTGCGGGTGAAATCCAACATCGACTCAGGAATCTCCAACGCGGTGCAGTACATGGGAATCGAGGCGCTGGAGAACACGCCGCAGGAGTGGGTCGACGCCAACAACGACATCTACAGGCGCCGACGCGACCGGGTGGTTGAAGTGCTGAACGCGATCGGGCTGGACGCGCCGACACCCAAGTCTGGCCTGTACGTGTGGGCGCGATGCCCTGAAGGGTGGACGTCGGCTGCGGTGGCGACTGAGTTGCTGGACAAGCACGCGGTGGTGGTGACACCTGGCCGAGGCTATGGTGCAGCAGGCGAGGGGTACATCCGCCTATCGCTCACGACGCCGGACGACCGGGTTGAAGAGGGATTGCGCAGACTTGAGGGCTGGCGCTTGCCCGAGAAGCCATAATCGCCGTCGGAATCAGTAAGAATCATCTGTTTCGCGGAGGTCTGCTCGCCTTAGACTGCGGGCAGCTCCGCAGCGGCTGCGGGCATCTAGGCCAGGAGTACAGTTCATAGCGAAGGTACGAAAAGGGACGGTAGATACCGAGGCAGAGCCAGAGCAGGCTCTGCTGGTGGGTATCGCCATCAAAGGCAAACGGACGCCGTGGGTGCTCGACGATTCGCTTCGTGAGCTGGAACAACTCGCCGCAACCGCAGGGGCTGAAGTGGTCGGTACGATCACGCAGAACCTGGAAAAGCACAGCATCACGTACCTGGGCAAAGGGAAGCTTGCGGAACTGCTGGATCTCCGCGAGGCTTTGCGGTTCGATACGGTGATCTGCGACGACGAGTTGACCCCTACGCAGCAACAGAATCTCGAGAGCGCCTTCAAAGGTGAGGTGAAGGTCATCGACCGCACCGCGCTGATCCTTGACGTGTTCGCACGCCACGCACGTAGTAAGGAAGGGCAGTTGCAGGTGGAACTCGCGCAGGCCGAGTACCTGCTACCGAGGCTCGCGGGCCAGTGGAGTCACTTGGAGCGCCTGGGTGGTGGTATCGGTACGCGAGGTCCTGGTGAGTCGCAGATCGAGACGGACCGTCGGTTGATCGGCGCCCGCATCCATCGCATGAAGAAAGAGTTGGACGAGGTTCGCAAGCAGCGCGAGCAGCACCGACAGCGACGATCCAAGAGCGGCATCCCGGTGATATCGCTGGTGGGCTACACGAACGCTGGCAAGAGCAGCTTGCTGAACAGCTTGTCCAAGGCGGGCGTGCTTGCGAGGGACCAATTGTTCTCAACGCTCGACCCGGTGACGCGCAGGGTGATGCTGGGCGACGGAACGCTTGTTCTGATGACAGACACGGTGGGATTCATCCAGAAACTGCCGACTGGACTGGTCGCCGCGTTCCGCGCGACCCTCGAAGAGTTGGAAGAAGCGACTGTGTTATTGCATGTCGTGGATATCTCACACCCCAACGCTCCCGAACACGTTGAGGTGGTGGAGAAGATCCTCGGCGATCTTAAGCTTACGGGTAAACCGCGCGTTCTGGCGATGAACAAGGCGGACTTGCTGGATCCCGACGCTGACATGAGCCTGATGGCGGATGTTGGTGGGACGAAGGCTGTGTTGACGTCGGTCGTCAGCGGCTTGGGGCTCGATGATCTCCTGGCGACGCTGGAAACGGTGGCGCATGCGGCGACGGACGCGTTGGGCGTGGGTTAGTTGGGGAACTAGGGGCTGCATGCAATCAACCGACGAAGTGGACAAGAACTATCGGGCTGCCATGGTGCTGCAGTTTGCGTTCATGGCGGCAATTCCGATCTATGGTGTCACCATCGCCGTCTTCAGCAGTCGAGGCTGGGAAGAACAGGTCTTGAACAGTGACATCCCGCACGTGGCCATCCTTGCCGCGTTTTCCGTGATCAGTGCGCTCTTGTTACTGTCCCGCGGATTGTTCGCGGGACGCAGTGCGCGTGCGGCAATCAGCAAGGGGAAACCGCCGAGCGAGTGGTTACTTGCCGCGCAATTCACGAGTGTCCAATTCACAAGCCCCATTGCGCTCTTTGGGCTCGTGTACTACATGGCCACGGCAGACGTAAACATGTCGCTGCCGTTTTTGGTCGTCGGGTTGTTCGCGCTCTATCGTGGGCGGCCGAACAAAGAGGGGTGGCGGGCAGCCGCCATGAGAGAACAGCGCTAGTGCGGAAGACGACCCAGAAGGTAGCTAAGGCATAGACGCAGGACGATCAGGAATTCGACAAGAGTTTCCGGGTGACCTTTGTGGTGCACCTGGTTTTGATGATAGCGCCCGTACTTTTCGCGCTTGTCATCGCGTTTCTAGGCGACAAGCAGATGTTCCCACACCTGATTGAGACCACTCACGTGGTCGTGCTGAGCGTACTCGCCATAATCGCGGTGGCTTTGCTGGTGGTCCGAGAACGGATGGCGACGGCGGGTGCTCGCTCAGCCTTGGACAGCGGCCAGAGCGCACTAGAGGCGTTGGCGGCGGCGCAGTTGATGCGGAGTGCGATAAACGAAACGGTGGGTGTGCTGGGCCTGCTGGCGTTCCTGTTGACGGCGAACATGGGCATGTCGCTGGTGTTCATCGCAGTGGGGTTGTTCGCTTTGGTGCGGACACGCCCGAATAAAGAAGAGTGGCGGAAGGCCACGAGAGGACGACGCTAGAGATGAGTGACGAGTTCACGTTGCCGGCCAGGGCTTTCTTCAGCTGCGAGGAGGACGGATTCTCGATAGTGGATGGCGCGTTGATGCGCAATACGCTGGCGCTGACGGCCATCGAGCCCGCGCTGAAGCTGCAAGTGGGGCCCGGGAACGTCTTCGAGCAACGTCCGCTCAAGCTGACAGGCCGTGAAGGCGATGTTGTGAGCGTCGAGTGCGACGGCGGCACGGTCGTGCACCTGGATTTCGCCGAGATGCTTGCGCGCGTGCAGCGCGCCGACGGCGAGTTCCTGTACATGGGTGGACTCGAAGACGGCAACGCGGGTATGGGGTTCATGGCTGCGCGTTAGCGGGGGCATCAAGTTTTCTTGTGTCCGATACCGTCCTTTAGTACGTGGTCACGTGGTCTCATTCAGAGAGAATGCCCAGCATGCACTTGAGATTGCCATGGGGAGGCCGCGTGAAGATCACCATCCTGTGTCCCGTACACAACGTGATTGAAGAGATTGAGTTGCCCAGCAGCTACGGCACTGGTGGCGGCCGTCGGTTTCAGGGGGAGGTTCAATGCGCGCAACAGGCTGCGGTTTTGGAGATCGACGTGAATCTCGATTCTGGCCATGTGGGGTCGTTGAGGTTTGCGCGGACGCTGTAGTCAGTAGGGGTGCTGTGCAGCGGGCGGCCCGTTTGTCTCTATGCATGTTTTGCTCGGGTTATCTGAACTACGCACTATTGTTGTTATGTAAAGTAAAGAGTATTTGGGTGGGTTTCTCGACTTCTGCTCGTAGCTCCGGGATCCCCTGCTGAAACACGTGCCTGTGGGCGTTTGAATCGTCCACCAGGTCGAGTGTGGGCTGTTGCGTGCGTTTTTGAGCCTCTGGTGTAATGCCGCTCCTGGCTGGGCGTTATCCAAAGGTTGGGCACGCCTGGGTGCGTGCTAAAATCGTCATGGTGCGTTTGCGAGGCGATGGACTCTTGCAGATCGCGTGTGAGGAGTCTTGGTTTGCGCGCATTCCCTTTTATAGTTCTGTCGATGATCGGCGTACTGCTCCTGAGCGCATGCGGGAGCGATGAGCCGCCGTCGACGCTCGCCGAGACCGAAGAGGTCGTCGAGCAGCTTCGCGAGTTGTTCATCGATCGTGCTTCCCTCACCGATGATGATCTCAACCATGCTGCGATCCAGGGCATCTTGGACTTCATCGATGATCCGTACACGTCGTACTTGGCCCCGCAGCGCTTCACGGACTTTACGAATTCGCTGAATGGCGCGGGCCAATCTTTCGAAGGGATCGGCGCTGAGGTGTCGGTTCGCGGCGGTCAGGTGATGATCGTTGGCCCGCTGCCGGGTTCGCCGGCTATCAAGGCTGGCGTGCAGCCCGGCGACATAGTGCTAGAGGTCGATGGCCAACCAACCGAGGGACTCGATCTGTTGGAGGCGGTGGAACTGATCCGCGGGCCGAAGGATTCGACGGTAGTACTGACGATCCTGCGCGCGGGTTCGTTGCGGCCGCAGGACATCTCGGTTGTGCGCGATACGATCGAGTTGACGAGCGTTCTGGCGCGGATGCAGCAGGACGGCGTGGGCTATATCCGGCTGAACTCGTTTGACGTGGTCACTGTTTCAGGGATGGTCCAAGCGATCGCTGATCTACGAGCCACCGGAGCTGAGGGCTTGATCCTGGATCTCCGGAACAACACCGGTGGATTGGTGAACGCTGCGGTTGGCGTGGTGAGCGAATTCGTGGAAGAAGGCCTCGTTTGCACGGGCTGCAATCCCAATGACGAAGGCGATGAAGATCTGCACCGGGTCTCTGGAAACGGATCGGCCTACGACCTACCTATGGTGGTGCTCGTGAACAGCTTCTCGGCGAGTGCGTCTGAGATCGTTGCGGGGGCGCTGCAGGATCATGGTCGCGCGCAGATCATCGGTACGACGACCTTCGGTAAAGGCGTCATGAATCTGTTGCTCCCTCTGGAGACTGGGTCTGGGCTGTACGTGACGGTCGCTCGGTGGTTCACCCCTGCTGGCCAGGTGATCGACGGTATCGGCATCACGCCGGATATCGTGGTTGGCGCCAACCTGGACGTGCAGTCGGCGCAACGCTTGGGTACGCTGACGCAGTCGTTGTGCGTGGCGTTCGAAGATGAGCGCGACAACCTGGAGGGCCAGGAACTGTTCGCTGAAGCGCTGGAAGGTCTCTGTACACTGGACGTAACGAACAGCGATGGGCCGTTCACCGATGAACAGCTTGATAGGGCCGTTTCTGAGTTGCGTAAGTTGATAGACTGATAAACGCATGCCAACAAAACGCAAAAAGAAGACAACTGAGAAGCCGAAGACCGAACATACGCCCTATTTCAAGACCGTGGCGGACAATCGCCGTGCGCGATTCAATTTCGAGATTTTGGAGCAGGTCGAGACGGGCATCGTCTTGAGTGGAACGGAGATCAAGTCTGTGCGCGCGGGCAAGGCGATGATCAGGGATGCGTACGCGCAGATCCGGGACGGCCAGGTCTGGCTGCAAAATCTACATATCTCCCCTTGGGACTCTGGCGGTGTGTGGAATCACGAGGCTGTGCACCCTCGCCGCCTGCTCATGCACCGCAAGGAGATCCATCGCTTGGCTCGGGTGGCTGGCCAGCAGGGGCTGACGTTGGTGCCGCTGCGGCTGTACATCAAGGGTCATTACGCGAAGGTTGAGCTGGCGTTGGCGAAGGGTCGCAAGCACTACGACAAGCGTAAGGTTATCCAGCAGCGCGAGACGGACCGGGAGATCAACCGGGCGATGCGTCACCGGGAGTAGCCGGTGACGGACAGGCACCGGGGATACTAGGAGAGTGTCATTCCAGAGGCGAGAGTGGCCTCATGGTAGAATGGTACAGCCCAAGGGGATGCGTGGTTTCGACAGGGGATTTGTTGGGCAGGATTGCAGGCCGAGTTTGTCATCCACTCGCTAATCAGGTGGCACAAAAAGTAACTGGCGAGAAACAACTCGCAATGGCCGCGTAACTCACGTGACCACGCTCTCGATGGCCTTTCCCGGCGGTCGCTGAGGGTGCTATATAGTCGGGATGCTGTACCTCAGACGCCGCTAAGGGGTACCTAAGATCAGAGGCAAGCGGTCGTGTGGTCTGCCGATGGACTGTACGCACCGTTAAAAATCATCGGACAAGCCTGTAGTACATCCGAGCTTGGCGTCTCTTGGACGGGGAGTTCGACCCTCCCCCATCTCCACCAAGACAGCTATATTGGTGTACACTGTGGCCGTAGAGGTGATCTATGGCCACAGTGTCACGCCCTGCCTTCTCCCTCGCGTCGAACGCCACATCTCTGGCGGCCGCCTACTTCCGCGTCAGCACTGCTGAGCAGGCCGGGGATGGCCATCAATCCCTCGACGTGCAACGCGAGAAGGCCCATCAGGAAGCTGCCAAGCGGGGCTTGACCATCGTCCGGGAATTCATCGACGTGGCGTCGGGCACGCGGGCCTCGCGTGAACAATACCAAACGATGCTGGCCTATCTGCGGACCAACGCCGTCGGTCATGTACTCATCGGCTCCCTCGACCGCCTGGGGCGGGACCAGCGCGAGCTGCTCACCGCGGCCTGGGAGTTCGGCGATCTTGGCGTCGAGTTGGTTGCGATCGACAGGCCCTTCGATGCTCGTAATATCG
>JAQCEV010000097.1 GCA_027618515.1 Chloroflexota bacterium | reverse complement strand
CAACATTCTGACTTCCGGAGCGGTTTTGTTCTTGATCTCGGTTATTGGCTATTTCTCAGTCCCACTCGTTACTAGCTTCGCGGCAGGCCTCATATACTGGGCGTCACTGCTCTACGCACCCGTCCTCCTCGGCATCTGGTCCACCACCGTCGGCAAGCGAGCGCTGAACATGTACGTGCTCAAACTCGATGGATCCCCCGTCGGGTTCTGGCGCGCCCTCGGTCGGGAAGTAGCCAAAGGCCTAATGGCTATCCCGTTTGGCCTAACGTTCTGGTTCGTCGCTTTCCGCGAAGACAAGCGCGGACTCCACGACCTCATCGCAGGCACCGTCGTCGTTCAGCGTTAATCCGACGTCGCAGCGTCACTCCTCCTCAAAGAGAAGAGCGACCTCTACGCAGCCCAAGTCCTTGTCATCAGTCAGGCGAACCTCCACAATCGACGCCTAGATACCATGCAAGAATCAACTGAAACCAACCCCTGTCCGCGGTGTGCTCACGAGAACACCGCGGACGCCCACTACTGCGGCAATTGCGGACTGTCCATAAACGGGCTCTGCCCCACCTGTGGCACGCAGAACGCTAGCTCCACGCACTTCTGTGGCAACTGCGGATTCGACTTCGCAACGGCAGCCCCACAGGAACCCTCGACTGCGCCTGCGTCCACCGACGACTTACGTAGCCAGCACGCCCCCGTCGGCACTGGCGCGCCTGTCCAGGGCTCCGTCCCACCCCAGTTTGGGCCCGCGAGCGTCGACTGCCCTCGCTGCCACCACGCCAACGAACCAGGCGCCGCCTTCTGCTTCAACTGCGGCCTCCCCTTTGACGGCGCAACCGGATTCCGACAGGGCAACATCGTCGGCAGCATCCCCGCCTACGTTGGCGCGCGCCCAGCCGGGTTCTTGATACGGCTCGTCGCCTTCATCATCGACAACATCGTCACGGCCGCCGCCGTCTCGATCCTCATCGCCATCTTTACTGAAGTCTCGCCTGGCGACTACATACAAGGTGCGGACTCCAGCGACGGCTCCGAAATCATCAGCTTGGTCTTGAACATCGGCTACGCCCCCATACTCCTTGGCATCTGGGCCACCACGATCGGCAAACGCGCCTTCAACGTGTACGTACTCAAGCTCGACGGCACACCTGTCGGGTTCTGGCGAGCCCTCGGACGCGAGATGGCCAAGATCGTCTCGATGATTCCCTTCGGCGCGGGCTTCTGGATGGTCGCCTTCCGTGAGGACAAGCGCGCGCTCCATGACCTCATCGCAGGCACCGTCGTCGTACAGCGGTAGCACCCCGTGCAATTCGCCCTCTTCGCCGGTCTCTCATTCACGCCCGGCTTCTTCTGGCTCTGGTTCTACATCCGACTCAACAAGGTCAGGCCGTCACCCAAACGCTGGGTAGCCCTCACCTTCCTCCTCGGCATGCTCTGGTCGGTTCCGGCTGCCGTCATCAACACGGCCACTCTCCCCGACAACCTCCTCACGGCCAACGTCGCCATGAGCACATTCGCGGTCAGCATGCTGCTCATCGTTGGGCCGCTGGAAGAGACCTGCAAATTCCTCGCCGTTCGCCTCGGCGCGTACCGTTCCAGCTACTTCACCGAACCAGTAGATGGCCTCGTCTACTCCACCGCCGCCGCCCTCGGCTTCGCGTCGCTTGAGAATCTCGGCTACGTCCTCCAGTTCGGCCCTGAAGTCCTGCTCGCGCGTGGCCCCCTAACCACCGTCGCCCACCTCGTGTTCGCCAGCCTCTGGGGCTATGGCCTGGGCGTCCACCAGCGATCCGACCGCAAGCGTCCCTGGTTCGTTGTAGCCCCCCTCGCCTCAGCCGCGCTCCTCCACGCCGCATTCAACATCGCATCCTTCAGCGTCACCTACTCCTGGATCAGCATGCTCATCGTCCTCGCGGGCGGCATATGGGCCTACCGTCGCTTCGAGTGGGGTCAGCGCATCTCCCCCCTCCGATTCAGGCGCAACTACCCACTCATCGAGTGCCCACACTGCACCCACCAGATCCGCATGCTCAGCACGTACTGCCCCCAGTGCGGCGTCCCCATCAGCCCACCCTTCGACACCGTCATCTGCGGCAATTGCCGCCACCCCAACAGGGCCGACGCCCTATACTGCGACCACTGTGGGGACCGCTTCCTAACGCACTCCTGAACGCCTCTCAAGAAAGTGATCGCATGGACGACCGCATCATCGTGGACCGCGCCGAGGGCATCGGCACCATCACCATCAACCGACCCGACCAGCACAATGCCATGAGTTACGACATGTGGCTTGCGCTCGGTGAGGCCGCACGTGACCTCAGCGCGGACGACACCATCAAAGTCGTCATCCTCACTGGCGCGGGCGGCAAAGCCTTCTCTGCGGGCGCCGACATCAAAGACTTCCCCGCGCACCGCAGCTCCAAAGCCCTCGCCCGCGACTACGCCGCCGCCTTCGAAGGCTCCATGGACGACGTCGAGGAGATGCCCAAGCCCGTCATCGCCATGATCAGCGGCATCTGCGTCGGCGGTGGATGCGAACTAGCCACCGCCACCGACATCCGCATCGCATCCGAGAGCAGCACCTTCGGCATCCCCATCGCCAAGATAGGCGTCCTCGCCGGCTACAACGAAGCCCGACGGCTCATCCGACTCGTCGGCGCAGGCCACGCCAAGCACCTCCTCCTCACCGCCAAGATCGTCGACGCCCACGAAGCCCACCGCATCGGCCTCATCAGCGAAATCGTCCCCGACAACCGTCTCCACGACCACACCTATGAACTCGCCGCTCGCATGGCCCACTACGCCCCCATGTCCCAAAGCGGCCACAAACGCATCCTCCGCACCGTCCTCGAAAACCCTGCCCTCACCGGCCTCACCCCCGAAGACGCCGAATTCCCCCTAACCATCTTCGACACCCAAGACGGCATGGAGGGCTACCACGCCTTCGTCGAAAAACGCCCACCCCACTTCACGGGACGATAGCCCTCCCCCCTTCCCGGAGCGCCGAGCGACCTTTAGTCCGGCGGCGAAGCCAAGAGATCCGAGGGCTCGCACCGACCTCAATCGATCTTTGCCTAGAATCGAGCCCGAGGCATCCCCGCTCGCATCAGCCACGGTCGTCCCCCTCCCCAACGGGGAGTCCATTGGGGCTTCGTCCCTCTGGCGGGGGTACAAGGGGGTGTCCCCCTTGCCTTTCTTTATCTGATTCCCCCTTCCAGGAAAGGAATGGGGCTAGGGGGATGGCTCCCTCGCTCGCAAATAGGCGCACGTTAAACGCAGTTCGCCTCGCTCTAGCCCTCCCTACAAAGCAACTTGCCATCCCAACAGCGATAATCTCCCCCATGACTACCCAACTACCCATGCCCCTAGAAGGCATGACCATCCTCGACGCCACCCAAGTCATGGCTGGCCCCTTCTGTACCCTCCTACTAGCCGACATGGGCGCCGAAGTCATCAAGATCGAAAAACCCGACGGCGACGACTCACGCCGCATCGGCCCACCCTTCATCGAAGGTGAATCCGCCGCATTCCTGGGCATCAACCGCAACAAGCAAAGCGTCGTCCTAGACCTCCGCACCGATGCTGGCAAAGCCGCCTTCAAGCGCCTCGCCGCCCAAGTCGACGTCGTCGCCGAGAACTACAGGCCAGGCACCATGGCGCGCCTCGGCCTCGGCCCCGAAGACCTCAGGGAAAACCACCCTGAGCTCATCTACGTCTCCGTCTCAGGCTTCGGCCAAACCGGCCCCTACGCATCCCGCCCCGGCTACGACCTCGTCGCCCAAGGCATGTCCGGCATGATGAGCGTCACCGGCTACCCCGACTCCCCCCCAGTCAAAGTCAGCATCCCCATCGGCGACCTCTCCGCAGGCATGTTCGCCGCCTACGGAGTCCTCTCCGCCTACATCCACCGACTCAAAACCGGCCAAGGCCAAGTCGTCGAAACCTCGCTCCTTGAATCCGCCATCGCCCTCACCGTCTGGGAATCGGCTGAACTCTGGGGATCGGGCCAAACCCCGCAACCCAAAGGCTCAGCCCACCGCATGGTCGCCCCCTACCAAGCCCTCGCCACATCCGACGGCTACGTCAACTTCGCCATCGGCAACCAAGGCATCTGGGAACGCTTCTGCAAAGCCATAGGCCTCGACTCCCTCATAGACGACCCCCGCTTCGCCTCCAACCCCACCCGAGTCCAGCACTACCAAGAACTCGCCACCGAACTAGAACGCACCACCATCACCAAAACCTCAGCCGAATGGCTCACCCTCTGCCTTGAGATTGGCATCCCCGCAGGCCCCATCTACGACATGGCCCAGGTCTACCAAGACCCCCACGTCCTAGAGCGCGGCATGATCCAGCAACTCCAACACCCCATCGCCGGCCTCATCAACCACATCGGCCTCCCCGTCAAAATGTCCCTCACCCCCGGCCAGATCCGCATCCCCGCCCCTGTACTCGGCCAACACACCCAACAAGTCCTCGCCCGCCACGGCTTCACCCCCGCCGAGATCGCCGAGCTCATCTGACCCTCATACCCCTTCCGAAGCGCACCAAAGCGCACCAAAGCGCACCAGGTGATACTCGGATGAACATCTCCGAAGAAGCCAAAGCAGCCCTCATCACCGTACCCATAAGCGCCGCCTTTCTCGCACTCGGCGTCGCCATCGCGCTGTTCGGATTTGAGCGATTCGGTGAGCGACAGGATCACCGCCACGCAAAATCCGCATGGACGGCTGTCGAAGGGGTGATTCGGTCCTCTCACCTGTCCGTTTTCGATAGCGAAAATATGCCCGATTCATTGGATATAACCGCCGAGTTCGCATACGAAGTCGATGGTCAGCGACATACGTCCACCCAGGAATGGAGCCAATCTTGTAGCGGCTGCAAACGGGCCCGCGAAACCAATGAGGAACGGTACGCGGCTGGAGCCAGCGCTCAGGTCTTCTACGACCCCGCCAACCCAAGCGACGCAGCGCTGATCATCCCCCGCACGGGCTGGCCACTCTGGTGGTTGACACTCGCCATCGTCGGCGGGCTCATCGGAATTTTCGCATTGATACCGGCAACCGCCACGTACGGGGAATGGCGGTCAGCGGTCACCCGACGGCGTCAACTCGAGCAGATGCGCAGAGACCATCCAGTGCTGCTGCGTTCCATCACACAGATCATCGCTGACATAGACCCACTTGATGTTTTCGACGACCCGGACGACGACATCGACGATACGCACGAGACCTCCTACGAATGGGGAGCGGTGTGGATTCTGGTTCGGCTCGACCCAACTTCAAGTCCAGGCACCGTCGCAGCGTGGTTGAAGCAGCTTTACGAGGATGACTGGACAACCATCTCCGAAGAAGACCTCCATGTGACAAGTACCAAGACCTGTGACGCGTGGCAGGCGCGGTAACCAACGCCATCCCACACCCTCCCACGCACCTCCCCAACCAGCGTATAGTTCACTATCGTTATGCACCCCTACTCCCGGCGTGAACTCAAGCTAGGCCTCCTCCTCGTCGCCACCGCAAGCATGCTGGTGGCCGGGAGCCATACCGCAGGTATGTCAGTCCTCCTGACATTTATGATCGACGGCTTCTCACCCCTGCGATTGTGGATGCTCGGGTTGCTGGGAGACGTCGGCGGTATCTTGGTGGTATTCGCGGCCATCTGGGTCGACCGACGAGGCCCCCTGCCCCTCGTGACCATTGGCGCCACCACCGCAGCCGCAGGCTTCTTCCTCATCAGTATCTCTAGCCACATATCCGTGTTCGGCGCGGGTCTGTTCATCGTCGGGATCGGCGGCGCGGGCACAGCACGGCTGGTCTTCTACGCACTTGCCGCACGCGGCACCATCGCACATCGTGGGGCACTGCTCGCCATCCTCACTGTAGTCTTCACCGGGATCCCGGCCACGCCTCTCTTTTCCCTCCTCTCGGTCAGCGTGAGCGCCAGCATGCTCGCTGCGGCTGCGTTGAGCCTTGCTGCAGCATTCCTCCTCTACCGCTATCTCCCCCGATTCCCCTTGGCTACGCCGCCCCCAGACCCTACCCATCCAGGCACTCAGCAACTCTTCGCCCAGCCATCCACTCGAAGAACACTGATTTCGCTCGGGCTCGTATTCATGGCCGCGCGAGCGATCCAGGGAGTATCAGCCCCACTCTTTCCCAAACTCTGGGTTGACCAACTCGAGTCCCCAGACATCGAGTTCCTCCTCACGGCCATGGGGCTAGCCAATGTCATCGGCATCTTGGCCTGAGGCATCACTAGCGACCGTATGCCAGCGCACCGTCTGCTGTTCATCGCAGGATTTATCGGCATCCCCCTGTTAGGAATCGCTTGGCTTGCAGACACACCTGCGATCTCCATTGCCGCCTGGGTAGCTTTCTCCTTTTCAAAGAGCGCCTTCCTCGTCCTACCCTGGGTACTCCTGGCAGAGCACCTCCCAACCCATCGTTTCGCGACACTCGGCTGGATCCTCGGATTCGCCGGAGGTTTCGTCGCCATCCCGGCATCGATAGTCGCCGATCTCACCTTGGGCGCGTGGGGGCTCGGCGTCCCCGCAGCCATGCTCGTCGCCCTCTCCCTCCTGGCCGTCGCTGCCGCCTGGCGGTTCCCCACCACCCACGTCCCACAACCCGCCGACTAGCCCAACCCCTTCCCTTTGGCCCTTGTCGCTTCGACAAAGCGCAGCCCCTCAGTTGCGCGTGTTTCCCCAAGCGCAGCCGAACGGCTCCATCCACACCCCACGAAAACTAGCGTATAGTTCACTATCGTTATGCACCCCGACTCCCGACGTGAACTCAAGCTCGCCCTCCTCCTCTTCGCCACCAGCGCACTCCTCGTCGCTGGCAGCCCTCGCGCGTTCGCCCCCTACCTGTTCGACGAACGGATCGGCCTCTCGCGGTTCAACTTCAGCCTCGTCTTCACCCTCTCCAGTCTCGCCGGAGGTCTCCTCCTCATCGGGACTGCTATCTGGATCGACCGACGTGGCCCTCACCCCGTGATGGCCTTGGGGGCAATAGCCACCGCTGTCGGCGCCCTCATCCTCATCCCAGCCGGAAACCTACCTGCTATGGGTATTGGCTTGCTCACCGCCGCAGTGGGTGGCGCAGGCACCGCATCCCTCATCTTCTATGCAGCAGCAGCCCGGAGCGCAACTCGCCACCGCGGCGCACTCTTCGGCATCGTCGCCGCAGTCTTCATCGCCCGAATCTCCATCGCATCATCAGAGACCGTCCTATCATCAAACATGTCGACCAGCTTGCTCATCGCAGCCGCCTTTTGCCTAACCGCCGCTTACCTCCTTTACCGCTTTTTTCCCAGGCTCACCCCAGCACCCGAATCGCCAGCCCTCAACCCTGATGCCACCGACCGAGCGAAACTCATCGACCAACCGGGCTTCTGGAGATCCGCCCTGTTCCTTGGCTTCCTGTTCACCGTTGCTCTCGCCATCGGGAGCACCGCCCTCTCATATATGCCCCTAATCCTCGGATCTCGCGTGGACTTCTTGCCACTCGATGACCTGCTCCGCACGCTGCGAATCACCACTGCGATGGCGCCCTAGCCTGGGCGCTCGCAAGCGACCGCTTCCCCACACATCGCCTGCTGATCGTAGCCGCCCTCATCGCGGTACCTACCACCGCCGTCGCCTGGCTGATTGACACACCTGCCGTCGCCCTCCCAGCCGACGCTATCCTCGCCTTCGTCAGTGGCGGATTGTTGATCCTCCCCTGGATACTCCTCGCCGAGCACTTCCCCACGCGGCACTTCGCCAAACCTGGCCTCATCATCACCATCCCTAGCACCATCCTCAGCTCACTCCTAGGCCCGCTAGCAGCTGGCCTCACCATGGACCATTGGGGCCTCGAAGGCCTCGCCTTCGTCCTGATGGCCCTCTCGCTGACCGCCGCCATCCTCGCCTGGCGGTTCCCCCGCCCTGCTCCCGTTCCCCAGCCCGCCGACTAGCCCAACCCTTTCCATACCCCATCTCGCATCGACACCCCAGATAGCCCTTCACCAACGTCACCTGTTTCCGCAGCCAGGCATCGGCGACACTCCTCTTTTGTTCTTTGAGCGAAGCATCAGCGCAGTCGAAAGGCCTCTCACCCCTGCCTCACCGCTCGCCGCACCGCCTCCTCTGCCGTCTCGAACTACCCCTTTCCGGCGTCCCTCCACCCTCGCCCTTAACGTCATCCTGAGCGCAGCGCAGCGCGATCGAATTAACGTCATCCTGAGCGGAGCGCAGCGCAGTCGAACGGATCTCTCACCATTCCATCGGTTTCGCCCCCATCGACATCGCCGCCCTCCTCCCAACCACCTAAACCCACGAGCGTCGCCCCAACACTCCCGTGTTCGCTGCACCCCTCACCTGCCCATGTTTCCTCAAGCGCAGCGCCGGCACAGTCGAGAGGTCCCATCCACTTCCAACCAAAACCAGCGTATAGTTCACTATCGTTATGCTCGCCGACACCCCACGTGAACTCAAGCTCGGCATCCTCCTTGTCGCAACCGCCGCCCTCATCGTCGCAGGCAGCTCCACAGGATTCGCCGCCCAACTCTTCTTCGAACGCTTCGATTCCACTCGAATGGAATTCAGCATCGCCTTCGCCCTCCGAGGACTTGGCAGCCTAGGCATCATCGGGACAGCCATCTGGGTCGATCGCCATGGACCTCGCTCCGTCATGGTGCTAGGAGCCGCCACGCTTTTGCTCATCCCTGCGCATCACATCAGCGTCATTGGCGCCGCAATGTTCCTCCATGGGGTCGGCGGCGCGGGCGTCGCATCGCTCTTTACCATCGCAGCCGGAATCTTGCTTTACCGCTACCTACCCCGACCTATACCAAGATCCGAACCTGAGCTTGCCTTCCACTCGCCGGCCAAACTCACCGACCAACCAGGCTTCTGGAAAACCGCGATCCTCCTCAGCCTGCTATTCATCGTCACCTTCGCCATCGGAAACGCCGCCATCTCGTTCCTGCCAGTTATCCTCAGCCCCCACTTCGACAACTTTCAGCAAACCTCATACCCGCTATTCAGCCTGCGGGTCGCAACGGGCCTCGGTGCCCTCGTTTGGGGAATCGCCAGCGACCGATTCCCCACGATGCGCCTGCTCGTCGTAGCCGCGCTCCTCACCGCGCCCGTCAGTGGTATCGCCTGGTTCGTAGACGCTCCCGCCGTATCCATCCCCGCCCACGTCCTCTCCGCCGTTGTCCGCGGCGCCTTCGTCGTCCTCCCCTGGATCGTCCTCGCCGAGCATTTCCCCGTCCGCCACTTCGCCGTGCTTGGCCTCGCATTCACCGCGACCGGCAGCATCCTCGGTACCTTCGCCGGTCCCCTCCTAGCCGGACTCACCATGGACCATTGGGGCCTCGAAGGCCCCGCCTTCGTCCTCATCGCCCTCTCCCTCCTCGCCGCCCCCCTCGCCAGGCGGTTCCCCAACCCGCCG
>JAQCEV010000096.1 GCA_027618515.1 Chloroflexota bacterium | reverse complement strand
CGTGTAGCAAGTCGGGGCTCGCCCTCGGAACTCATGGACTTTGCCGCTAGGACTAGAGATCGCTTGGCCGCTCCGGGAATGGGCCCGGGACGGTGAGGGACATTGCCTCTGGCCACCCCATGCCATGGGTGTGCAATGGCGAAGATCGGCTTACGCTGGGCGGAGTTCCTGGGTGGTTTCGGCGTCGGCGCGGATGCGGTCCCCGTCGTAGAGCATGGGATACATGCTGACTTGGGACCAGTGCTGCATCTGGTCGGCGTAGTGGGGACTGCCGGGGTGACCGGATGAACCGAGGGGCACTACCCACCAACTGTTGTTCCAGTCCGCGAGGTCGTAGACGTATCGCGCTACGGAGGTTGAGTAGAGCGTGAACGGCTTGCCCGGTGCGAATGCGCCCTGCTGGGGCGTGTCCGAGTCGCCGCCGCACTCGACGCTGGGTGGGTTCAGGAGGTCAGCGTAGTCTGCGGCGATGGGGAGAAGCGTGTGGGCATGCTGGGTGCGGTGGAGGGTGCCCCACGTCCAGGCGTTGGTGTCGTCGCCAAGCCGATCGCGTAACCAGGCGATTGCCGCTTCCAGCGCTGATGTCAGCACTGAGTCCCACGTTTCGCCGTCCGGTAGCAGGCTGGTGTCGCCTGCCTCGATAGCCTTGCCGAAGATGACCCTGAGCCCGCGCAGGTGCGCAGGGCCTCCGCGATCCATGCCGTTCATGGCCTCAGCGGTGAGTTTTTCGCCGACCAGAGGAGTAGAGACCTGCTTGAAGACTTCGGTGAAGATGGCGCTGTAGATGGTCGGCTGCACGAGATCGCTGTCCATGGAGCAGTTCCAGGTGCGCAGCAGCTCTAGCGCCCGTTTGCCGAGGTCGGTGGTCGGGGTGAGCTTGACGAGCGCTGGTACCAGTTGCTGCGCAAGGATGGAGATGCGGTCGGCGTGGATAGACGCCATGTCGTCTACGGTTGCTCTGGAAAGGTCGCGTAGGCGCTCCACGACGCGTCGGCCGCGGAAGTCCGGCCAGTAGTCCATCGAGAGGTAGTGGGGGTAGGCGGCGCTCATGATGCGGTTGTTGGCTGTGACGATGAAGCCGTTGTCGGGATTGCGCAGGCGCGGCGTCTCTTCGAAGGGCACCATGCCGTTTCACTCGTGATTACCGTCCCAGCCGGGTACGGGAACCCAGGCGTTTTCCAGCGAGCGCACGGGTACTTTGCCGCGCATCTGGTAGCTGATATTGCCGCTCAGGTCTGCGCACATCATGTTGTTGCACGGGTCGACCCACGGGCGCATGGCCTCTTCGAATTCGTCGACGTTGGTCGCGTACAGCATGTCGAGGAGTGACTCAGCCCAAGCGGACGGCTCAGCGGTCGCGGAGTAGCGCAGCGCTAGGCCAACGCCTTGCTCTGGAGAGCCCATGATGACGGAGCCATGATGGGTGACGACAACGTCGATCTCCACGGGCGCGCCGCCACGCACGCTGATGGTTTCGCGGTGCGTCTCTGCGGCGCGTTGCTCGCCTTGGAATTCGTAGGTTGGTGGGGCGCCCGGTTTGAGGCGCTCGACGTATAGATCCTGGTAGTCGGCGCTGGCGTGGGTGACGCACCAGGCGACGTGCTGGGAGTGGCCGAAGTGGATGAAGCTGGGTAGGCCCGCGAAGGACAAGCCGACGGCGTCGAAGTCAGGGCAGGTGACGTGGTTTTGGACGTACACGTTGGGCGTGTCAGGCCCACGGTGGGGGTCACCAGCGAGTAGGGGTTTGCCAGTGGCGGTGCGTGAACCGGAGAGCGCCCAACTGAATCTAGGCGAGCTGGCCGGCCCGCATAGTATCAAGAACCTTTGAGCTGAGCCTATGAGTGCCAGCATAGCGGTTCGACTCTCGGGTAAGAATCACCACCTTAGGACACGACTCGAACCTCTTGCCAACCGAGCTTGTGCGCAGGCTGAGGAGACCAACGGCGGGCCGTGCCATACTCGGGGAATGGGCTTGTCTACTACGGCTTCTCGCCACCTTCACGAGCAATGGGCAAGATACCGACCTGCGATTCGTAGTACTCAACGAACGCAGCAGCCTCCGTGACAAACGCTTGAAAGTCGACCTCCGCGCCTTGCATGACGTCATCCGGCACTTCGACACCCGACCGCTGAAGGCTCTCTAGAAAACTTTTTTCGTGGCGCTTGTTGTCCTCCCAGAGGGAGCGAAAGAGATCGGAATGTGCAGCGCCAAGCACAACTCCGTACCGGAACGCGGTGACCGCCCAACTGAAAACGTCCAGGGCAGCCACCTGTTTTTGTCCGTCGAGGTTCTCACGAGGAGTCTTGAGGATCGGCAAGTCGTTCAGGTTCGCGGATTCGTTTCCGGGTCTCTCCGCCCATTTGTCAATTGCGGCGGTCATCTCACGATAGATTCGCAATCCACCCGACGTATCATTCCCGAATTCTTGACTATAGATAGCCAGCGCCTTATCTGGAAACCGGTACCCGATAGAAGCTGCAACTGTGAGAGCGATGTAAGCCTGGCTGCCGGCTGCCTCAACGCTCGGGAAGGGCTGCAGCAGCAGCTGGTCCCCAATAAGAAATGTAACGGCCGCCGGAACAAAGTTGTCCGGATCGTAGCCTCGCTCATTACGGGTTTTGGCAGAATTGCCAAGGCGGAACAACCGCCTGAAGAACCCTGACATCCGAAACGCCGTCTTTCTACACGACCATCCAATCCGTGAAACTTCCAAACCGGCTCTTGTTCTCGGAGCCATTGCCATGTTACCCCATGTGGGACACCATTCTAACTTTTTGCCGTGGAGCCTCGCGCTGAAGCCGAGGCGGCTGGTCACAGGCTAGCCAACCTCGCGTGGTACGACGCATGGCGCCTTTGGTGGCACCCATAGTAACTTGGTTGTTTTGAGCGGAGCACGAGTGGCAGGCGACGGAGCGGTCGGCTCGGGTCGTACACTGACAGGAGCATCCGCCGTCCAACGAGGGAGGGCTTGGGTAGATGGACGAGTTGTGGTCTAGATTAAGCGATGCAATCGTCGCTGGGTCAGCGGTAGCGGTTGCCATTATTGCGTATCGCGGCCTGGCAACATGGAGGGCGGAGATGAAAGGGCGAGCGAGCTTTGAGCTGGCCCGACGAGCCGCTTTCATAGCATTCAAGGTAGAACAGCTCTTCAGGGAAGCGAGGAGTCCGTTCACACGAGGCGAGGAGGCGCATGAACGTGAGCGGCGGGTCGACGAGACACCCGAAGAGGCTCAGGTCCTCAACGAGTGGTACTCGCGGTCAAAGCGCCTCAACCCACTCGGAGATTCACTCAGGGAGTTTCAAGAGATAGTGTGGGAAGCGCCGATGGTTTTCGATGACGCGATGGCCGACACCCTCAGTCGTGGCCTCGATACCTATCGGACGCAGTGGGGCGAGCTTGCTTCTGCGGTCACGGCGAGCTTCCAACTGCAACACCAGATTGCCAAAGGACAGGGCCCAAGGAATCAGGACGATTTCCTGCAGAATATGAATCTCATCATCTACGAGCGTCCGGATGACAACCTTGCAGCCACAGTGAAGCAAACGACCGCTGATGTAACGACTCAACTGAAGCGGTACGTCAGGAAAGGTTCGTGATTGGTACGAACACTCGTTGAGTCGACTGACGACAAGCGCCGATTTGTTTACCGAGGGATCACCAGCCACTCACGGCCGCGTCATCCAGCGGGTCAGGTCTTCGCTGGCATCGAGGATCTCGCGGCCGTCGTGGCTGAACCCCTCGAATTCTGAGTCGGGCGGGATGATGACCAATCCACCGGGATCGCTGGAGGGGAACAGCTTCGCCGTGAGTTCTGGGCCCACTTGGGCCAGGAGTTTTGCACGCCAGAGTTTGAACTCGAAATTACCCATGAACACGTGGCGTATGCGCGCCACGGCGAGGCTGTCGAACGCACGCCACGGCTCAGGTTTGAGGTCGAGCAGCGCGTACTCGACCGCTGGCGTGATGGTGGACTCGATGAATGCGTTCACGCCCTCTGCGTAGGCGTCCAGCATCGCGCGGGTACGGTCGTTGACGGCTGCGTAGTCTACCCGGGCGTTGGCCTCGAATCGCATGCGCCGGATCAGCGAGTCGGCGGCGACGGCGGAGGCGCCGAGGACTTCGGCTGAGCGACCGTAGGCTTTGAAGCGGTCGAAGTCCATCTGCCAGAGGCGGTCCTGAGCGATGACGAAGCCTTGGCCGAAGAAAGCGTCGTGAGTGGTGGTTGCCTGCACATGGGGGATGCCCAGAGCGTCGCGGATGATGGTGATGGGGCCGTCTAGACCAGCCAGCGTTAGCGTACTGGTGACATCGGGGAGGGTGGCCGTGAGATCGGCTTGGGTAATGTGTGGCATGACTAAGACTCCTGGAAGGGTGCGCGTGAACGATACATCACCTGCACCGTTCGAGTGGCGTATCCTATCGCGCGCCTGCATCTGTAGCTGAGGAGTTTACTCATGGCTGATCTTCGTACGGTTCGACTCATTTCGTTCGGCGCGAGCCCGGTGGTGACGGCAGGAACGTTGCATGGTTCGTTCGAGCGGCAGGGGATAGTAATCGACCACACGGAGACCCCGAATTCAACGGTGCAGATGCGCGGGCTAAGTACGGGGGAGTTCGACATCGCGTCGACGGCCTTCGACAACGTGCTGGCGTGGTCGGGACGCGAGGGCGCGGAGATCGTGGCCATCGCGCCTGCTGGTCAGGGCATCGTGCTGCCAGTGGTGGTGCGCCCGGAGATCAACGACTGGGAAGACTTGCGCGGGAAGCCGCTGGCGGTGGATGCGGTGGACACGGCGTTTGCGCTGGTGCTGCGTCGCGTGCTGCAAGCGCACGGCCTCGACCTAGACGCAGGTGACTATGAGTTCGTGCCTGCGGGCGCTACGGGCTACAGGTTCGAGTCCATGGAGAAGGGCGAGACGTTCGCGGCTGTGCTGAACCCACCGTGGAACCAGAGGGCGATCGAGGCTGGTATGAAGGCATTTGGGGACCACCGTGAGGTGCTGCCGAACTACCCCGGTGGGGTGTACGCGGTTTCGCGCAAGTTCGCTGAGGAGAATCGCGACGTGGTCGTGGGGTTCCTGAAGGGGTTGATTGAGGCGTCGAACTGGATCGCCGATCCGGCGACGGCTGATCTGGCCGCGAAGCGTTTGGCTGCCGAGAGCGGTTCGCCTGAAGATGAGGTGAAGTCGAGGCTGGGGCGGATCACGCCGGATATGAGGATCAACCGCGAGGGGCTGGAGGTGGTGCTTGATCTGCGGGTGCGGTTCGGGCTGACGCCACCGATGGGGCCGGACCTGTCGGTCTACGTTGATAGTTCGTACGGTGAATCCGCTATCTAGGGGTAGCGGCTCCCCCAACCACAAGGGGTTGCCCGAAAGTTCAGCGCAGGACGCCCGTTAGTCCAGTTCTCTCGGAGGTCGTTTGATGGCATGCTGTTGGGGAGCTGCTGATGAAGCGTTCGGGTGCGATAGCTACGCACTCGGGTCCGCATCACCGAGAGGCGCCGCGAACGACCTCCTACAGGGATCCCACCCCTTGGTCGCATGGCTGTCTCCAACCTTTCGGTTGCAGTTCTCCGGGGCCCCTTGTCCCCCCTAGGGGCCCCGATTCTTTTAACTCGATTTTTTGCTCTTGATGAGGGCGTCCCTGGCAAGCAGGCGTTGGGCCCGCACTACCACGGGCACGTCGACCATATGGCCGTCCACCTCGATCGACCCCCGGCCTTCAGCGATCGACTGGTCGTAGGCTTCGACGATGCGTTGAGCGCCTGCTACGGCTTCTGGGGATGGCGAGAAGGCTTCGTTGAGTAGCGGCACGACGGCAGGGTGAATGCACGATGCGCCTTCAAGGCCGAATCGCGCGGATCGCACTGCGTTGTCACGAACCGAATCAAGGTCCTGGTAATCGGCAACGGTGCCCATGAGGCCCAGCGGGACGATGCCGGCTGCCCTAGCCGCGATAACCGATTGCTGTTTCGGGTATTGGAGAGTGTCCGGGGCGGGTGCCATGCCCAGATCCAGTGATAAGTCCTCGCCGCCGATCATGATGGCGACGACTCGCGGGTGGGCTGCGGCGATCTCGTTGATCTTCAAGAAAGCCGTGGCACTCTCGATCATGACTGCGAAGAGGGTGTGGCCTGGCTCCATGCCGCGCTCGGCCTCGAGGCGGTCGACCAGTGTGGCGAGGAGCCTGACGTGGTCGGGGCCCTCGACTTTGGGTAACTGAAGCGCACGGATGCGAGGGCTGATGGCTGCCTCGATGTCACGGACGGCGAGTTCCAGCGGCTGGTTGGTACGAACCAATACGTCGGCACCGTCCCGGCCGACTTGGGCCGCCGCATCTTGAAGCATCTCTCTTGATGCGGCCTTCTCCCCCGGCGGGATGCTGTCCTCAAGGTCAAGGATGATGCCGTCTGCGCCACGCAGGTGCGCTTTCTCGACGAAGCGTGGGACGTTGGTTGGTACGTATAGCAGGGAGCGCCAGAGTAGGTCGGGGTGGGTCATGAGATGACTCCTTGTTCGCGAAGGTTTGCGATAGAGACGGAGTCGAAACCGAGCTCCGTGAGTAGTTCGTCGTTGTGTTGGCCGAGCCGTGGCGCGGGCAGCCTGAAGCCGCCGGGTGTGCCCGACAGCGTGGGGACGATGTTGTGCATAGGGATCGTCCCCATCTCGTCGTCAGGTAGCTCTACGATAATCTCGCGTTCCTGGACGTGGGGGTCCTCCATGAACTGCGCGATGTCGTAGACGGGGCCTGCGGTGACGTCGGCTTCGGCGAAGATGCGGAGGGACTCTTCCTGGGTACGTTGGGCGATCCATTCGGCGACCACTCCGTCCACTTCTTCGTGGTGCTGGACTCGATCAGTGTTGGTGGCGAATCGAGGGTCGTTGATCAACTCAGGCTTGCCGATCACGCGAAACACCCGCTCGACCATTGACTGGATCGACGCTGAGAGCGCGACCCACTTGCCGTCTGAGGACGCGTAGACGTTGCGAGGAGAGGCCGTGTTGGAGGCGCTGCCGACGCGTTGCTTGAGCTTGCCCGTGGCACGATAGCCAGCGGCTTCGGCTCCGAGGATCGAGAACAGCGGCTCTAGCAACGAAAGGTCGATGACCTGGCCGGTGCCACCGTTGACCTCGACCTCTCGCAGCGCCATGAGCACGGCGGCTGCACCGTTGAGGCCTGCCACCATGTCGGCGAGTGCGAGGGGCGGGAGGACAGGTTCGCGATCGGGGAACCCGTTGCGGTCCGCGAACCCGGACATGGCTTCGATGAGGGTGCCGAACCCAGGCCGCTCACGGTAGGGGCCGGTTTGGCCGAACCCCGATATGCGAACGAGGACAAGCTTGGGGTTTCGTGCGTGCAGAGCGTCCGGGCCTAAGCCCATCTGTTCGAGCCTTCCCGGTCGGAAGCCCTCGATCATGATGGCTGAGTTCTCGGCCAGCCGCAGCAGGATGTCGATGGCGGCGGGGTCGCGCAGGTTGAGGGCGAGGCTTTTCTTATTTCGAGCGTAGACCTTCCAGGATGTCGCGATGTGGCTGTCGCCCCACGCCCGCAGCGGGTCGCCGTGGTCGGCGGGTTCCACCTTGATCACGTCGGCGCCGAAGTCGGCTAGTTGTAGCGACAGCATGTTTCCTGCGACGAGGCGGGAAAGGTCTAGCACCCTCACGCCGGTCAGCGGGCCTGTTGCATTCGGATCGAATTCACGCATCGTGGCCTATGTTATCTCCACCGGGGTGGGTGATTGCAGTATTTGGGGGTTGGCACCTAGGGCACCTAGTACCTTCGGGCATTGGCGCTCCTGAGAGCGGGTGCCATCGTGGTAACGGTGATTATCAGATGATTATCCGTATCGCACTCGCCGCGCCGTTCGGGCTCGGCATCTTCTCATCGCTGATGCTGATCGCGGGCAAGCCGGGTTATGCAGTCGCATTCTTGTGCTATCTGTTCATGATGGTTGCGTTGGCCGTTAAGCCGCCTGCGGCTATCGCGCGCCGGCTAGGGGTGGAGGTTGAGGAAAAAGAGGAGCAAGAGCAAGAAGAGCGGGAGCCGTCGGAGCCTGGCGAAGGGTTGCTGGCTAAGATCAAAACTCTCCCTGCGCTTGTGATCGCTTTCTTCGCGGGACTGACCGCCAAGTGGACGGTGACGGCCAAGCCGCCATTCATCAGTCGCAAGAACGACGAGGACGAGGACGAGGACGACGACGACGAGGATGTCGCACCAGCAGCTGCGGCCGCGCCGCCGCCGGTGGAAGCGCCGCTGGCTGAGGCTGCCGCTCCGGTTGCAGAAGCGCCTGCTGAGGCCAGTGCACCCGTTGACGCTCCGGTGGTTGTTCCGGCCTCGGTGGCTGCCGCGGTGCGTGGGTTGGAGGCTGAGTCCACGGGACATCTGATCATGGCGCTGCTGGGTAGGTTCAAGTTCTGGCGGGCTGCTCTTACGGAAGACGAGATGGTGGCCGCAGCAGCTGTCGTCGCGATGGACGATTCAGAAGCGGTGGGCGTAGCGGATGATGAGGAATACGAAGAGGTTTCGCTGACGGCGAAGCTGCGTGCGTTGGGTGTGGTCGTGCTGAGGATGCTTGGCACGCTGCGCAAGAGCAGGGCGGCGGTTGATGATCTGGCGGATGATGACCTGATCGCTGCTGTGGCTATTACGCCAGCCGCTGATGCTACTGATGCTGATGTTGATGCCGCTGGTGTCCGTCTCGCAGAGGGCCCGGGCAATCTGTTGGCGTTCCCTGTTGTTGTGGAGTTCCCGGTCGCTGAGATGGAGGACCCGGTCGAATTATCGCGGGTCGCTAAGCTGCTGGGAACAGTGAAGGCCATGGTTGGTAAGGTCGCGTCGCGTGACGCGGGAGTACCAGGCGCGAAGGCACCGGCTAAGGTTGCTTCTGAACGGGGATCGCTGCTGGCACCGGTGATGGCACTGGTCGGCAAGGTAGCGTCGCGGGAGGCGGGTGTGCCTGGTGCTGCGGCTCCGGCCAAGGCTGGCGCGGGGCAAGGCTCGCTGATGGCGAAGGTGATGCCGCGCGTGCGGGCGATGAGCAGCAAGGTGGTCGTGGCCACCGGCGATGCGGCAGTTGTGCCTGCCAAGCCTCGACGACCGCTGAAGGAGTCGCTGGCGTCTGTGGTGCCTGCGGTGACTACAGCGGTACTCGTGGCCGTGGCGTGGGTTCGCGGGGTACGGAAGGACGACTGGGTGCCGATCGTGGCGACTGGTTGGCGAGTTGGTGGCATGGCAACCTTGATGGTGTTGGCGCTGCCGCTGCTGGCGGTTGATCTTGGGGTGATGCGGTATCGCATCCGCAAGGAAGAGCGGGCTGAGGCGCGGGTTGCACCTGAGGAGCCAAATCCTGAGGAGTTGATGCTGGACACGTTGGTTGGCGGCGATGCGCCGGAGATCGCCGCCTAGGGGTTCTAGCTTATTTAGAGAGATTAGAAGGGGC
>JAQCEV010000095.1 GCA_027618515.1 Chloroflexota bacterium | reverse complement strand
GAGACAGGGACAATCGTTGTTGGTGGCGAACCGGGATGGCCCGGGCTCGATTGTGGGCGATACGTGTAGCCGGTCGGGGCTCGCCCTCCGATCTCTTGCCTTCGGCGCAGGACTAAAGGTCGCCCGGCGCTCCGGGGGTGTTTAGAACGGGAGTTGGGTGCCGATGCCGAGTTCGCGGGCTTGGCGGAGGACGTAGGCGTAGCAGGCGGTGTCTTCGGTGCCGATGCCTTGGCTTTCGAAGAGGGTGATGGCGTCGGGGGTGGGACGACCGGTGAGTTGGCCGCTGACGATCTGGTGTAGTTCGACGGCTTGGCCCCAGCGGAAGACTCCTCTGTCAGCGGCGGCGATGAGTTCGCCACATTCCATTTTGGCTTGATCTAGGTTGTCGACTGCCACCACCGATGAGCGGGTGATGGTGGTGTCGTCTACTTCACAGCGGGCGTAGGAGTTGCCGCCAGCGGCGTTGACGTGGGTGCCGGGGTCGAGGAGCGCACCATCACGCTTACCTACGACTACGAGGAAAGCTTGGGCATATTTGAATGGGCGTCGGACACTGCCATAGCACCTGCGGGCGCTACGAAGAGGGCGATGAGCATCATTGAAGTCAATCAGCAGCAGCCGATCTTGGCCAATGGGAGTCCGAACGAAACATCCAGAACCAACTACTTTGGAGTGTTTCCGATCCGTTACCAGATGACTGAAGGATTCGGCTCCTACAACAAGATCAAGCAGGAGATAGTGCTCAACTACGACTATGAGGAAGTTGGCTAACGAGATCGCCCAGGGAGCCACCGTATTCGCCCTCCCTTCGCTCGTCTTCACGCCAACTGGAACGCTGCGCGAGAGAGCCCATGAAGAAACGCACCATCGCCATCATCACCGCGACCTCCCTCGTCGCACTGAGCCTGGGTACCGCGCTCGCCTCTGTTAGCTCCCTTGCGAGCCTCTTCGCGCCCTCCGCGCAGGACACCACCGCGTCTAGCTTCACCTATCGTGGCGTGCTCACCGACAGCGGGTCCCCCGCCAACGGCACCTACGACTTCGAGTTCAGCATCTACGCAGACTCGACCGGTGCCCCTTCGAAAGGCGTGGCCCCGGCCATAACAAGGACAGCGGCGGTGACCAACGGGGTGTTCACCACATCCCTCGACTTCGGCGCTGACACCATAGCTGCCGACCTGCGCTACTTAGAGATCAAGGCTCGATCCTCAGGTGCCACAGCATTCACCACGCTCAAGCCACGCCAATTTCTATCCAGCGTGCCCTTCGCGGTTAGCGCGGACACCGCCAGCGATTCAGCCCAACTAGCAGGGCGGCCCGCATCCGCCTACTTGCGAACGAGCGGCGGATCCATCTCGGGGAGCCTGACCCTCAACGGACAGGTGCGGATCAACTCCGGAACTCCGGGAGAGGGAGAAGTCCTCACCTCGGACGCCAACGGCAACGCGGAATGGCGACCGCTCGCGGGTCAACTCCCTGTCATAGGCAACGTCTCAGCCCCCCGATCCCTCGTCGTGCTCCACGACTCGCCCGGTGTAACGACAACGCCGTTCAGGCTCGTCAGCGCGCAGTGGGATGAGGAGCTCAGCACCATCTTCCGCGCCCACCTAGAGCTACGCTCCGGTGACCTAGCGATAGACACCCACAGCATCCTCGGAAAAGAGATCACCGTCGCACTGCCGCAACCCACCGGCGGATCGCGGTTCATCAACGGCATCGTCGCCTCCTTCGAAGCTGGCGCGATGGTGAGCAGCACCCAGCGCGCGTACAGCGCCGTCATCGTCCCCGAGCTAGCGCTCCTCAGCCTCACCTCAGATAGCCGGGCCTTCCAGGAGATGACCGTCCCCCAGATAGTGGCGTTGCTCTTGGACGAAGTCGGCCTAAGCGCGGATATGGGTCTCAATGAGTCCTACACGCCGCGGACTTTCCTCGTGCAGTACCAAGAGTCGGACTTCGATTTCATCAGTCGCCTCCTCGAAGAAGAAGGCATCTACTACTACTTCCAGCACACACTCAACAGCCACCAGCTCGTCATCTCAGACGCGCCCAGTGGCTGCTCCAACGCGCTCGCCAGCGCCAGACTGTCCCTCGGCCAAGCGGCATCGACCATCACCACCTGGGCCAGGCAAGAATCGTTGGTGAGCGACAGCATCACCCTGGATGACTACAGCTTTGAAACCAGTGCCGACATCTCCGTGACCCGAAACGCCACCGTCGGCCAACCCAACGTAGGCCCGCAGGATATCTACGAGTACCCCGGCCAGTACACCGATGCGGGCCAGGGAGCCAAGCTAGCCCGCATCCGGCTCCAAGAACTCGCAGCAACCAGGAACATCGTCAGCGGAACATCCTCCGACTTGCGACTGGTCCCGGGTACCAAGTTCAAGCTCGACTCCCACCCGGTCGCCAGCGAGCAGGGGGAATACCTCGTCATCAAAGTGAGCCACAAACTCACTATCGACCCCGACAGTACCCCCGCTGCACTGGCCTACGAGAACGAATTCCACGCCGTCCCATCCGCAACCGTCTACCGCCCACATCGCACCACCCCGCAACCGATCATCAGTGGCCCCCAGGTTGCAATCGTCGTCGGGCCCAGTGGCGCAACGCCCCATGCCGACCCGACCGGTCGCATCAAGGTTCAATTCCCCTGGGACCGCCTCGGCCAACTCGACCAGAACAGCTCAGGATGGATCCCCGTCCAGGGCTGGACATCCACAGGCGCCACTCCCTCGCCAACGATCGGCTCCCACGTCCTCGTCGACTTCCTCAACGGAGACCCCGACCGCCCCATCGTCATCGGAACCATGCCCTAATCTTGCCCCACCGCCCTCGCCCTTAACAACGAGCGGCCACCGCACCTGCGGTGGCCGTTCCAATCTCTTATCTATCCCTGCCCAACCATGGCCTTAGAGCACACCAAGTGCGTAGGGCCCAGCCTCGTCTGTCGTCTATAACGAGCACGCCGCACTCGGCCATGCCGTGGCCTAGACGGCCTACGCGCCGAGGATATTGAGGGCGGCTCCGGCGTGGAACCACTCGATCTGCTCACCGCTCATCGTGTGAGTCAGCTCGATCTCCTCATCCCCACCCTCACTGTGGTGGATGATCGCCTTCACCGGCTGACCAGGCGTCAGATCCTTCAGGCCCGTCACACTGACGTTATCGCCCTCTAGGATCAGATCGTAATCATCGGGGTTGCTGAACGTCAGCGGCAGCAAACCCTGCTTCTTCAGATTCGTCTCGTGGATGCGAGCGAAACTCCGCACGATCACCGCCTTGCAGCCCAGCAACCGTGGCGACATCGCAGCGTGCTCGCGAGACGACCCCTCACCGTAGTTCCAGTCGCCAACGGCCACCCAACCCTCGCCGCGCTCCTTGTAAGTGCGAGCGATCGCCGGGAAAAGCGCGCGCTCCCCCGTGTTCTGGTTGAACCCCTCACCGGCCTCGCCAGTGAACGCGTTCACCGCGCCCAGGAACGCGTTGTCGCTCAAGCGATCCAAGTGACCCCTGAAGCGCAACCACGGGCCTGCGGGTGAGATGTGATCGGTCGTGCACTTGCCCTGGGCCTTCACCAACAGGTGCAAGCGATCGTAATCATTGCCATCCCACTTCGTGAACGGCGACAACAACTGCAAGCGAGTGGACTCGGGGTCCACCGTCACCACGACGGCGCTGCCGTCGTCCATCGGAGCCTCGTAACCGAAGCCTCGCCCTGCGAAACCACCCTCTGGAACCTCTGGCGCCTCGCCTGGTGGGTCCAGCTTGAATGGCACACCGTCGGCGCCCTTCAATGTGTCCGTCAGCGGGTTGAACGACAGACTGCCCGCCAGCCCCATCGCCATCACCAACTCAGGACTACCGATGAAGTTCAACGTCTGCGGGTTCGCGTCGTTACGCGCCGGGAAGTTGCGGTTGAACGTCGTAATGATCGAGTTACGGTCGCCCTTCTTGATATCGTCGCGACGCCACTGGCCGATACACGGCCCGCAAGCGTTGGCCATCACCACCCCGCCAGCCGACTCCAACGTCGCCATCTGGCCGTCGCGCTGGATCGTCGCGTGAACTGCCTCTGATCCAGGCGTGATGAACAGTTCAGACGCTGCCTTCACACCGTGCGCTGCAGCCTGCTTCGCCACATTGGCCGCCCGCGACATGTCCTCGTAAGAGGAGTTCGTGCAGGAACCGATCAACGCAGAGGTCAGATTGTCCGGGTAGTTCTCCTTGATGACAGCTGCTGCCACCTCGGAGATCGGGCGAGCCAGGTCTGGCGTGTGCGGCCCCACCAAGTGTGGCTCAAGCTCGTCCAGGTTGATCTCAACGATCTGGTCGAAGTACTTCTCCGGGTTCGCCTCAACGTCATCGTCCGCGGCCAGCAGATGCTTGTACTTGTCCGCCAGCGCCGCCAACTCTGGCCTCGCCGTCGCGTTCAGGTACGTCGCCATCCGCTCGTCGTACGGGAAGATAGACGTAGTAGCGCCCAGTTCCGCGCCCATGTTGCAGATCGTTGCCTTGCCCGTCGCACTGATCGACTTCGTTCCTGGCCCGAAGTACTCAACTATGGAGTTCGTCCCGCCGGACACCGTCAGGATGCCCGCCAGCTTGAGGATCACGTCTTTGGGTGAAGCCCAGCCGTTCAACGAACCGGTCAGTTTCACGCCGATCAACTTCGGGTACAGCACCTCCCACGGGAAGCCTGCCATCACGTCGACCGCGTCAGCGCCACCGACACCTGAGGCGAACGCCCCCAGCCCGCCAGCGTTCGGCGTGTGGGAGTCAGTCCCGATCATCAGCAACCCTGGGAACGCGTAGTTCTCCACGATCACCTGGTGGATGATCCCGGAGCCTGGCCCCCAGAAGCCCAAGCCGTACTTCGTGGACGAAGACCGAAGGAATTCGTAGACCTCTTGGTTGGAGACCGCCGCCTCGCTCGTGTCGTCCTTCGCGCCCTTGTAGGCAACGATCAGGTGGTCGCAGTGCACCGTCGTCGGCACCGCAGCCTGGGCTTTCCCAGCCTGCATGAACTGCAGGATCGCCATCTGCCCCGTCACGTCCTGCAGGCCAACCCTGTCTGGACGCAGGTTCAGGTAGCTCTCGCCAGCCAGCAACTCGGCCTCGTCGGGATCATCGAGGTGACCCAGCAGCACCTTCTCGCCGAACGTGAGCGGACGGTTCAAGCGAGCCCGAACCTTCTCAAGTCGTGCTTCGATCTTCTTGTACGCCTCTTCAACAAAAGCTGGCGTAGAGTCAACCAATGGAGCTGCCATGCGATCCTCCTCGGACGGTCGGGTATCGTCGTGATGCACGTCGTAACGCGCCATCGCGCACGGTTGGTAAATGTATCACAGGTACGCGCGCGAGGCCCCCTCTTGGCTCGGCCCCTCCCGGTTAGCTGCCGTACCGCGTTGCGCCGATACTAGCGACCCCGTACAGTTATTCGAGTTCGTACTTGCGAACCCTTCAGACTCGGATCTTAGGAGAAGACCTCATGGCCATCTGGAGCAAGCTCCGCGGCGAATTCATTGACATCGTCGAGTGGACCGACGACTCCCAGGACACCCTCGTCTATCGCTTCCAGCGGCACGCCAACGAGATCAAGTACGGCGCGCAGTTGATCGTCCGTGAAGGACAGACCGCCGCCTTCGTGAACCAAGGCAAGCTAACCGATGTCTTCGAGCCTGGTCGGCACGTCCTAGAGACCGACAACCTGCCGCTTCTCTCCACGATGCAAGGGTGGAAGTACGGCTTCTCCAGCCCATTCAAGGCAGAGGTCTACTTCGTTAGCACCCGCCGCTTCACCGACCTCAAGTGGGGCACCAAGAACCCGCTGATGCTCCGTGACCAGGATTTCGGCCTCGTCTGTCTGCGCGCCTTCGGCTCCTACGCCATCCGCGTCCACGACACCGCCGTCCTCCTACGTGAACTGGTCGGCACGTCTGGCCACTACAAGACCGACGAGATCACCGACCAGCTCCGCAACGTCATCGTTTCGCGATTCGCCGACCTCCTAGGAGCCTGAGCAGTTAGTCATGTCTGAGGTGAGCCTCTCAAGCGGCATGGGCCAGTCGGCCGACGCTGAGCGTTGCTGGGCGAATGAAGTGGTGCAGCAATGCGTCCCTGATGTCAGGAAGAAGCGCCATGCGGACGCTGTGAGGCCCCAGGGCTGACGTTCCGCGCGCTCCCCGGCGGCGGATTGGCCCCGCGGCATTTGCGTGCCCGGAGGTGTTCGCCAGCAGGGCCGCCAGCTTGCGCAGGTTGAACGCCGCGCACACCAGGTCCCATTCGCCGCGGACGTTCCGCAGGCCCCGGTAGAAGAAGCGCCGGAACCCCATCCCTGCCTTGATCTGCCCGAACGAGGGTTCGACGGTGCATTTGCGCCGCCGGTAGAGCTCGCGGCGCCCCGGCTCGTCCATGATCCGCCGGAGGACGCGCTTGGCGAGGTGCCCGGGGCCCACCCTGATGACCTCCCGCCCATCGGCGGTCTCGTAATGGCCGCACGTGCAGGGCACGGGGTCGGCCGTCCTATACGTTCTCGTCCCATCGCTGGCATGCTCGCGCACGAAGACGAACACCTGGCCATGGGGGCAAGCGAACCGGTCCAGGCCCCCGTCGTAGCTGAAACGGTCGAGCTTACCAGCGTGGCCTTCCTTGCCTTCCCGGGCCGTGGCGCTCACCGGCGTCACTCCCCGCTCCTGGCAACGCTCGAGGGTGTCCTTGTTCCCGTAGCCCGCGTCGGTGACCAACTCCCGGGGCAATGCTCCCAGGTCCTGCTCCATGCCCGCCAGGGCCGGCCCGGCCGCGTGCGCGTCGCTGACCGAGTCCTCGATGTGGTTGGCCACGATGATCTGGCTGTCCATGTCCACGGCGGCCTGGGCGTTATAGACGTAGCGGGTCCCGTCCCCTGGCTTGGTGAAACAACGGGCGTCATGGTCCGCGAAGGAGACCTGTTTGTCCGGGTCGATGGGCGCGCCGGGATGGTCCTCCCGCTCCCGCTGCTCCAAGGCCGCCTTCGCCTCCTTGATCTTCTTCAGCCGCTGCTCCCGCCGTGCCAGCTCCTCCGAGACCCGGTAGCCGTCGGCATCGGGCCCGTACTCCCGGTCCTCCCGCGCGTCGGCGGCCTTCGCCTGGTCCAGCAGCGCGTCGATCTCCACCTTCGTGCCGTCCAGGGCCACCGCGCCCAGCCGGGCGAACCCCAGCTCGCGGGCCAGCTTCGCCGTCTGCACGAAGACTGCTTTCATGTCGTCCCGGTGGCGCTGGCGGAACTCGATGAAGGTCTTGAACGCCGGGGTCTCCATGCCCGCCAGGTACTTGAAGGCCAGGTTCTCCTGGCAGGCCCGCTGGAGCTTGCGGGAGCTGAAGATGCCCACCGTGAACCCGTACAGGGTGACCTTGAGCATGAGGCGGGGATGGTAGGCGGGTTGGCCGAGGCTCCCGTAGCGCGCTTCCAGCATCGTCAGGTCCAACAGGTCCACCAGGTCGTTGATCAGGTGGGCGGGGTGGCCCTCGTCCACGAAGTCCCGCAGGCTCGGCGGCAGCAGGAACGGTTGGCTCTGGTCGTAGGTACGAAACATCACCGCCTCCGTCGTTCGGATCGCCTCTAGCCTACGAGGGCTTGCGGCGCATCCCCAAGCGGCCGGCCATGCGGGAAAGCGCGAGTGTCGCCGGCCGGGGCCGACTAATTGCTCAGGCTCCTAGGCGAGAGCAACATCCCCGCCCTTGACCTCATCTCTAACTACGACGAGCGTGGCAACTTCATGACCACCAAGGTCAGACCCGAGTTCACCGCCTACGGGCTAGAGCTCACCAAACTCCTTGTCGAGAACATCTCGCTCCCCCCTGAAGTCGAGGCAGCCCTCGACAAGCGCACCAGCATGGGCGCAGTCGGCAACCTCAACGCCTTCTCCCAGTACCAAGCAGCCACAGCCATGGAGGCTGCCGCCAACAACCCCGGCAACGCTGGCGGAGCTATGGGAATGGGTATGGGCATGATGATGGGTGGCCAAATGGGTGGCCAAATTGGTCAAGCGGCCCAAGCACCCCAAGCAACGCCCCCGCCGATCCCTCAGGCCGTCCAGTTCTTCGTCGCCGCCGACGGACAGCAAACCGGCCCATTCGGCCTCGACGTCCTCGCCACCCAGGCGCAATCCGGCCAACTCACCCGCGACACCCTCGTGTGGCAGGCGGGCATGGCCCAGTGGACGAGGGCAGTCGACGTCGATGCCACCAGCAACCTGTTCGCCGCGGTGCCGCCTCCGCTGCCGCCCCAGGTCCCCTAAAGGCGCACGCCAAAGCCCGACGGCCCTGAATCTACCCCTTGCTCCCAAGAAGGTGCGCCATGCCTGAGACCACACCCGAACTCGTTCACCACCAATTCCCGTGTGGCCAGTGCGGCGCGACCCTCGAATTCCAGCCGGGCTCGGGTGTGCTCGTTTGCCAACATTGTGGCTTCGAGAACCCCGTCCCCGATTCTGACGATGAGATTGAGGAACTGGACTTCCACGAGCGCTTGGCGTCCCTCGAAGTCGGGGAAGATGTCGAAGAGGTGCTCACCGCCACCTGCGACAGTTGTGGCGCCGCGTTCGAGCGTGACATGACCTTGGCCTCTGAGGCATGCCCCTTCTGCGACAATACCATCGTCGCAGCCGGTGGCTCCCACAAGCAGATCAAACCTCGATCGCTCCTCCCATTCAGGGTCGAGCGTGAAGGCGCCCGCAAGTTGTTCCGCGAATGGGTCGGGAAACTCTGGTTCGCCCCCAACGACTTCAAGCAGCGGGCCCGCCTGGACACCACCCTCTCCGGCATGTACGTCCCCCACTGGACCTACGATGCCGCCGCTACCACCGAGTATTCCGGCCAACGCGGCACCTACTACTACGTCACCGTATCCACCGGCAAAGGTGGCTCGACCACCCAACGACGCACCGCCTGGTCACCCGTCCGTGGCGTCGTCAACAACGCGTTCGACGATATCCTCGTCCTTGCCAGCCACTCCCTGCCCACCAAGTACATGGAGAAACTCGAGCCCTGGGATCTGCCTGAGCTCGTCCCGTTCCAAAGCCAATACCTCGGCGGCTTCCGTGCCGAAAGCTATCAGATCGGCCTTGAAGAAGGCTTCACCGACGCCCGCAAAAAGATGGACGGCCCCATCCGCAACACCATCCGAGGCGACATCGGCGGCAATGAACAGATGATTCAATCCATGCACACCGAATTCGGCACCATCACCTTCAAGCACATCCTCCTCCCCGTCTGGATCAGCGCCTACCGCTTCAAAAACCAACCCTACCGCTTCCTCGTCAACGCCCGCACCGGCGAAGTCCAAGGCGAACGCCCCTGGTCCTGGATCAAAATCGCCCTCGCCGCCGCCGGAGTCGTCGCTACGCTCGCCTCCGCCGCCGCCGCCTTCATGCTCACCCGCTAAGGCACAGCGTGCCGCTCTGTGCAAGCGAAGAGGTGGCTCCGGAAAACTGAACAGTGGGGATAAGTGGATTCCCTGCTCCGGTCGGGCATGATGTGC
>JAQCEV010000094.1 GCA_027618515.1 Chloroflexota bacterium | reverse complement strand
TACCCTTGAGATATCCTGACTGGACACACTCGTAGACGAAGAAGGCTGACCAACTTGCGCGTATCCCGCTTCCTCTCCAAAACACTCCGACAAGACCCTGGCGAAGCCGAAACAGCTAGCCACCGCCTCATGCTCCGTGCCGGCATGATGATGCAAATGGGCGCAGGCATCTACTCATACCTACCTCTCGCACTCCGATCCATCAAAAAGATCGAAGCCATCATCCGCGAAGAGATCGACGCCGCAGGCGGACAAGAAGTCCTCATGCCAGCGCTCCAACCCATCGAAGCCTGGCAGCAATCCGGCCGTGACGTCGCATTCGGCGACAACATGTTCCACGTCTTCGACCGTCGCAAGCGCGAAATGGTGATCGCTCCCACCCACGAGGAAGCCATCACCCTCATCGCCACCGCCAACGTCGAAAGCTACCGCGACCTCCCACTCCTCCTCTACCAGATCCAAACCAAATTCCGCGACGAGCCCCGCCCCCGTGCAGGACTCCTCCGTGGCCGCGAATTCACCATGAAGGACGCCTACTCCTTCGACACGGACCAGGAAGCCCTGGACGTCACCTACCAGCGCATGCGCATCGCCTACCGCAACATCTTCCGGCGCTGCGGTTTGCCCACGCTTGAAGTCGAAGCCGACTCCGGCGCCATAGGCGGCAAGGACTCCCACGAATTCATCATGCCCGCCGAGTCTGGCGAGGACACCGTCCTCGTATGCCCCACCGGCGACTACGCAGCCAACGCCGAGCGCGCCACGTCGGTCATCCCGCCCGCACCTGAAAGCGCGCCCCAAGAGATGACCCTCGTCGACACCCCAGGTGCCAAAACCATCGCGGATCTCGTCGATTCCATGGGCATCACAGAGGCACAGACCCTCAAAGCGGTCTTCTACGCCGCCGACAAAGAGGTCGTCCTCGTCACCATTAGAGGCGACATCGAGGTCAACGAGGTCAAGCTCAAGAACCTCCTAGAAGTCCGCGAATTGCGCCTCGCCACCCCCGAAGAATCTGTCGCCGCTGGCCTCACTCCTGGCTCCACATCCCCCATCGGTCTCACCGGGATCAAGCGGGTAGGGGACAAGTCCATCCAGCAGGGCAACAACTTCGTCGCAGGCGCCAACCAGGCCGACGAGCACTACAAGAACGTCAACTACCCCCGCGACTTCGAGGTCGACACCATCGCGGAGATAGGCACGTCCAAAGCAGGCGACGGCTGCCCCAACTGCGGAGCGGCTCTCGACGAAGTGCGTGGTATCGAAGTCGGGCACGTCTTCAAGCTTGGCACGTTCTTCACGCGGACCTTCGGCGGTGACTACCTGGACGATGCAGGCAAGCTCAACCCCATGGTCATGGGCTGCTACGGCATCGGCGTCACCCGAGTCCTTGCCGCCGCCATAGAACAGAACCACGACGACAAAGGCATCCTCTACCCGGCGCCCATCGCCCCGTTCCAGGTGCACCTCGTCGCCCTCAACGCCGACAAAGAAGAAGTGTCCACAGCCGCAGACGCAACCTACGCCCAGCTCCTAGAACTCGGCTACGACGTCCTCTACGACGACCGTCTAGGTGAGTCCGCTGGCGTCAAATTCAACGACGTAGACCTCCTCGGCCTACCGGTTCGCGTCGTCATCAGCCCCCGCAACATCAAGAACGGCGTCGTCGAAGTCAAACGCCGCCGCGACGACGAATCCGCCCAAGTCGCCGCCGCCGACCTTCCCGCCACGCTAGCCGCCGCCCTAGCGCAGGACGAGCTATAGCAATTAGGGAGAACTAAAGAGAACCAGCCGGGCGCACTAGTCGAGCTTACGCAGCGTCCCGGACGACAGCAGCACCAGCGCCCCGATCACGCACGCACCGCCGAACCCCAGCAGCGCAACCTGAGCCCCGAACGCCGCCGACGCGAACCCCGCGATGGCCGTCCCGAACGACACCAGCGCGCGATCCCAACCCAGGATCGCCATCGCCCGGCCCCGCATATGATCAGGCGCAGCCTGCAACACCATCGTGCTCAGCAGTGGCATGAACACCGACTGCCCCGTCCCGACGAAGAAGATCACCACAAACGCCACCCACGCTACCGGCAGGTAACTGGCCCCAGCCATCGCCGACAGCAAGAACCCGAACACCGCCAGCGCGATGATCAGCACGATCCCCCGGTGATGCGAAGGACTCAGGTAAGCCACCGTGATCGTCCCCACCGTCCCGCCGAACCCCATCACCGCCACCATCCAGCCCAAGCCACCCTCGGTCAGCCCCAGCGGCCCATCCGCGAGGAGCGGCGCGAACACGTTCGAGAACGACATCCCAAACACGAAGAAGAACGCCGTGATGATCAACGAAGCCCGCATCGCAGGCGTCGTCACTGCGAACCCCAGTCCGTCCTTGGCATCCACCACCATCTGCCTGACTCCGCGGTAACCGCTTCGCTCGTGGCTCCGAGTCCGCATCACCAGCAACAGAGGAACGCCCGAAACATAGAGGAGTGCCAGCGCCACGAATGCCGCATCGATACCCCAGACCGCGATGAGCGTGCCTGCCATCGACGCCGCCAGCATTCGCATCACCTGCATCCCGCCTGTGGACAACGCCATCGCGTTCACCACCGCGTGCTTCGGCACCATGCTGGGGATCAGCGCGCGGCGTGGCGCCTGGTCGAACGCCATCGTCGACCCGCGCAACACCGCGAATACGTAGATCTCCACCAGCGACGCGGAGTCCAGAACGTTGATCACCGCGAACCACGTCGCCAGCGCCGTTCCCACCACTCTGGTCGTGATCAGGATCGTCCGCCTGTCCCACATATCCGCCACCACGCCGGAAACCAACCCCAGCACCATCGCGGGCACGGTCCGCGCGATCATCACCATCGCCAGGTGCACCGGACTCGACGTCAGCGACAGCACCAAGATCGGCAGCCCGATCATCTGCATCCACTGCGCCGCCGCATTCGTTAGTTGCGCGAAGAACAGGAACCGGAAATCCCGGTACCTCAACGCCTCGAACGTCCTCGCAAACCCTCTTTCGGATGGGGGCGCTGATTCTGTTGCGGTTGTTTCTGGCTCGTTGGCGATCGGGACGCTCCCTTGGTTCGGTTAGGGCAGGGGACTAGTGCTCGTGCAGCGGTGGCCTAGTGCAACGGAGAGAAACTCGCGGGAACCAACAGCTTGTTCTCCTGCCGCAAGTAGTTGCTGCCGTCGTCGGACGGCCATACGCCCGCCGCTGATGTCTGCGCGCGAATCTCAGCCCTGTGCTCGAAGCTGTCGTAAGCCCAAAGGTGGTACAGCTTGTTCCCAAGCCCGCCGAACCCTGCACTCAACCAGCAGCCCGCCATCGGCGAGTACGCCCGCCGACCGTCGATCTTGGAGGCCCAAGCTTTCATCACGTCAGGCCGCGTACCTGGTACGAGGTCGTAGACGCGCAGTTCGTAGAGCTCTCCCAGCTTTTGCGGGCCCGTCCAATCCTCCATGAACGGCGCGGGCACTATCAGCTCGGACGCTTGGATCGCCATGTGCGCCGCCAACCCCTTGGGAGGCCACATGCCGCTAGTGTCGGCGGCTGCCTCTGCCCGAACGCTGGCCATGTGCTCGACGTTCTCATACGCCCAGATGTGCACGATCTGGTTCAGCGGTCCGACCTCCGTGTGGAAGAACGCGCCTAAAGGCGAGTACTTCTCCCGAGTAGGCATCGCTTCCGCGAACATCTTCTCAACGGTGGGGACTGACCGTGGCTTTAGTGTGTAGGTGCGCAGGTCGTAGATCATTCGTTTCCTCCGGCTAACGTGGGTTTCCTGAGCATACGCTACGTTAGGGCTGTACGACGCGGCCACCTTGTCGTTCGCCGTTGGCTTCGCCTCCGCGCACGCTTATACTTATCGCGTCCTCAGTAATGAAGAAATGCGCAGGTGAAATGCATGGCCACAGACAAGGAAACAGGCACGTTTCAAGTGAAGACGGGCTTGGCTCAAATGCTCAAAGGCGGCGTCATCATGGACGTCGTGAACGCAGAGCAGGCCAAGATCGCCGAAGATGCTGGCGCCTGTTCCGTTATGGCCCTTGAGCGCGTCCCTGCCGACATCCGAGCCGACGGCGGTGTCGCCCGTATGTCAGACCCCAGCATGATTGAAGACATCATGAAGTCCGTAACCATTCCGGTGATGGCCAAAGTGCGCATCGGTCACTTCGTTGAAGCCCGCATCCTAGAGTCCATCGGGATCGACTACATAGACGAGTCCGAAGTACTCACGCCTGCGGATGAAGAGCACCACGTCTGGAAGCACGACTTCAAGGTTCCCTTCGTCTGCGGCTGTCGTGACCTCGGCGAAGCGCTCCGACGCATCGGCGAGGGCGCAGCCATGATCCGTACCAAAGGCGAGGCTGGCACCGGCGATGTCGTCGAAGCCGTTCGCCACATGCGCACCGTTCAAAAACAGATGCGCCGCGTCCAAGGCATGGGCGACGACGAACTCGCCGCATACGCGAAAGAGATCGGCGCCTCCCTGGACCTCGTACGTGAGGTCAAGACCCTCGGCCGCATGCCTGTCGTCAACTTCGCAGCCGGTGGCGTTGCTACTCCAGCTGACGCCGCGTTGATGATGCACCTGGGCGCTGACGGCGTATTCGTGGGTTCGGGGGTCTTCAAAGCCGCCAATCGTACCGCCACGACCGAAGAGGCCAGCCTCCGCGCCAAAGCGATCGTCAAGGCCGTCACGCACTTCGAGGACGCATCTGCGGTTGCCGATGCCTCCCGCGGTTTGGGTGAGGCGATGGTGGGCATCAGTGTCCGCTCGATCGGCGTTGAGGAGCAGCTCGCGACTCGAGGTTGGTAGCGTGAACCCAATCGTCGGAGTGCTTGCACTCCAAGGTGATTTCCAAGAACACATCGCATCGTTCCGCCGCCTAGGCGCTGACACGCGAGAAGTTCGCACTGAGGCTCAACTCGCCGCCGTCGACTCCCTCGTCGTCCCTGGCGGTGAGAGCACGTCCATGGCAAAACTCATGGACATCTACGGCCTACGTGAGCCCCTTGTAGCGTTCGCCCGCTCCGGCAAGCCCGTCTGGGGCACGTGTGCAGGACTCATCCTCCTCGCTAGCCGCCTACAGGAGCAACGCCCCGAGCCTCTCGGCATCATGGATACCGTCGTCCAACGAAACGGCTTCGGACGCCAGGTCGACTCTTTCGAGACCGACCTCGACATCGCTGGCGTCGCTGGCGGGCCATACCATGCAATCTTCATCCGGGCGCCAAAGATCGTGGAGATCGGCCCGTCCGTAGAGGCGCTCGCCACCCTGGAGGACGGCACCATCGTTGCCGCCAGGGAGCGCAACGTCCTCGTGACCGCCTTTCATCCTGAGCTCACCACCGACGACCGGGTTCACGGCTTCTTCCTGGCCATGGCGGCGGAGGTGGCCGCACGATGATCCGCGAGTTGCGGTTGACTGACGTGCCACTGCAACTTTTTCCCGGACGCCTTGCCGCCCAGGACCTCGCCACCACGCGTAATGAGATGTCCGGCGACCCACATAGGCTCTCGCCGCTCCAACTCGCGCTCTGGAGTCTGGCTCCCCGCAAGCGCGAACACCACCTTGCCTCCGTCCGCAACGGTCGCCTCGAAGCACTCGCTGCCTTGCAACCCCGTCGAGGCCCGAGAGCGTGGGAAATATCCCACCTATTCGCCGTCGCTGGCGCTGACACCGCACTAACAGACCTGCTCGAACGCGTCGTAGGATTCGTCGCTTCCCAACGCGGGGAACGCCTGTTCCTGCGCGTCCCCTTCGAGGGCTCAGCGCAGCACGTCGCGGAACGCTCGGGCTTCCGCAAAGCGTACACAGAAGAGGTCTTCACGCTCGCCCGCCCCATGACTGGCGACCTGCACGGCCCGTCGCTGAACGTGCGGCCGTCGCTTCTGTCTGACACTTATGCCATCTTCCGGCTGTACAACGCCACGTTCCCGGCGGCAGCCCGCGCCGTGATCGCCCTGACCCTCGATCAATGGCAAGATGGCTACGAGCATGGCCGCGGCCATGTGCGCGAATACGTCTGGATCCACGACGACCAGGTTCGCGGTTGGTTCAGGATCGACCAGCACGGCGCGTCCGTCATGGTCGACGCTATCTTGCATCCCGACGAATCCGAGCGAGTGCCGCTCCTCGCCTCCTATGTGGCGCAACTAGCCTGGGGGCACCAACACTCCTCCTGGATCGTCCCCGATCATCAACCTGACGTCGCGCGAGTATTGGTCGAGCGGGGATGGCAACATTCGAGCACCTATGCGGTAATGGCGCGGGTAGTCGCAACGCCGGTCGACGAACCAGGGTTGGCGGCGGCACGGGCCTAGGCATCATGCAGAGGATCATGGAGGTACGACATCACAGATTGGCTGACCGAAAGCGACGAGCTACAAGCGCTCCTGACCGTCCTTCCAAAGAGCATCACCGATGCCCTCAACGTCGATGGCCCCCCGCAAGGCCTGCTCGAGATCATCCTTGATCTAGGTAGGCTGCCCGAAGCACGCTTCCTGGATCGCGACGTCTACCTGGGTGACCAGGAAGTCGTCGCCGAAGACATCCAACACGTCATCGACTCGGTGAGCCCCTTCGGTGACGACAACCGTTCAGGGATCGAGCGGACGCTCCATCGTATCTCCGGAATCAGGAATCGAGGAGGCGCGGTTATCGGCCTAACCTGCCGCGTGGGCCGCGCCGTCCAAGGCAGCGCCCGCGTCGTTGAAGACCTCGCCTTATCAGGCAAGAGCGTCCTCCTTGTTGGTAGGCCTGGCGTTGGTAAAACCACCGTGCTGCGTGAGCTAGCGCGCGTGCTCGCCGACAGCGGCAAGCGAGTCATCATCGTCGACACCTCTAACGAGATCGCCGGTGATGGTGACATCCCCCATCCCGCCATTGGCAAAGCACGACGCATGCAAGTGCGAACGCCTAGCCAGCAGCACGCCGTCATGATCGAAGCGGTTGAGAACCACATGCCCCAAGTCATCGTCGTTGACGAGATGGGAACGGAGCTTGAAGCGTCCGCCGCCCGCACCATCGCCGAGCGTGGTGTGCAACTCATCGCAACCGCCCACGGCAATACCCTTGAAAACCTCCTCATGAACCCCACGCTTTCCGACCTTGTCGGCGGAGTCCAGACCGTCACCCTCGGCGACGAAGAAGCCCGACGCAGACGGACGCAGAAAACCATCCTGGAACGAAAAGCACCGCCCACCTTTGATGTCCTCGCCGAGATCCAAAGCTGGGATCGGGTTGCTGTCCACGAAGAGGTCGCCCGCACTGTCGATGCCATCCTCCGTGGCCGTCCCGCCAGTCCCGAGATCCGCGAGCTTGATCCGTCAGGCACCGTCCGCAAGAGTCGACCGCGCCCCGTAGCCTCCGCTGAATTCGAAGTTGCTCCGTTCAACGAAGCCCCCACCCGCAAGGTTCGCTCGGAACGTACAGCGCCCGGGGAACGGTACACGTCCCCTGGCCGACCAGTCCCCCTAGAGCGCGACGATGACGTGATCTTCGACGACCCTAGCGACTCAGATGAGCCGCGCGACGCTACGTCGGTGACAGGACCTACCAAGCGCATACATCCCTTCGGAGTCAGTCGCGAACGCCTACACCAAGCTGCGGAAGACGCCGGACTCAACGTGGCCGTCGCCGATAGCATCTCCGAAGCCGACATGGTGCTCACCACGAAAGCCCACTTCAGGCGTCGTCCCAGCGTCCTACAGGCGGCCGAGGAAAAAGGCGTGCCTATATTCGTGCTACGTAAGAACACCCCTGGCCAGATCGTCGGCTTCCTCCACCAAGTCGCTGAAGGGGAGGGCGATCGTTCCCCCGCCTCTCTCGAAGCAGGCACCAACGAAGCCGAGGACGGCGTTGAGCGCATCCTCACCGGCGACGCGGACCGCGTCGAACTCCAACCTCAAAGCTCCTTTATTCGTCGTGTACAGCACCAGATCGCCGAACAATCCAAACTACGCTCGCACAGCGTCGGTCGCGAGCCCGCGCGGCGTGTCACCATTCGGCGCGCCGGTCGAAGCTGAGACTCCCCTTTGGCACTGTTCATAACCTTTGAAGGTGGAGAGGGCACCGGCAAGACGACCCAGGTGCAGATCCTCGTGGAACGCCTCCAGCAGACGGGCCAATCGGTAATAGCGCTCCGGGAACCCGGGGGCACCCCCCTAGGCGACTACCTGCGCGTCTGGCTCAAGTCCGAGAACCAGCCGCTCACTCCCGAAGCTGAGCTGCTGTTGTTCGCCGCCGCTCGCGCTGAGCTCGTGCGAACCGTTATCCAGCCCGCGCTCGCTTCTGGTACCCACGTCGTGCTCGATCGCTATGCAGACTCCACCACCGTGTACCAAGGCTACGGACGTGGATTGCCCATGGCCCAAGTGCGCGCAGCCAACGCAGTCGCCTCTGCCGGGCTTAGGCCCGACGTTACCTTTCTCTTAGACGCGCCGCTAGATGTGACTCTCGGGCGGGCGCTAGGCCGCGAGGACGACGGCGGACGACGATTCGAAGATGAAGCCCTGGCCTTTCACCGACGCGTCAGAGCAGGATTCCGACGACTCGCGAAACGCAATCCTGAGCGGTGGATGACTGTGAATGCGGCAGAGAACAGCGATGTCGTGCACGAAACCATATGGAAACGCATCCAAGGCTTGCTGACCGCGTAGACGGCGTTCCGTGGCCCCTCAGATTCGGCCCGATTGACCATTGACGCGATGGCAGGTGTCCTGTAAAGTATTGGAGTTGCCCAAGCAGCGGGGCGCAGTGCAGGCGACAGCGCAGCGCACACACAAACCGTACTTTAACAAGTGAATAGTGGAAGGAAAAGGCGCCTTCGTTCAATTTTGAACGTTATGAATCTTTCGAGATTCAATTTTTTTTGAGAGTTTGATCCTGGCTCAGGACGAACGCTGGCGGCGCGCCTAATGCATGCAAGTCGAACGAATGACCCAGCTTCGGTTGGGAAGTTAGTGGCAGACGGCTGAGTAACGCGTAAATAACCTACCCATTGGCGGGGGACAACCCGAAGAAATTCGAGCTAATACCGCATGTGGTCCACTCCTGCAGGGGAGTGGACGAAAGACTTCGGTCACCAGTGGACGGATTTGCGTTCCATCAGGTAGTTGGTGAGGTAATGGCCCACCAAGCCTAAAACGGATAGCCGGTGTGAGAGCACGACCGGCCAGAGGGGGACTGAGACACGGCCCCCACTCCTACGGGAGGCAGCAGCAGGGAATCTTGCACAATGGGCGAAAGCCTGATGCAGCGACGCCGCGTGGGGGAAGAAGGCCTGAGGGTCGTAAACCCCTTTTCCAGGGGAAGAAGATCTGACGGTACCCTGGGAATAAGCCCCGGCTAACTACGTGCCAGCAGCCGCGGTAATACGTAGGGGGCGAGCGTTGTCCGGATTTACTGGGCGTAAAGGGAGCGCAGGTGGCTAAGTTCGTCGATAGTGTAAGCTCCAGGCTCAACCTGGAGAGGTCTATCGATACTGCTTGGCTTGAGGGCGGTAGAGGAGCACGGAATTCCAGGTGTAGTGGTGAAATGCGTAGATATCTGGAGGAACACCAGTGGCGAAAGCGGTGCTCTGGGCCGTCCCTGACACTCAGGCTCGAAAGCGTGGGGAGCGAACCGGATTAGATACCCGGGTAGTCCACGCCCTAAACAATGAATGCTGGATATGGC
>JAQCEV010000093.1 GCA_027618515.1 Chloroflexota bacterium | reverse complement strand
GCTCGTTGGTGCGGCAGTGGTGCCAGTCATCGAGCGCTTGCTCCCAGTCCAACTCTTTCGGAAGGACAATGGCGACGGAGCGCACGTGATAAAGGTCCCGATCTTCGACCCCCGGCGGCACGGTTCCATGCTCCTCAAGGGCTTTGGCCGCCGCGATCAGCTTGCGACGAACCTTAATCACGGTCGCGTCAGCCGTTCCTAGGTGTTCCTTGGTGCGATCCATGATCGGGCCCATGCTCCAGATGACCGCATCGTCCTGTAGGCGCACCGTGGGGATGCCAGTCATGCTGCGCTCCCGTTTGGTGTCGACGTCCATCATGAAGTCGTTGGTCTTGTTGGCGACGGGCCACGCGTTGGGAAAGAATCGCCCCGCCTGGTGTGGCAACATCGGCCCGATACCAGGGCCAAGGGCACCAGGCTCCGTGGAGAACTCATCTTTCGGGTACATGTCACCACCCATCTCGCGCGACGGGTGCCACACGATGCCAAAGTGCACGGTGGTGTAGTCCTCGACGGGCAGGTAGATGGACAGAGGCGTGGCGCCATCGTCGCTGGCCCCGGGCCACATGCCGTAGAAAGGGAACAGGAAGTGGGTTGTCCGCCAGTAGATGTTGTCCGGACCCTCTGGTCGCTCAGCTCCATAGGAGAGTCCAACGTCGGTTTCCACGAGGTGGAACTTAGCTCGCTTCTCGTCTAGATACAGGCCGTACTTGGGCGAGTCTTCGGCGTTGAGGCGAGCATGGAGGAAGTACACGTGGGTCGTGTCGAGCTCGCCCTCGAGCGCCTGCATCCAGTTGCATTCGTAGATCAGGCGATGGCCGTGCACTAGCTGATTCTCGGGCACTTCTCCCCACTCGAATCGCGGGATCTCAGGTGCGTTCTGCTGGTCGGGGCCCATGTAAGCCCAAACGATGCCACCGTAGTCGGCGCCCTTGTAGGCGACAATCTTGACCTTCGTCTTGAAGTTGCTGGCTTCGGGCTCATTGGGCATATCTATGCACTGGCCCGTGGTGTCGAACTTCCAGCCGTGGTAGACGCACCTCAAGCCGGCCTCTTCGTTGCGACCGAAGTAGAGGCTGGCACCCCGGTGGGGGCAGCGCTCCTCGACGAACGACGGTACGCCGTTGGAGTCACGCCAGCCCAGCAGGTCCTCGCCGAGCACGCGCACGCGCATGGGCTGACCGTCACGCGGCAGCTCTGGGCCGTATGCCACGGGTAGCCAGTAGCGTCGCATCAACTCGCCCATAGGCGTGCCTTTGCCAACCCTACGCAGCAGATCGGTTTCTTCAACTGAAAGCATGGCTGTCTCCCTCTCGCGTAAGACTATGCGCGCGTCGCTCGGCTACGACAGCGTCATGGTACGACTGGCGACCAGGCACGTGAACCGGCCTACAGGCGTTCACATCGAGATCGTGCCTGCCCAGCCGTCCTCGGACAGATCAACGGTGACGCCGTCGGGGCCGTAGAACTTGATCTCGACGTTGCCCCGCTTTTCCATCTCCTCGACGCCCTCGTAGGGTCGGTGGACAGCGCCAGCAGCCTCGATCTGCGCGCGAGCTTCCTCCATGTTCTCGACCTTGACGCCGAAGTGGTGGATGCCCGCGTGCCTGGGAGCGCCCTCTGTCATGGCAGGCTCGTCGGACTTGAACTTGAGCAAGGCCAGATTCACGTGGCCATCGCTCAAGTAGTAGCCCAGGGCTGTCGGCGAATCGAGTTCCCCGACGACCTCCAGGCCCAAGCCGTTGACGTAGAAATCCCTGGCGGCTTCTGGGTCGCTGACGGCGATCGCGATGTGACTGATCCGGGCCATGGCATGCCTCCTGCACTGGTTGCGCAACTGATTGGCGGCACTATGCGCCAGTCTGGCAGCTTTGCCAAGCCCACTCAGGGCCGGACGGCCAGCAACACCTCCACTTTGACGTCATCCTCAATGCTGACGACCGACCGGGCGGTGGGCGCAGGCATCTGGAGCTGGTCCCACGTTACGGTGGTCTTTGCCAAGATGAACACGGAGTGGCCATCGTCGCGTGCGACCACGTCGAAGGTGACCGGGACGTCCACCCTTTTGACGTTCAGCGTGCCTGCGACCTCCGCCGAGGCTTCGTCGCCATCGACGAAGCCGTCGGGCAACGGGAGCACGGTCGGGATGGTCAGCGTGGCGAATCGATGGTTGGGGAACATGGTGCGCTGAACGTACCGATCACGGAACGTCTGGTCACTGCGCAAGCTGTGCAGGTCGACGGTGATGGTGGAAACGCCGCCGTCTAGGGAGACGTCGCCACTCAGGCTGGTGGTGCGGAGCACGGCGTCGTTGGGGAGCGGTAGCGTTGTGAGTTCCTCACCCACGGTGAAGGTGAACTCGATACCAGCGTAGTCGCCTGCCTGGCGAGGCGCGGCGTCTGGCGTCGGTGGGGAGGTCTGAGTCGGCGGAGGCTTCGAAACAGGCGCCGACGGGGTCGCGGTGACAACCAGGCCTGTTGGCGGGGCGGGCGTAAGGCTGGGGGTTGCCGTGGGCTCAGGCGTAGCCGCAGAGCCACACGCAGCCAGTGCGAGCGCCAGAAGCGTGGCGGCGATGATCGAGAAGCAACGTTGACTCACTATCCAACTCCTCAACGGATCACGTCTTTGGTCGACGAACGTGGGGGGAGCGTGAGCGTTCCGCTCTCGGCGTCACCCTGGGTGGCAAGGCTACCGCCGACGATGACCGCGACGGCCAGCGCGGCTGCGACGATCCACGCGGGCGCGTTGTGGAGCGCTCGCGCTAACAACGGCGTAGCCGCGCCAACGATGCCCAGCACGATGGCGGCCAATGGCACCAAGTACGACGCGGCACGGTCGACTTGCCCGTCAAGCGCGATTGCGGCCGCAGCAACGACGGCGAACGCAACGGCCAACGATGCGCAGAAGACGATGGGGCCATACGGGTTCGACGCTAGCCAAAGCCACAGCAGGCCAGCGAGGGTGCCAGCCAGCAGCGATGCGGCCGTGACTGTGGCAGCGTTGAATAGCGTGTCCGTGGGGGCTTCAAGCGGCAGGTTGGCAAGCGAGCCTACGACCGCCGCGATCGATCCGGCGATCACGCCTGCCCGCAAGCGCACTTTGCTGTTATCGCTGAGTCGTCGGGCCAAGGCGAGCCTCCACGTTGCTGTGGAGCAGATTATCTGGGAGGGGTACGGTGGATGGCCGAAACGTCTTCTTGGCACAGGCCCACCTAGCGGGACTGATATCGTTGCCCACGAATCAGGAGGCCCCATGAAAGACCTACGAGGCAGAACGGCCGTCATCACGGGTGCAGCCAGCGGCATCGGGCGCGGGCTCGCCGAGCGCGCCGCTCGCGAGGGCATGAACGTCGTCCTGGCAGATGTCGAGGAGGAGCCCCTGACGCAGACCGCCGCGATGCTCGAAGACATCGGCGCCAACGTACTCGCCGTGCGCACGGACGTTTCGCAAGGAGCCAGCGTGGAGGCGCTCGCACAGCAGGCGTTGGATCGCTTTGGCGCGGTGCACTTGCTGTGCAACAACGCTGGCGTGGGCTCGCCAGGCAAGACCATCTGGAAGCACACGCAAGCCGACTGGGACTGGGTGCTCGGCGTGAACCTCTACGGCGTCATCAACGGCCTGCGGATATTCGTCCCGATCATGCTGGAGCAGGACGCCGACTCCCACATCGTCAACACGGCGTCCATCGCCGGGCTCACGTCGTCGCCTTGGCGTGGTGCCTACGCCGTGTCCAAGCACGGTGTCGTCACGATCTCCGAGATACTGCACCACGAGCTAGCGCAAGAATCCAACGGGCGAGTCAACGTCTCCGTGCTCTGCCCTGGCCTGGTGAACACCGGCATCCAGACATCCAAACGCAATCGCCCGGCCTCGCTCACGAACGCACCCGACGACGACATCCAGAGCGACGGTTTCAAGGCCTGGCTAGCCAGCGGCACCGGCAATGGCATCTCGCCAACGCAAGCCGCCGACATCGTCTTCCGTGCCATCGACGAGCAGCGCTTCTACATCCTCACCGACCCCGACCAGAAGGTCTTCGTCCGCGAGCGCATGGAGGCCATCCTCGACGAGCGCGACCCTGGAGGATTGATCGGGTAAAGCCCCCCAGCGCCCGTCCCCGGAGCGCCGAGCGACCTTTAGTCCGACGGACGAAGTCCATGAGTTCCGAGGGCTCGCCCCGACTTGCACGGCCTAACGCCCCCAATCGAGCCCGGGGCCCTTACGCGAAGCGCTCCTCAGTCACACCCGCAGAACCGGTGCAGTACGGGATGAACGCCTTCATGTTGCACTCCACGCCCTTCTTGGCCAGCTCAGCCTCGAAGATCTCGTGGATCTCACGAGCTTCGTCCTCGTACTCCACCTGCCAGCCGCCGTCCTTCATGCTCACGTCGCCGCCACGGTTCGCGTTCGGTGCCACGAACCCACCTGGGCCATCGCGGAGCGCCATGTAACGAGCGCGCGTCGTGCCGGAGTTGAAGTGTTGGTGGGTAGTGTCGTCCGCCGGAACGGTCACGATCGTCCCCACCTGCCAGTCGCACTTGATCATGTCGGACCGATCCGGCTTCGTCCACAGAAGCGAGAAGCCTGAGTCGCCGCTTAGCAACACCAAGTGCGCGCCAGGCCCGTGCCGGTGCGCCTTCTTGTACGTGCCGATGGGGAACTCCGAGATGTGATTTCCCATGTCGTTCTTGCCCATGCGCAGGCTCACGTTGATGCCGCCAGCGCCACGCTCCTTCCAGCCGTAGAGCGCCATGTCGGGCGCGTTGGGGATGAAATTCGTGTCCCAGACCCGCTTGTTGTAGAGCGTGCCACCGTTGAAGTGGTTCTCGTCGCCGGTGTAGCGGGAGTCGAACATCGTCGGGCAGTTGAACATGAAGTTCTCGTCCCTGAACAACCGCATCATCGGCGGAGCGTTCGTCGTGGCGATGTACCGCACCTTCTCGCTACCCGTACCGTTGAAGTGCTGGTACCAGGCATTGAGAGGCACCGTGAACAGCGCGCCTGCGCCCCACTCGAACGTCTGCTTGTTGTCGTCGTTGGTCCATACCGTGGTCGCGCCACGGCCTTCCACGATGTAGAAGCTGATCTCGTACATGTGATGTTCCGGCTCAGACTTGCCGCCGGGGTCGATGTCCACCACGTGCATGTCGTTCCGCAGGTGCGCATTGTCGATCCGCACGACCGCGCCCTTGCCGCCCTTGCGCTCCCACGGTCCGACTTCGATCTCCCACATGTTGGGGATGTAGTAGGTCTTGTGAACGAGGACTCCCTCTTTGTCCAACCAGTCTTCATAAGCATCCGGGATGCGGAAATCGGTCAGACCAGCTGACGGCGTCTCCGCGACCTTCATGTCCGTGCCCTTCATAACCATGGAGTCTCCCCTTTCGCTATGCCCGCGATATTGCCGCGAGCCTACTCCAGCCAGGGGCGGCGCGCAATCGCCCCCTAGGCCTCGGGTGTATCCTTCTCCCAGCACGCGCTCGCAGGAGATTCCTCGTGGCCATCTGGCACTGGAGCCCATCTCGGTGGGTCGGCCTATCCCCCAACGGCATCGGGTCGATCAAGCCGAACCACTATAAGGACATGGCGATCCACGCTTGGCGCAATCGACGCCAACTGCCGTTCGCGTGGCGCATCCTGAAGAACGGCGTGTGCGACGGCTGTGCGCTGGGCACGACGGGCGTACGCGATTTCACGTTGAAGGGGTTCCACCTCTGCACGGTGCGCACCGCGCTCCTAGAGATGAACACCGCTGACGCTCTCGACCCGTCAGTCCTACACGACGTAAGCGAACTCTCGAAGCTAACGTCAGGCAAGCTGCGCGCGCTGGGCCGCCTGCCCTACCCCATGGTTCGTCGCAAGGGCGACAAGGGGTTCTCCCGCGTGTCGTGGGACGACGCCCTCGACCTGGTCGCTGGTCGCATCCGCGAGACCGACCCCAAGCGCATGTCTATCTACCTGACGTCGCGTGGGCTAACCAACGAGGCGTACTACGTCGCTCAGAAGGCCGCGCGCTTCATGGGCACGAACAACGTCGACAACTCCTCGCGCATCTGCCACGCGCCAAGCACGACCGGCCTGAAAGAGACGCTCGGCGTCGCGGCGTCCACTTGCTCGTACGTGGACTGGCTGGAGAGCGACCTGCTGGTGTTCATCGGCAGCGACACCCCCAACACCCAGCCTGTCACCACCAAGTACATCTACCACGCCAAGCGCAACGGAGCGAAGGTCGTCACGATCAACCCGTTCCGCGAACCGGGCCTCGACCGCTACTGGATCCCGTCGTTAGCCGAGAGCGCGTTGTTCGGCACGAAGATCACCGACCGCTTCTTCGACGTCCACATCGGCGGCGATATCGCGTTCCTGAATGGCACGCTGAAGCACCTGTTCGCCAACGGCTGGGCCGACGACGAGTTCATCAAGACACACACGGCTGACGTGGATGCGCTAAAAGCCTCGCTGGACACCCAGGACTGGGAGATGCTGGAGGCCTACTCCGGCTCCACGCGTGATGAGATGCTCGCGTTCGCGCGCATGTTAGCGAACGCGAAGAAGGCCGTGTTCGTGTGGAGCATGGGCATCACGCAACACCGATTCGGCGTGCAGAACGTGGAGGCGTTGGTCAACGTCGCGTTGTCGCGGGGGTTCGTCGGTCGCGACGGCAGTGGGCTGATGCCGATACGTGGGCACTCCGGCGTGCAGGGTTCCGCCGAGGTTGGCGCAGTGCCGTGGCAGTTCCCCGGTGGCGCCGCCGTCGATGCCCCCGGCGCAGCGGAGCACATGCGCGATCTATGGGGATTCGACGTGCCCGCAGAGCGTGGCCTCACCGCCGTCGAGAGCATCGACGCCGCCCACGCGGGCGAGATCGACATCCTGTACTCGGTCGGCGGCAACTTCCTGGAAACGCTGCCGGAGCCGCGCTTCGTCAATGAGGCCCTGGAGCGCGTGCCCCTACGGGTGCACCAAGATATCGTGCTCAGTTCGCAGATGCTGGTGGAGCCCGCCGACACCGTGGTGCTGCTGCCTGCCGCGACCCGTTACGAGCAGCGCGGCGGTGGCACGGAGACATCCACCGAGCGACGCATCTACTTCAGCCCCGAGATCCCTGGCCGACGTGTCGGCGAGGCTCGCGCAGAGTTCGACATCTTCATTGAGCTCGCCAAGCGCGTGCGGCCTGACGACGCGAACCTCATGCACTTCAACGACAGCCAGGCGATCCGCAACGAGATCGCGAAGGTCGTGCCGCTCTACGCAGGCATCGAAGGCCTACGCAAGAAGGGCGATGCCATCCAGTGGGGTGGGCGCACGTTGTGCAAGGACGGCGCGTTCGGGACGCCCGACGGCCTGGCGCACTTCGCCAATCTGACGCCGCCTGAGGTGCTGATCCCCGAGGGCCAGTTCCTCATGGCGTGCCGTCGTGGCCGCCAGTTCAACAGCATGATCCAAGCCGACCGCGACCCACTCACCGGCGCTCGCCGTGCAGACGTCCTGATCAGCAAAGACGACGGCGACGCTCTTGGCCTCAGCGAAGGCGACGCCATCGTCCTGCGCTCCGACGCGGGCGAGCTGGCCGGACGCTACAAACCAGCCGCCATCAAGCGACGCAACGTCCAAGTCCACTGGCCAGAGGGCAACGCCCTCCTACGTCGTGGTGCGACAGACCCCGTCTGCGGCATCCCCGACTACCACACGACCGTGACAGTGGAGCGGGCGTAGGGGCTGTGGGGGTCAACCTGCCTCGCGGCAGACGCCCCAGCCTGCACCCACGAGTGGTGCACTACGAAATAACTCCTACGGTACGCGCTCGCCCTCCACGCGAGTCCTCACCCTTTGGGGTGAGGTGTTACCTCGTGAGATGTGGCAACCTCAGCGTAGCCAAGAATCATTCAGAGGAGTTGTACGATGCAGACCACCAGCCAGAGAGCCATAGTCGTGTCGATCGCGATTTTGCTCGCCGCCGCTGCGGCAGCAGTATTCGCCATGTACCAACCTAATGTTCAGGCAGCCCCCCAAGCGAAAGCGGATGTCCAGATTGACCTCATGGTTATCGGTCAGTCGCCCGAGAGTGTGATCGCACGTCTCGGCAAGATAGACCCCGCGAGTTCGGGTTTCATCGTGGACTCGTTCTTTGACATCACGTACGCCGCGAACATCGGGTCGAGCGGATTGGACGGGGTCACAGCCACCGGATTCAACGTGGATTCGTTCTTCGACATCAGCTATGAACTATCGGTGGATTCGACAGGTACCTCCAGATTCGACACGGAGATGGTTTCCCTGTCTCTGAGCGGCCCACTTACAAACCCTTCCGATCCCACAGCGGTTGCTACTGCGCTAAAGGCCGTCGGCGACGCGATCAGTCCGCCGGGTGACCCAATCGAGTACATGGCCAAGGGAACCGTGAAGTTTTTCAACCCCACGAAGTGAAGCTTGGTCGCGCGAACGCGTAGGCCCTTAGCCCACTCCCAGTGACGGTATCGCGCCGTGTAGTTCCGCCTAATCGAACTACACGGCGCACGCCTAGCGACATCCGCTCGCCAGCGGATACCGTCGCCAGACCTCTCCAAGCGTCGCGTATCCTCTATCATCGCCTGCGGAGGCAACAGCCATGAAAGACCGCAGCATGACCCCGGTGGTGATCCGCCGCTACGTCGACGGTGTGCCGTCCGACGAGCGTGACTTGGTGGCATCCGAGGAGCCGATGGAGATTCGAGCGGTGACGCCTGACGCGACGACGCACAGTGTGGCCGTCACGATGCGCACGCCGGGCCACGATTTCGAGTTGGCAGTGGGTTTCATGCTGGCCGAGGGGCTGATTGCCGGTCGCCAGGATGTGGTGGACGTTTCCTACTGTCCCGACCCAGACGAGATTCAGCAATTCAACATCGTGAACGTCACACTCGCTCCCAGCGCGGGTTTCGACCCAACTCTGCTCCAGCGCAACTTCTACGCAACGTCGTCGTGCGGCGTGTGCGGCAAGGCGTCGCTGGAAGCGCTGCGCACGTTCGGAGCAGCGACCGTCGGCATCTCGCCGAAGATCAAGGCCAGCGTGATCCAGCAGCTACCGGATCGGTTGAGGGCGGCTCAGTCGGTGTTCCAGCAGACCGGCGGTCTGCACGCGTCGGGCCTCTTCACGCCCGACGGCGATCTGCTGACGATGCGGGAGGACGTGGGCCGACACAACGCTCTCGACAAAGTGGTTGGCCAGCATGCCATGGCAGGCGACCTACCACTGTCGCAGCACGTCATCGTCGTCAGCGGACGCGCGAGCTGGGAGCTCATGCAGAAATCGCTCGCCGCCGGGATCGCGGTGGTCGTCGCAGTGGGTGCGCCATCAAGTCTGGCGGTCGAACTGGCCCAAGAATTCGGTCTTACGCTGATCGGATTCACCAAACCTGACCGCTTCAACGTCTACGCAGGCTCCCACCGCATCGTCGGCTGATCCCACACGCCAGTCGTGTGCTTACACGCAAGCGTCATCTCAGTGACATTTGGCCGTAGCGCGTTCGTCACACTCTCTCTATCCTGTATCCACGCTCGTCACCGGTACCTCAGCACCCCTTGCTGAGCCTCACCTCGACGCGGTGGGGCTCAACGGCAAATGGAACAGGTCGGAACAATACGCAACACATACGCGTGTAGCCCACACCTCGACTCCCGCGATCAGCCCTGCGCAAGCAGCGTATGGGGCATCCGGGCGGGTGGGAACATCTACGCTGGTTCGGTAG
>JAQCEV010000009.1 GCA_027618515.1 Chloroflexota bacterium | reverse complement strand
CCCGGAGCGCCTAGCGACCTTTAGTCCTAGCGGCGAAGCCAAGAGATCCGAGGGCTCGCCCCGACTAGCTCCACGTTTTGCCTACGAACGAGCCCGGGCAATCCCGGCTCACCCTCAACCGCGATCTCCAGCCATACCCGGAGCGCCTAGCGACCTTTAGTCCTAGCGGCGAAGCCAAGAGATCCGAGGGCTCGCCCCGACTAGCTACACGTTTTGCCTAGAATCGAGCCCGGGGCCCGCACCGACTTCAACGCAGACGGCATCACCTCAGCCGCCAGGAAATCCAGGATCAATCGATTCACGATCTCTGGCTTCTCCTTCTTCACGCCGTGCGACGTCCCCGGAATCATCGCCATCTGCCCCTCGGCCAACGCTTCATAGAGCTCCACGCTATGGGAGTGCGAAATCACATCGTCGTCCCCGACCATCACGAGTACCGGAGCCGTGATCGTCGTTATCTCGGCCCGAGTCAACGTCGGCTCTGTCAGCCACATCTGCTGCGTCTTCCCGAAAATCACCGGCCAGTGGGCCTCTCCCTCTGGGGATAGCGCAGCGTAGCGCTCCCTGCTCTTCGCGAAATCCTCATCATCGGGGTCAGCGTCAGCGAGCGCGGGCCAGAACAACCCGTCCTTATGAAAGTTAGCGCCGATCACCACCGCTCGACTTAGCAGGTCTGGGCGCTGCAGCGCTATGAACAGGCCGAGTATCCCGCCATCGCTATGCCCCACGACGTGGGCTGGTTGCCCGGCGACCCGTTCGATGAACTCGACCGTATCGTTGGCCATGGCCTGATACGTCAGCGGCCCTGCGACGTCGGACGTATGCGCGTGCCCCTGTTGTTCCGGTATCAGGACGCGATACCGCGCGCTTAGCGGATCGATCTGCTGCTCCCATGTCTGGGCTCCACTCATCCCGCCGTGCAGCAGCACCACCGGAGGCTGGCTTGAGTCGCCGTACTCCTCGTAGTACATCTTCAATCGCGAGAGTTTCGCGTACATCACAAACTCCATCTACGGCAGGGTTCCAATGCAAAGTATCTCGTTTGCCTGGAAAAGCAAATCGCTAGTAGCTCGGCCGGGCACCTAACAGCGATAACGGGTCAACGAAACCGGCAGCCGACCAACGCGCCTCACGGGAAAAGCCGAACGAAGTGCATGCAGACTCCTAGCTCGGACTCTTTGCTTCGGCTATATTCGGCCCAGATACACGTGACTCGGAACGACCTCTGTCACTGTACCCGCCTTGGCGACTAAGGAACTGCAACATGAACGACTATTCCTTCCCTCCGCACATTCTTTTCGCAGCACTCGATTCCACGCCGATCGGTGCCACGATCACTGACCCAGCCGGAAGGATCGAATGGGTCAATCCTGCGTTCCTGCGATTGACCGGATACCGCCTGGCAGACCTCATCGGGCAAAACATCAGCGTGCTCAAGTCTGGAGAGCACGCTGATGAAGAGTACCGCGAGATATGGCAAACCATTTCAAGCGGTCTGACGTGGCGAGGCACCCTGATCAACAAACGGAAAGATGGAACCTTATACAACGAGTCCCAAACCATCACGCCTATCACCGGTGAAGACGGAACCATCCAGTACTACGTAGCCTTCAAGGAGGACATCTCCGCCATGATCGCTTTGGAAAAACAGAAGAAAAACGACCTGGAGCGGATCCAAAGCAACTCTCGTGAACTCCACGCTCTCAACAAGCTTTTCCAAGACAACTTGCACGCAAGATCAGACTTGCATGACGGAGTCCGCTCCACGATTCCCACGCTTTCGGGTCTTGCGGCGGAGCTCAGCCAGGTGGCGACGTCGCTTGAGGCCACATGGCGTCGCGACGCGGCTGTTTCATGAGCCACTCAGGAGCACGTGGCCGATCCTACACCGCCTGCCGATTAGGTTCGGAGTTAGAAGGGGGGAGCGACAGGCTCCCTGCACGCCCGCGTGTCGTCCCGCGCGAGCGTGTCCTACCGATCCGGCGTCCGCCCAAACTCCTGCCACGCGAAAACCGCAGCCGCCGTCACTGTGATCACCAAGGCCGCACCAGCCAGCATCACGAACACCCACTCGACTCCCGTGCTATCCGCGATAAGCCCGCCGCTGATCCCTGCGAACGAGCCTATGCCGAACCCCGTCAGCGATGTCAGCCCGTAGACCCGACCGTGCGATTGCTCCGCCGCGAAATCCGAAATCATCGCGACCGCCGTCGGCTGAGCCATGAAATTGAAGAAAACGAAGATAGCCGCGGCTGCCAACAGCAGCCACCCCGTGGAAGCTGCCATCAACAGCAGGGCAGGGATCGTAAGCGTCGCCAGTGGCAACAGCAGACGGTGCCTCCGAACCCGCTCCCCGAGTTCTCCGCCCAAATACTGGCCCGCCACCCCGAACAGCAAAGCGAACGTCGCGAACGCACCACCCACGACCACCGGTTCGAAACCCCCGATCTCGAATCCCAGGTTGGTACTCAGGTGTAGGGGCAGGAACGTCGTCAGCCCCCTGAAGATGAACCCGAATCCTGCATTGATCACGAACATCAGCGCCAGCGGCACCAGCAACGTGGGACTCGATGGATTGGACGACCGAACTGCGTCTGGATCAGGCTCACCAACGGTTGAGCGGTAGGTAACCGCTGCGACCGTGATGGCGATGATCGCGAAAAAGACGAACGACGCTCGCCAACTCCAGATGCCCGCGAGGCCTCCGGCGATCAGTGGCGCGAGTGCCGTGCCGATGTTCCCGCCTGCGCCGTGGATGCCCAACGCCCGCGCTCGTTGACGCACCCCTCGCGTGATGAGCGACAGCCCCGCCGGGTGGTAGAGCCCACCCAGCAGACCCATGATCACCAGCGCGATTGCTAACACCGTCACGTTCGGCGACGCCGCCGCCAGGAGCGCTGTCGCCCCCGCACCACCCATGGAGATCGACACCATCCGCTTGGACCCCAAACGGTCAGCAGCCGGGCCCGCTGGCAGCGCCATCACCGCGTAAGCCAGCGCGGACGCATTCGCCACCGCACCCAACAACGCCAACCGCACGTCGAACTCGACCGCGATCACGAACAGAACCGCCCCGTACACCAACTCCACCGCATGATTCAGCCCGTGCGCCACACTCGTGAAACCCACGATGCGCCGCTCAGCAGCCGTCATACCGGAAGCCACCCGTTCAGCCGTACTCATACCGCCGATGATAGACGAAAACCCCCAGTGCGCTCTTTGCAAAGAATGAACGTGATTGTCCCCTCGCCCCCTCCCCTGCGTGTCTACTTGCATCTTTACGCGAGAGGCGCGGCAGACCGTGTTTCCTTGGCCCTCCATAGCCAGGTGTATGGACCGGGGACAAGTTGGAGACACTGCCATACCCCGGCAGAGGCCCGCATCTGCACGCCCTAGATCAACGCGATGCGAATATCCGGGTCGACTGGACTACCCCGTGCTTTGCTTTGCCTGGGCAGAGAAGGGCTGAAATCGGTACTAGGGGATCATTCGACCCCCGCCAGGTGGGCCGTATCGCCCCACGCGACGACCGAAGCTGTCCCTTGCTGGTCGTCAAGGATGGAGACACTGCAGGGCAGGGGGCCCTGGCGATTCCAGAACCCCTCAGCCCCTTCGCCGAGAAGCGCAGCGGCTAGCGTGCGCAAAGCCCAGCCATGCCTTACCACCAGCACGTGGTCGTCCGGACGATGGCGCCGTAGAAGCGAGGCGACAGCTTGTTGTCGGACGTAGAGTTGCCGGATGCTCTCGCCTTCGGGCGGCGTGAAATCAGGCACGGGCAGCCCATCTTGCGTCCGTTCGACGAGACGTGGATCCTTGGCCACTGCCCGGATGAACAACCAGCCTTCGTATGTGCCGTCGGATATCTCTCGCAGGTCACGGTTGATGATCAGTTCAGGGGCGTGTTCGGGTTGCTCAGCCAGCATTAGCTCTGCGGTCACCAACGCTCGCGAGAGATCGCTGGTGTAGGCCGCGTTGAAGCGCGTTTCAGCGAGGTGACTCGCAGCAGCTTGCGCTTGATCCAAGCCCTCCTGGGATAGAGGTACGTCGGTCTGCCCCTGCAATCGCTTCTCGCGGGTCCATTCGGTGTGCCCATGTCGTACCAGGTAGAAACGAGCCATTGAGCCTCCATGCGAGAACCGAGCGAATCATGTTGCCTCAGCCAAGCGGCAGCAAGTGGGTGCAGAGCGCGCCCTGCCTAGCGACGCCAGTTGGTGACGGGCTTGGGGAGTTCGACTCCGTCCACGTAAATGGCGTCGACGCGTTCGTTGAAGAAGCAGAGCATGCCAACGACCTTGGACGCTTCTGGCGTCGGGTAGCGGTACATCCAAGCCGCGTCTTCCAGCGTCTGGCCGTTGACGACGACTGAGTGGTAGTCGGCGGTGCCCTTGTAGGCGCATCGACTCTCAGTCGCGCTAGGCGTGAGGAGGTCGAGGCGAACGTCGGCCATGGGGAGGTAGTAACGCATGGGGTGGCCAGGCTCCAGTAGCATGACGGACTCCGTCGTTTCGGCGACCGTTTCGCCGCCCACGACGACCTGGATCTTGCGGTCGGTCTTCACGGTGTCGATCCGCTTGAAGGGGTCACGAGCGTGGACGAACACCTCTTCACGTTCCTCGAACCAGGCGTCCATCTTTGGCCAGTCGAAGGCCAAGTAGCCCTTCAAGAAGCTGGCTGTCGCGACCGGCTCCTTGAACGTCCAAACGGCGTCCTCAGCCGTTCGTTCGCCGACGGTCAGCGAACAGTAGGACGCGTCGCACCTGATGGGTGAATTCTTGACCGTGGCGGTGGGCGTCAGCAGATCCATTCGGACGTCTGCCTCGGGGAAGTAGTAGGCAGGTGGGCCGCCCTCGCGGAGCAGGTAGGCATTGGTGCTGTCGGCCACGGCTACGCCGCCGAAGATGACGCGGATGCGCTTGGGGCTGTGCATCCAACGTGGGCTTGGCGCCGCGATCAGCTTGTTGTTCTCGTCTGTGAACTCGGCTTGCATGGTCATGGTGTGCCTCCGTAGCTGCTAGCTCTTAACTGTGACTACCTGGGTGCGTAGTCTGGCGTTTCAACCATCCCCCTGCCCCCTTCCTGCCAGGAAGGGGGTTCTAAAAGGGGCGACAGGGGGACACCCCCCTGGCCCCCGGCAAAGGGGCGTTGCCCCTCTGCACTCCTCGTTTCGGACTACTTGGCCGCTGCCGCCAGGAACTGGTCTATCTCTGCGTCCGTCATGCCGTAGACGTCGCGTGCCTTGGCACGGGTGATGACGCCGTCTTGAAGGTCGCCCACGACCAGCGCCCTGTCGCGGTCGCGCGGGTCGCCCACGCCACCACCACCGCCGGTTTCGATGCGGAAAATCTCGCCAGGTTGCAGGCCGATGTTGGACGCGATGCCGGGGTGGGATGCTTCACGGTCGTTGCCGGGGTGAACGACCACGTAGGCGGTGCTTCCGTCGTGGCCACCTTCGACGCCCGACGCCTGGCGCTTGGCTGCTCCACCAGACAACCTGCTGCTGGAGTCCACCTTGTACTCGCGGACGTATCCCGGGCCACCGCGCGACTTGCCGTCGCCGCCGGTGTCCGGCAGGATCTCGAACTTGGTCATCTGCACGGGGAATTCCGACTCGATGATCTCCACGCTGGTGAAGCGCCCGCCCGTCGCGCGAGCGCCCACGCCGCTGTGGCCATCGCCGCCGTCCCACGCGCGAGCACCCGCGTACATCAGCTCGTACTGCACGTACTGCCGATCACCGTCGCCCTGGTAGCCGATGACGATGGAGCTCTGCGTGGAGTTGTGGGCGAGTGATGGCTGGCCGGCCGCTTGGGCGAGCGCTGCCATGATGACGCTTTCAACGATAGACACGGTCTTCGAGTAGAAACCCACGGGGCCGGGGAATTCAGGGTCGATGAGGCTGCCTTTGCGGAAGCGGCATTCGATGGCTTCGAACAGGCCGTGGTTGATGGGCAGGTAGGGGTCGGTGAGGGCGATCATGCCGTTGTAGGCCAGCCCACGCACGAATGGTGGTCGGACGTTGATCGGTGCGGTGGCCTGGTCGCCGGTTTGCGTGAAGTCCAGCACTAGGCGGTCGCCCTCTTTGATGACCGCGACGTGGAGCCTGATCGGCTTGTCGGGGTTCGACGGGTCGTCGACCCATGTTTCGGACTCGGCTACGCCGTCTTTCCAGGTGGCGATGAGCTTGTGTGCTTGAGCGCCCGTGTGCTCCACCAAGTCCTCGAACATCTGAAGCATCGTGTCGATGCCGTAGGACGCGATGGCGTCCTTCACGCGGGCCTCGCCGATGCTGAAGCAGACGCCAGCCTTGGCATTGAGGTCGCCGATCATCATGTCAGGCGTGCGGCTGTTGGCGCGCACGAACGATACCGTGTCCTGAACGAGCTTGTAGTCGCGCATGAAACGTACCGGCGCTATCTGCAAACCCTCGCCGAAAATGTCGCGGGCCGTCGCGTTACGACTCCCCGCCGCGACGCCACCGATGTCTGGCGTGTGCCCCATGCTGGCCGCGTACGCCACATGCTTGCCCTCGTGAAAGATCGGCGTCATCACCACCATGTCGTTGGCGTGGGGACAGCCGCTGTAGTACGGGTGATTGCACAGGAAGGCGTCGCCTTCGCGCATGTCATCGATCGAGTAGAACTGGAGCAAACCTGCGATCGATTCGGGGTACGCGGCCATGTGCGTGGGGTGGCTCGACTGGCCGACCAGCCGACCCTGCGCGTCCAGCACGCCACAGCTGAAGTCGTGGGATTCGCGAACGATCGTGGAGAACCCCGTGCGGAACACCGCCTTCTCCATCTCGCGCACGATGCCATCGAGTCGTGCTCTCAGTACCTGATAGGTGATGGGGTCTACGTGTGCCATCTGCTGCTCCTACGCCTTGGCTGACTCGCCCGCTGATCCGCCAACTGTTTGAAGGGTACGTTGGACGTCCCACACGTGGTGGAATGCGTCGTGGGTTGTGGTGCGGATGATGTCCGTGATGTTTTGCGGCCCACGGTCGTCGATGATCATGGTGATCTCTTTGCCTGCTGAGTGCTCGACGGCTTCGATCATGTCGGCCATTGCGTGATCGAGCGACCAGAGCGCGCCCAGGATCGGAATGTGCTCGTACTGCCGAGCCTCGGCGAGTTGGTCGGGGTCGTAGGGAACGGTGTCCCCGTAGGCGCCCAGGTCGAGCGCGGCGATACGTTCAGCGAAGATGTGTAGGTTGTCGCCGACGTGAGCCACGTACGCGCCTGCGGACCAGGTGAGATCCGGGTGGCGAGCGCTCGCATCGTGGTCGCCAAGCGCTTCACGGAATCGCGCGGGGATGCTCGCGAGCAACGCGAGAGTCTCAGCGTGGGAGGTCGTCCACACGAAACCACACTCACGGCACGGATCGCCGTACTTGTCCGCCCCCCAATCGCTCATCACTCGCTCCCAATAACCAGATTCATGTAGGCGTCCACGGTTGCTCGTTGCTGAGGATAGACGACGGTCGTCGAGTCCACCTGTTCGATGATTGCCGGGCCTTGGATGGAGTGGCCAGGCCCTAGCAGGCTGCGGTCGTAGATCGGCGTAGCTGTCACGCCGACGCTGGCGTCGAAGCAGACGTCACGCTGGCCCGTGCTGGCCGTGCTGAGGTCCGTTGTCGCCTGCGGGTGCTTGCGCAACGTCGCTTTGGTGACCAGCGCAGAGGCCCGCAGGCGATAGTTGACCGCCTCGGTGTCCTCGTCCGGCGCGCTGTGCCCGAACGACCGTTCGTGGAGTTCGTCGAACATTTGGCGGAGCGTGGCGAGATCGGCGTCCGCCACCGCACTGCTGTCGCCAACAGGCACGGTCAGCTCGTAGCCCTGGCCGAGATAGCGGATGTCCACGGCGAACTCGAGGTTCAACTGACTGAGCGCGTAGCCCTCGGCGGTGAACTCGGCTTCGGCGCGTTGGCGCAACTCGTCGAGCAGCGTGGTGAGCTCGCTGGCCTTGAGTTCGGACACCAGGCGCAGGCGCGATGTCACGTAGTCACGTCGCGGGTCGGCCATGAGCAGCCCGAGCGCCGATGTCACGCCAGGGCTGGGCGGGATCACGATATTGGCCATGCGCAAGTCAGCCGCGAGACGCCCCGCCGGGACAGGCCCGCCACCACCGAAAGCTACCAGCGCGAACTCGCGCAGGTCGTAGCCCTGCTCGGTTGAGACCGCCCTGATCCCCTCTTCCATCTTGGCGTTGGTGATCCTAACTATCCCCTCTGCCGTTGCCAGCGCGCCAAGCCCTAGCTGTTTCCCCAGGCCTTCGATGGCCTCCAGCGCCTTGGCGCGATCGAGACTCACTCGACCGGCGAGCTTGGTGTCTGGGTTCAAGAATCCAAGCACCAGGTTGGCGTCAGTCACGGTTGGCTGTGTGCCACCTTGGCCGTAGCAAACCGGGCCTGGATCCGCGCCTGCGCTCTCAGGCCCTACGCGCAGACCGCCTCCGCCGTCTATGCTGGCCATCGTTCCGCCGCCCGCGCCGATCGTGTTGATCATGAGCATGGGCACCGCGAGCTCCCAGTCACCGATGCGGCCAGATGTCGTCTCCAGCACGCGGCCTTCCTGGCCGATGGCAATGTCGGTGCTCGTGCCGCCCATATCCAGCGACAGCACGTTCTTGAAGCCTGCGGCTTCAGCAACCTGGATGCCTGCGATCGCACCAGCGCACGGCCCCGACAGCACCGTCGTGATGGGCATCACGCTGCTGATGCGCGCAACGCCACCGTTGCTCTGCATGACGTACAGCGCCTCGCTGTCGACGCCTTGACTCCTGATCCGCTGCTCCAGCACTTCTAGATAGCGCACCATCATCGGAGCGATGCGCGCGTTGGCGACGGTCGTGCTGAGCCTGGGGAACTCGCGCATCTGCGGCAGTACACGTGACGACAGCGATACGCCCACGCCTGGTGCTTCGCGCGCGATGATCGCGGCGATCTGCTGCTCGTGTTCGGGGTTCAGAAACGAGAACAGCAGTACCACTGCTATCGATTCCACCCCCGCGCTCACCAGCGAGCGCACGGCTTCCATCACGCTTGCCTCGTCCAGCGGCGTGAGGACTTCGCCTCGGTGGTTCACTCGCTCCTTGGCTTCGCGCCTCAGTCGAGGCTGTACCGGTGCATTCTTCGCCTCGTAAAGGCTGGGAGTGCGGCTCGTGTCCTCCGGCGGCGCGAGATGCCAAACATCGTTGATCGCGCCGAATCCTTCGGTGATGAACAGGCCAACCTTGGCGCCACGCCCCGTGAGCAGGGCGTTGGTGCCAACAGTCGTGCCATGCGAAAGCGAGGCAACCTGATCCACCGCAACTCCACTCCCCAGCAGTTCAGCGATGCCGTCGGCGATCGCCTGACCTGGGTCAGCGGGAGTCGAAGGAAGCTTCAGCACCCGCAGGTCGCCCGTATCGCTGTCCAGCACGACGATGTCGGTGAACGTTCCTCCGGTGTCGACGGCGATCGTTTGCATGGTTCCTCGCATCTCGTGCTCTGGCTCGTGGGCGTTATAGCTGGGGGCAACCGGAGTGTCAACGCGAGGTACCGCGAGGAGAAGCCCGTCACTATTGACAGCCCTGCATCTGCGGTTCAGTCTGGGCATCATGATGCGATATGGAAATTGCGGCGGAGTTTGGTGGTCATGAAATGGATCTGGGCGCCATTGCTACTCCTAGGGGGTGGAGTTGCATTCGTGTTGTCCTTCGGGGCAGAGGGCATGTGGTCCGTGGTGCTGGTGTTTGGTGGCGTCATCGCCTGGGCGATTCCGGTGACCGTTTCAGTGGTGAGGATGGTTCGTCGGGATAGGGAACATGCGGCGTACTTCCGTCAGGATCAGGGCCAGCCCGATGAGTTGGCTCAGCGGGCGGCTAGGAGCACGGCGTTCGATAACGAGTTCAACGACTGACGGTTCGCTCTGAAGCCCCTGGCTTAGTGCTGGTAGAGATTCGATGTCACAAAGACGAGGCAATAGGTAGGAGACTTGCCTGTCGTCTCGTCGTTTCCAGGAGTCTGCTGCATGTCCGCGCCGTTCGGTGATAGGGTTGGCCCGTCGCGCCCGAGAGCGGGGAAGCTGCGATGAGGTGTGTGGATGGCGAGCCCTGAGAAACCCGCGACCACGTCGACTCCGCGGGTTGATGGCGTGGGTAAAGTCACTGGCGCTGCCGAGTACACGGCGGATGTCGCCGTAGAAGGCGCGCTGTGGGCGAAGGTGCTACGTAGCCCGCACGCCCACGCCCGCATCAAGCGGGTTGACACCTCGAAAGCGCGAGCGTTCCCTGGTGTGCATGCCGTCATCACAGGCGACGACGTCCCGCGTGTCCTCTCAGGCCGTCGTATCAAGGATCTGCCGATCATCGCGCAAGATGTCGTGCGTTTCATCGGTGAGCAGGTCGCCGCCGTGGCGGCCATCGACGAGGAGACCGCCGAGCGCGCGCTGGCGTTGATTGAGGTTGAGTACGAGCCACTTCCCGCTGTCCTCGACCCCGAAGAGGCGCTGGCAGAGGGTGCTCCGCTTGTGCACCCGGAGATGCACACCTACGGCGGATTGCCCAAACCGTTCGACGCGCCGACCAACCGTTTCGTCACGAATCACTGGGGCAAGGGTGACGTCGATGTCGGGTTCGCTGAGGCGCACATGGTCATCGAGAACGTGTTCACCACATCGATGATGCACCAGGCTTACATGGAGCCCAACGCCTGGATAGTTCTCGTGGACGAGGACGGCCGAACGCAGGTGTGGGCGTCCAACAAGACCCCGTATCCCAGTCGGCGCCAGATCGCAGGAACCATGGGCTTAGAGCCCGAAGAGATGCGCTTCAACCCCGTGACCATCGGTGGCGACTTCGGTGGCAAGGGCCAGCCTCGCAACATACCGCTGTGCTACCACCTGGCCAAAGCTGCCGGTCGGCCAGTGCGCATGGTGTTCGATTACACGGAGGAGTTCGGCGCTGCCAACCCACGTCATCCAGCCATCATCCGAATGCGTACCGGCGTGAAGAACGACGGTACGATCACCGCCCACGAGGCGGAGATGCTGTTCGACAGCGGTGCGTACGCAGGCTTCATCCCCGCTGGGTTCGTACCCGCTGGCTCCAACGCTGGCGGCACGTACCACATCCCCAACGTTCGCGTGACCTCGTCGCACGTCTACACCAACAAGGTGCCTCGTGGGTACATGCGTGGCCCCGGTAGACAGCAGGCGACATTCGCCATGGAGTCCCAGATCGATTGCGTGGCGCACTCGATCGCCATGGATCCCGCCGACTTGCGGCGCGTCAACGTTGTTCGCGACGGCGAGGAGACGAGCGTTGGCGAGCGCTTCAGGGAGATCAAGGCCATCGACACGCTGGATGCGGCGATCGCGGCCTCCGGCTACGGTGGCCCTAAGCCACGCCACGTCGGTCGGGGTATCTCGCTTGCACACCAAGAGGCGTCAGGCGGCGAGACGCGCGGCACCGTCGCCCTGAACCCGGATGGTACGGTTGTGCTGTCGACGCCTGTGTTCGAGCAGGGCACGGGGACGTACACGATCCTCCAGCAGGTTGTCGCTGAGCGCCTTGGTCTGCCAACGAGCCGGGTGACGGTGCGCGTGCTGGATACGGACGGGTTCGACTTCGACAGCGGTATGTCGGCGCAACGTGGGACGCGGGTGGGCAGCCACGTGGCGCACGAGGCTGCGTCGGCCGCTGAGCGCGAGATGGCCAAGCTGGCCGCTGACGTGCTCGGCTGGCCCGAAGACCGCATCGCCATCACTGGCGATGACCTACGGCGCACCGACACGGACGAGACCGAGCCGTGGGCGGCGTTGGTGCAACGCACTGGTGCGCCGGTCGTCGGATCCGCCACGTTGAACGACGATACCGCTCCGGGCATCACGGCGTTCACGACGCAGGTTGCCGAGGTCAGCGTGGACACGGAGACGGGCCAGGTGCGGTTGCTGAAGCTGACGACGGCCCACGACACGGGGCGGATCCTCAATCCACAGGGGCACCAGGGCCAGATCAACGGTGCGGCGGTTCAGGGCATGGGCTATGCGCTCATGGAAGAGTTGCTCACGGAGCCCGATGACGGGCGCGTGACGACGTTGTCCTTCGCGGATTACAAGATACCGACGTTTGCCGACTTGTTCGAGTTGCAGACGGTGTTGCTCGAATCTGACGACGGCACAGGTCCACTAGGGGTGAAGGGCATCGCTGAAAACGCTAGCACCCCAGCGGCCGCCGCTATAGCGAATGCCATCGACGATGCGTGTGGGTTGCGCGCATTGGGACTGCCGCTAACGGCTGAGCGCGTGTATCGTGCACTGCGCGAGCGGGATGACTCTATGCGAGCCACGCGGATCAGGAGCCAGGGAGGCACACCATGACGACACCGGCGAGCGGATCAGACGAGGCTCCTCAGAAAAAGGGGTGGATAGACAAGCAGATGCTGCTTTCTATGCACCTGCCGGCCATCTCCATCGGGTTCGGTCTGGGTGCGACCGTGGTCGTGATACCCAAGCTCACCCAGGACTTGGGCGAGGGCATGGTCGCCGCGATGATGGTGTTCATCCTTCAGCAGTTGGGCACGGCTGTAGCTCCCCTGCCGACGGGTTATCTGATCGACCGTATCGGCAGGCGCAAGATGCTGCTGGCAGGGCCGATCCTCGTCTCCATCTCTTCGATGCTCATCGTTCGCGTGATCGTTATGGACGGTTCCTTCATGGAGATCCTGCTGTACAGGTTCTTCGGTGGTATCGGCGAACAGATGTGGATGCTGAGCCGACTAACCGTCATTGCCGACACGTCTAGCTCGCAGCAGCGTGGCAAGCAGATCACGAGCATGTTCGGCGTGCAGCAGGTTGGGAACCTCACGGGTCCCATCGTCGGGGGAGCAGCATCGGTGGCCGTAGGCCTCTGGCTGCCCTTCGCCATCCACGCTGTGATCGTGTTGCTAGGTGTGCTGCCTAGTTTCTTCATCGTCAAGGAGACGCTGACGAAGGCGGCACCGTCAACGCCGGGATCAAGTGGGTCTGGTGGAGGATCGGCAACTGTGGCGCGACGTGGCCTCAGCAAGGCCGATCTCCTGACCCCTCCTATCCCTCAAGTGTTCCTCGCTCAGTTCTTGGCTAACGTCACGCGTGGCGGGATCTTCGGCGGCGGAGTCATTGTGGTTTACGCGTCCTACGGCTTCGGCCTGTCAGAGTTGGAGATCGGCGGCTTGCGCAGCGCCATGTCTTTCGTGGGCATACCGGTGGTATTCGGAGCGGGGTACATCATGGATCGGTTCGGGCGTAAGTTCACGATCGTTCCTGGACTGACGTTGTCTGGACTGGCGATGGCGTTCCTGGCACTTACTGATTCGTTGGAAGTATCCACCAGCGTTTTCATCCTGGCGTTCATAGCTATACATTTCTGCGTCAGCTTGATCTCCGGCAACATGCAGACGCTGGGCACCGATGTTGCACCAGCGCACGCACGAGGAGCGTTCTTCGGCGTCTCGCGTCAGATCGCGCAGACGGGGTCGCTGGCGTCTCCCGTCAGCTTCACATTCCTGGTCTCCGTGTTCAGCTACACGGCGGCCTTCTCCTTCCTGTCTGTCACCGCTCTGGTCGCTGCTGCGGTGGTGTTCTTTGGTATCCCCGAGACGCTCAAGAAAGAACCCAAGCCTGAAGCTGCACCTGCGCCCGGAACAGCAAACACTCCCCAGAGCTAGGCCCTCCCCGGGCTATGACTTGCCATCTCGCGGTCGATGGGCGCTACGCTAGAGGCGTTATCGTAGAGCGCGCGCGTTGCCGTGGAGTGGTGTATCGCTGATGGCGGAACTATCGAATGCCGATGGCCCCCTGCCCCAGTCGTTACACGAGGCCGTACTCGAAACGACTATCGATGGGATCATCAGTATCGATGAGCAAGGCGTGATCCTGTCGTTCAACCGAGCGGCCTCCGCCATGTTTGGGTACGCGCGCGACGAAGTTGTTGGGTGCAACGTTTCCATCCTGATGGGCGAACCCGAGCGGTCGGAGCACGATTCGTATCTCAGCCGCTACCAGCGAACGGGCGAAGCCCGGATCATCGGGATCGGACGTGATGTTCAAGGCCGCCGCAAGGACGGCACAACGTTCCCATTGAACCTCGCCGTCAGCCAAGCGGCCGATGGCGATGGGAATACGATCTATGCCGGGATCCTTCGCGACCTTTCGGCCAAGCTGGAAACGGATAGGTCTGCGCATCAGCGGGAAGAGCGATATCGGGCACTAGTGCAAAACGCGCCTATCGGCATAGCTATTTCGGACGAGCAGCGACGTATCTACGAAGCCAACGATGCCCTGGCCTTGATGCTTGGTATTCCCCAGTCCCAGATCATCGGCAAGCGACTGTCCGACTTTGAACGAGATCGGTCGAAACGCTCTGGAGGGGGAGGTTTCGGTCGATTGCTGACAGGGGATATCGAGCGTTCGGATATCGAACGTGAGTTCGTACGCCCGGACGGCACGGTCGTGTTCGCGCACACTACGACGGTCGCCGTCCGAGACGAGAATGGTGCCTTCGCTTACGCGTTCCGGCTCGTTCAAGACGTGACCGAAGAGCGCGTCGCGAGAGACGGCCTGGCAAAGGCACGCGAGCAGTATTCGGTTGTCGTCGAGACCATGAGTGACAGCGTTTCGATTATCCAGGACGGCAAGCGGGCGTTCGTGAATCCCCAGTTTGTCACGATGTTCGGGTATCGGGACGAGGATGACGCTCTGTCGAGCGCGCCGTTCAGCTCGTTGGTACCAGAGGATTGCCAGATGCAGACGGCGGGTCAATCGCACCTTGATGCCCCTCCCATCGTGGTACGGCACCGTAGGCAGGATGGATCGATCGCGCTGATCGAGCAGAAGCTAACAGGGATCGTGTACCGGGGCCGCCCAGCAGTGCTCACCGTCAATCGAGATGTCACTGCCGAAGTGGAAAGCCGAGCAGCGCTGATCGCGAGCGAAGAGCGATTCCGGTCGTTGTTCGACTCAGCGCCCATCGGTATCGCCCTCCTGGACGCTGACCGTAACGTCACCCTGGTTAACCAGACACTCAGAGAGATGCTTGGACGAACAGACGACGAGATGCGTGGGTATGACGTGCAGAAATTCACCTCCCCCGCGCAACCCCGCCGCCAAGAAGGCCTCTTCGCGAGCGTGGTCGATGGCTCCATCCGATTCATGGTTCACGACCGCCCGATGTCGAGAGCTGGCGGCTCAACCGTCTGGACTCACCAAACCACCTCTCGCGTTGCGGACGACCAGGGCGGTTTCGCCTTCGCTATCCGGACGGTAACGGACATCAGCGACCTGAAGCGCACGGAAGACGCGCTCCGGGGCAGCCAGGATGATCTGATGCGGCTCAGCGAACAGAGCGAGTCGATCATCAAAGCAGCAGCGGAGGGAATTCTCGCCTTGGACGTTCAAGGCCGGATCATTAGCATCAACCCTGCTGCGGCGCGCCTGCTGGCAGTCAGTGCAGAGAACGCGATTGGCAAACGGGCTCGTGACTTGACCAATCTAGTCAGGGCGGACGGTACTCGCTACCCAGAAGGTCAGAACATGGTGAGCCTTGTCCTCTCGGACGGGAAGCAGAGGGAATCGGTGGATGAGCGGTTCGAACGGCCGGACGGATCTACTCTCGATATTGAACGCGTGGTGTCGGCGCTGCACGACAGGCAGGGCGCTAAAACCACTGGCGCAGTTGAGGTGATCAGGGATGTTACTGAGCGCAAGCGGATAGAACGCGCCAAGTCGGAGTTCCTGGCGATGACCAGCCACGAACTGCGTACGCCACTTACCGCCATCCACGCCGCCGTGGGACTGAGCGCGAGCGGCGCCCTTGGGGAACTGCCTGTGCCTGTTAAAGAACAGTTGGAAATAGCATCGGCGAACAGTCACCGCCTGATCTCCCTCTTCAACGATATCGTGACCCTGGAGCAATTCGGCCTGGGTGCAGTCCGCCTCGACGTACTGCCGATGCAAATACGCGCGGTGCTGGAGGAAGCGGTCGAGCTCGTGACACCCTTGGCAGCGGAGGGCGATGTGCGGATCGCCATGGAATCGCCTCAGGTCACGGTCGAGTGTGACGCTGTTCGTATCCAGCAGGTACTAACCAATCTATTGGGCAACGCACTCAAGTACGCTCCTGCCGAGTCGATCGTGATGGTCTCGGTAACGGTGGACGGGCGCGAGGTCACGATCTCCGTATCCGACAGGGGGCCGGGGATAGACCCCAACCAGGCCCCCCTGATCTTCGAGCAGTTCCAGCAGGCGGAACAGTCGAGCACTCGTCCCCATCAGGGGAGCGGCCTCGGCCTCGCCATCGCCAAAGCCATCGTCGAGCAACACTACGGTCGCATCTGGCTGGAGAGCGAACTCGGCGTGGGGAGCACATTCAGCTTCACGCTCCCCATCAAGCAAGCGCACTAACCAGCCGCCTAGCTAGTTCGCGTAGGTGAGCCGCTCGCCTTGAACGCACGGCTGCTATGGTGCGCGGGGTTGTAGCGGTGCCGCCAGACCTCTTCGAGGCTCTGGCTCGTGATGCGAACGTAGACTGTCTCTTCTGTTCGCGACCCTTGGGTTGAGTGGATCTCGCCTGGCAGGAAGTACGCTGCTTCCCCTGGGCCTTGGTCGACCGTCTGCATTGGTGTCAATTCAGGCGCCTGGGTGGTGTCATCGCTGTACTGCCATGCCCATCGCGTGTGCACGTTGCCACCGCGCGCGACGCCGTAGACGACGAAACACGGGCCATGGTCATGTGGCGACTGCGGGGACTCGGGCTGCTGCGGCTGGCGGTACGCGTAGATGCGGAAGCCACCATTGGGGTGGCCGAGCTCGTCGTTGGCATGGATCAGGTACGTGCCGTCGTCGCTTCCCATCTTCTCGCTGGTCTCAGGCCAACCTTCAGCGAACGCGGTTCGCATGGCGTCAGCGATGGCCTGCGCTTGTAGGCGTGCGTCTTCGCCAGCAGCGAATGCTGCCTCTACGTCCGCTATCAAAGTCTCTTCGGTGCTCATATCGGTCTCTCCTAATCTAGCGTGACGCCCTGCTCGGCGGCCACGTCATTGATGAATTGGTCTTCGAGTAACGCCGGGCGGCCCTCCACCCAGAACGGCTTACCGTCGAGCGTGATCGTTTGATCGGACACGTACGCCGAGCGCGCTGCCGGTACGTTGCCGATGTGGAAGTGCATGGTATCGGGGTTGGACTGTTGGCCACCCTTACGAATAGCGCGTGGGTGCATCCCGCTGTGCCAGGAGTCGAGGGCATACGCTGCGTCGTGGCCGAATTTCTCCGCATTGCTTTCCAGCAGGCCATTCAACTGCTCGCTGGTCCACACCGTATTGCCGGTCGCGTCGTCACGTTGGCCCTCGCGGACAGGCTCCTCGCGCCATTCGACGTTCGTCACCTGGCCAGCGTCCACGGTCAGCATCATGGGGTTCACGAACAGGTTCTTGTCTGAGAATCCCGGGTGGTCGAAGGCGATGATCCCACTTGCACCAGCCGACCCCACCGGGGCGTATACCTCACCAGGGAAGACTCGCTCGGTACGCGATGCTTCAGCGTCTTGGGCGAAGAACGCCCCTGCGACTTCGCTGCCCTTGGCTACACGACCGCTGATGTCCGTGCCGTGGGGGCTCGTGATCTTCCACTCGTTGGCTGCGCCCGTCACCTCTTCGATCTTGCCCGTCAGTGCCATGACGAGTTTCCAGTTGAAGAGCGCGTGCTCTGAAGTGAATGCCTCAGCGGCTCGCGCTCGATTGTTGATACGCACCAGTCCGGCCTTGTCGTTGGCCCGCAGGTGCTCCAACAGGACTACGCGGTTGAGATTCGCGTTCATGATCAGCTTGTCGGAAGCCAGCACCGCCGCGCCGAGTACGCCAGGCATCTCAGTGACACCGGCTAGCGGCTCGACCCACAGGGAGAACGGGCTGCCGCCCTGGGCGCGCACGGTCTCCTCCATCAACTCGACCAAGGCATGGTCGACGACGCCCTGCTCGTTCAGCAGCAGGACTGACTCGCCCTTCTCCACGCCCACGCAGTTCTTGATCAGGTTCGCGACGCCTTCGCGTACCTTCGCTTCGGTGTTGCTCGTCATGCCCATCTCCTTGCTCGATGCTGTACCCGGCGTGATGTCCACGGTGGGTGGCCGGTATCATAGCCCAACTTCGAGAGTTGCCAGAGGAACTAGAGGATTAACAATGGACAGCAAAGCGTTCGTGGTTGAGCTGACCGAGCAGGTCGGAGCATTCTGTCGTAGTTTCGACTCCCGCCCACCCGCGTACAGCTACATCCCGTGCACCACGGACGACCAGCGCGCGATGGTGATGAAGAGCCGGTTCCACAATGAGTTGCAGGCCGCTGACCTCTATGGCGCCTGGCTGCATTCGACGCCTGAGCTTGAGGTCAAAGGGATCATGGCCCACTCAGCCAACGAAGAGGTGGAGCACGCCGAGTTGCTCGCTGAGCGGATCAAGGGCCTCGGCCATGACCCGTTCGACTACCGACCGCTGCCCGCGCAAACGGGGATGTTTAACGCGCTCGCCGGATTGCAGGGCACGTGTGCCCGCGTCGCGGGGTTCCCTCTGGCGGGCGAGACCGTGGCGACGTACCTCATCGGCAAATCGCTCGGTTCGGACTCCGTGCCGGAGTGGATCAAAGCGCCTTACCGGCACATCAACGAGGAGGAGCTCCAACACGGGAGCATCCCCCAGGGTGTGCTCGAACGTTACGCGGTGACCGACGACCTGCAAGACGCGGCGCGACGGGCGGTCGCCATGCGGCTGACGTTGTTCAAGGAATACATGGAGAGCCTGGATCGCTGGGTACTTGAGGGCAAGCCCTGGTAAAGTACCCGCGTCCCGAACGCTGAGGAGGCCTGCACCTATGAAAGTGATCGTCTTTGACCTGCTGCCGTACGGCGAGAACCTCGACTACCTCAAACAAGGCCCGGAGTTGGAGTGGCCGCTGCCCAAGCGCCACTTCGATCCGGAAGTAGCGCAGAAGACTTACGCGGAGCACCTGGCCGCGTGGGAGTTGATGGATACGCTCGGGTACTACGGCATCGCCTTCAACGAGCACCACACGTCACCGTATGGGCTCATGAACTCGCCGAACCTCATGGCGTCCGCCGCCGCCCAGCGCACGAAGAACCTCAAACTGCTCATCTACGGCAACGTCTTGCCCGTCCACGAGCCGCTGCGCCTAGCAGAAGAGTTGGCGATGCTCGATTGCCTCTCCAATGGTCGCATCATCTCTGGGTTCGTCCGTGGCATCCCCCGCGAGTACGTCGTCTACGGCGTGCCCTTCTCCGAGTCTCGCTCGCGATTCAACGAGGCGTGGGAGATCATCTCCCGTGCGTGGACGGAGGAGATTTTCTCCTACGAAGGCCAGCACTGGTCGTACAAGAACGTCGCCATCTGGCCGCGCCCGGTGCAATCGCCACACCCACCGATCTGGATCCCTGTCACGGGCTCCAAGGAAAGCATCGAGTGGGCTGGCGAGCGTGGTTTCCCCATCACCCCTGGACTCGTCGGCGCGCGTGGCTTTCGCCAGGACATGGTGCGCTACTACGCGAAGTGCCTTGCAGCCGCAGGCCACACCATCACGCCAGAGCACCTCATCGTGGGGGCCAACGCCTACGTCGCGGATTCGCGTGAGCAGGCGTTGCAGGAGGCCGGGCCCTCCCAGCTCTACTTCAATCGCACGCTGTTCAGTCACGGCAACGTGCTCGAGACAGACCAACAGCGCAAGGACGGCTACGTCAGCGCGCAGGCCCACGACTACGTCCGTCCTGAGAACATGGCAGTCATCCAGAACCAGAGTCGAGCGCGGCTCCGAGACATGACCATGGACGACTTGGCCAAGGACCAGAACCTGATCTGGGGCAACGCCGACGAGGTCACGTCAAAGCTCATCGACGAGGCAGAAGCGATGGGAACGAACACGCTGTTGATCAGCATGAACCGGGGAGCCATGCCTGGCGATCAGTTCATGGAGCAGCTGCGTCGGTTCGCGAAAGACGTGTTGCCCGCGCTGAACGCCCACGAGGTCAAGCAGGTCACGCCGATCCTAACGTGACGCCCCGCCCAACGTGACGGCCAATGGGACACGGGCCTGGTTGGTTATCGAAACTAAGAGCGTAAACTGGAAACATGACAGCCGACGATATGCAAGGACAAACCTCAGGTGGCAGCGCACTGCTGGACGCCGTGCATAGTGTGCTTGCGAACGAGCTCCAGTACATGGTGCTCAACGCCAGCCAGTTGCCTGAGGAGCTAGCGGGCTTCGATGTGCTCCGCGAGGCTGATCTCGACAACGAGACCATGGCCAAGCATGGGTTCGGTAAGAAGACGGCGGACGATCTGGTCAAGCTCGGCCGGATCACGGGCTACGTGCGTGAGTTCGTGGTGCCTCAGGGCGCAGCGACGCTTGAGGAAGAGCCCGCCGAGATCATCATGGCCGCGACAGTCATCCACCTTTTCGAGAGCGAGGATGCGGTCAAACGCTGGATCGATGACTCGTTCGTACGCGATTTCCGGGACAACGTTGGCAAAGAGAGCAACGAAGGCCAAACGCTGCAAGGCGTAGAGATCCTGGAGGTCGAAGGCCTGCACGACTACGCCGCGTCGCTTCTCGTGCTCCACGAGATGCCCGACGCCATCCTCGCGTCCACCATCATCGACTTCCGCATGGGCAATCTGCTCGGCGTCGCCTACATCGTCGCGAAGCGCGACGTCACGCTGTCGGCGCTGGCGAAAAAGCTAGCAGTCGCGCTTGAGCAGCAGATGGTGCGCGTGGCATTGGGCGCCGGGTAACGTTTTCCGTGCCCTCCTGATCCCTCGCCCCCTGACGTAGATTCTAAGCAAAAGAAAAGGCCATCCGCAAGGATGGCCTTTTCTTTTGCTTATATGGTGCGTCTGGCTACCAGCGTGGCCCGCGCTCCTCGCGAGGACGTGCCTCGTTGACCGTGACGGCCCGACCAAGGATCTCCTGGCCGTTGACTGCCCTGATCGCGTTCTCGCCCTCGGACGCATCAGGCATCTCCACGAAGCCGAAGCCCCGGGATCTCCCTGTCTCACGATCCGTGATGACGGTGGAGGATTCCACCGCGCCGTGGACAGAGAAGGCGGCTTCAAGCTCGTCGCCCGTCACTGTGTATGCAAGATTTCCAACAAAGATCCTCATGCGCACTCCTTCCGCATTTCCGCTGTTCTACCGACTCTAAGGAATTCATGCGGAAGCGCCTGAGCCACACTGAGACCGGACGGAACCGACTACTACCCATCGAGCAAGTTGCGGGAGTCTAGCATTTTCCCTCAACTCAGCAACCGTAATTCCGTCGCTTTTACATGGGATTAGCGACCGCGTATTCCATGCGATACGAGTCGATTCGTCCCCCAAGGTGGCATGGGAGGCGATATGCCGATGCTGGTCATCGACGGCGAACGCACCACGAGATTCACGGCAAGGGTGACTGGCCTAGCGGCCCCCGGCCTGCCTGCCTAAACGCCCAGCACGAAGGGCCAAGTCACGCCTCGCCGATGTGGCGCTCGACGCTGCATGTGGTCGTGCGAGGACGGGTTCGCCGCACTAGCTTGCGGCGTGGGTGCGTGGCTCGAACCAATCCATGGGCACGCGTACCGCTAGCACCTCGCCCACTGCCGTCTCCTGGCCGTCGGAAACCAACGAGCACGTTACGGTGGACTTGCGACCGTCGATCTTCTCGACGCGGCTGGTGAGCGTAAGCGGGAGGTCTAGCGGCGTTGGCTTGCGGTAGGTCACCTTCAGTGAACCTGTCACGTACCACACGAGCGGATCGCTACCCACCTCGCGCGATTCGTCCTTGTAGGCTGTCGCGATGGCGGTCCAGATCGAGTGGCAGTCCATGATGGCGCTGATGATGCCGCCGTACAGGATGTGCTTTGGCCCCGCGGAGAACTCAGGCCGGGGCTGCCAATCGCAGGCGACGTCATCGCCCTGCCAGCGACTCTTCAAGCGCAAACCGGTTTCCACTGTAGGGCCGCAACCCCAACAGTAATTTCCCGGCATCAGGTCTTGGAATGGCGCGGCGTCAGAGATCGTGTCAGGCAACGGGGGCTCCTATGTAACGGGTAGCTTGGACGCCCGCACGATATACACGGGGTCAGCGTAGAGATCGGCGGTGCGGTCGAGGAATGCGGGCTGGGTCCATCCGCCACTCGCGCCGAAATACGCGCCGATCAGCTCACCACGCTTCTGGGGTTGGGACATCGCCTGCCAGATGGCCACCGCCTTGGTGGGGAACATGCGCGTGGAGAATATAACGTGGAACGTACCACCGGGCTTCAGCACCCGCCGAACGTCGGCGAATATCTCCAGGGGGCGCGTCATGTACTGGATCGACACTACTACGTACGCGGCGTCGAAGCCCTTGTCAGGCAACGGCATGACGGGGTTGGCGTTGAGATCGTGAACCACGCGCGCCGTGAGTTGCGGGTTCTCGGCGAGCTCGGTGGCATTCATGCCTAATCCGATGACCGTGCCAGCGAAATCGTGGGGTAGGTGGGAGCGCCATGCGCTCATCAGGTCGAGCACCACGCCGGTGGGCGGCAGCTCGTCGCCCAAATACTTGCGTATCGCCTCGATCGTCGCATCGTCGATGTGCACGACCAGGCGCGGCTGGCTGTAGAACTCGCTGTCAGGCGACTCGTCTTGACGCTTGAACCACTCTGGGGGGAATTGCGGAGTATCTGGCATGACCTAGGTGATGTCGACCACGTCTTCGCGGGCTGGCGTCCACGCGGGGTAGGTTGGGCCATCGCCTTTGCCCCACTCACGTAGCTCTATCTCCAGGCCGCTTGGGTCCTTGATGATCGTCGTCCTGCCGGTGAACGAGAAGCTAGCCCTGGGGTGCATCGCGATCTCGATCCCCAGCGCTTCGAGCTCGGCCACCGTCGCGTCTGCGTCCTCGACCACCATCGCGAACGGACGTACGCCCGTGCCACCGCCCAGCGGATCGGCCGCATCGCGAGGCTGCACTAGCTCGATGACCGAGGCGCCTCTCCCCACGTAGGCGAGCTGCTTGCGGTCGTCGTCGGGCCCAAACTCGACGCGACGCATGAGGCCAAAGCCAAGCTTGGCGTAGAACTCGATACTGGCGTCCATGTCGACTGCGACGGCGTGGACGTGGTCGATCTTCAGGTCCATGGTGGGCTCCGGTCTTCTAATGGCTGACTGGCGGAGATGATAGCGCGGGTGGCGTTATGGTGCCTGGTAAGTAGAATGAGCGCCGACCAACGAGAGCAGAGGGATTGATGACTACCTATAACGTGATCGGCAAGAAGGCAGCGCGCAAGGACGGACCAGCTAAGGTGACGGGCGGGGCGGAATACGCCTACGACGTCACTCTGCCTGGCATGCTCCACGGCAAATCGGTGCGCAGCACATTCCCCCACGCCCGCATCGTGAAGATCGACGCCACCAAAGCGCTTGCGCTGCCTGGCGTCCACGCCGTCCTTACTGGCGAAGATATCGCTGGCCACGTGTACGGCAATCGCGTGCGGGACGTTCCTGTGCTCGCCAATGGCGTCGTGCGATTCATCGGTGAGAAGGTCGCGGCAGTCGTCGCGGACGACGAGCCGACCGCCGAACGTGCTCGTGATCTGGTCGAGGTTGAGTACGAAGAGCTCGACACTGTGTTCACGATCGACGCGGCCATGGCCGACACCGCACCCTTATTGCACCCGGACATGTTGGGCTACCAGGGCTTCATGAAGCCGCCTGCGCAGCCATCCAACGTCTTCTTCACCAACGTCTACGGTATCGGTGACATCGAGGTGGGCTTCGCTGAGGCTGACCAAGTCTTCGAGGACACGTACTCAACGCAGCGACAGCACCCCGCGTTCTTTGAGCCCCGCGCCTGCGTCGTCGACGCCGACCTGGACGGGCGCGTGCAGATCTGGACATCGACGAAAGCTCCCCATGGTCTGAAGGGCCAAATCTCCCTCGCCATCGGCGTGGATAAGGAGCATCTGCTCATCAACCCGACGTATGTGGGCGGCGACTTCGGCGGCAAGGGCTGCCCTTGGGATGAGCCCCTTGCCTACTTCCTGTCGGTCAAGACAGGGCGACCGGTGAAGATGGTCATGGATTATCAGGAGGAGTTTGAGGCGGGGAACCCTCGCCATGCCTCCTTCATCCGCGTCCGTACGGGCGTAAAGAACGACGGCACCATAACCGCGCACCACCAGGACATGATCTTCAACAGCGGGGCCTACGCGGGACTCATGCCCCAGGGCTTCCTCGCGGGCACTGACCGCATCGCGGCCAATTGGAAGATAGACAACGCTCGGTTCGACCACCGACACGTGTACACGAACACGGTGCCGGGTGGGTACATGCGCGGGCCGGGCGAGGTGCAGGGATCGTTCGCGATGGAATCCCACCTGGACGAGATCGCGCGCAAGTTGGGCATGGATATCATCGAGTTCAGGCTGAAGAACATCCTCCGTCCTGGCGACGCCACGCCCATGAACGAACATTTCAGTGGTGTCCGTGCAGAGGAGACGCTGCGTGCAGCGGTTGCCAAAGCGGGCTACCCCAAGGCCAAGGGCCCCAACGTCGGTATCGGCATCTCCATGTGCTCGCGCCCTGCGGGTGGCGGCGAAACCCACGTTGAGATCACAGTCGAGCCGGAGGGAACGATCCTGTTGCGCACGCCCATCTTCGAGCAAGGCTCGGGCGTCCACACGGTGCTCGCGATCATCGCGGCGGAGGAGCTTGGCACAACGGTGGATAACATTCGTGTGGTGCCGTGGAACACCGATGCTGTGGAGAACGACTCCGGTATCGCCGGAAGTCGAGGCACACGCATGATGGTTCCTGCCGCCCACGAAGCCTCCTCCGAGGCCAGGAGCGAGTTGCTGAACACCGCAGCGGAACTCACGGGCTGGCCTATCGAACACCTAGAGTCGAAGGATGGCGCGGTCGTGAACACGGAGTCCGGTGAACAGATCGGATGGGTGGACTTGCTTGCGCGGGTTCCCGGTCGCCCGGTGATGGGACGAGCGTCCCATAAGGACATGGGCCTCGCGGAGTACACGACGTTCGGGGCGCAGATCGCCGAGGTGGAGGTCGACCCAGAGACGGGCCAGATCCGCCTACGACGGTTCCTGTCAGTCCACGATGTGGGGACGGTGCTGAACCCGATCGGCCACCAGGGCCAGATCAACGGGTCCATCGTGACCGGCCTCGGCTATGCGCTCATGGAAGAGTTGCCCATCGAGGACGGTCGGGTGATGACGCAGTCATTCGCGGACGTGAAGATCCCGACCATCGCTGACCTGCCTGAGTTCGAGACGGTGCTGTTGCCCTCCGACGAAGGAGTTGGCCCTTATAAGGTGCGATCGATCGGTGAGGCGCCGCTGCTTGGCGTTGCGCCTGCCATCGCCAATGCGATCCGGGATGCGACAGGCATCCGCTTCCACGACCTTCCCCTGACGGCTGAGAAAATCCTGGCTGGTCTGCGCGAGAAGAACGCGGCTGGCTAGTCGCCCGACGGCAGCGATTGCCGCGCGACAGCCAAAGGAAGCTCCGATGACGACACGAATCATGGACGGTGGAGACACATTGATTGAAGTGCTGAACGCCAACGGCGTCGAGTACATCTTCGCATCGCCTGGTTCGGAGTGGCCTCCGCTGTGGGAGGCGCTGAGCCGTCGCAAGGCCGAGGGCGAGAAGGCGCCGGAGTACATCACGTGCCGACACGAAGCCCTCGCCGTGGGAGCCGCCGCTGGCTACTACCGATCCACGGGTAAGCTCCCCGCCGTCGTCATGCACACGACCGTCGGCACCGTGAATGCGGCGACCGCCCTGCGTGGTTCGCTGCACGATGGCACGCCAATGGTCGTCGTCTCCGGCGAGAGCATCGGTTACGGCGACATGCCGGGCAAAGACCCGGGCTCCCAGTGGCTCCAGGAGTTGTCAGACATCGGCGGCCCCGAGAAGCTGGTCGCCCCTGTAATGAAGTGGACGGCGACCGTCCGCGCTCGCGAGACGTTGTCCGACACGTTCCACCGTGCCTGCCGCATCGCGATGGAGTCCCCCCGAGGCCCCGTTTACGTGGACGCGCCACTGGAGATCATGCTCCAGCAGATCGAGACACGTATCGCGGAGCCGCCGGAGATCGAGGCGTCGTTCACTGCTGACGAACGCACGTTGGGCGAGTTCGCCAATCTCCTGGTCGGTGCCGAGCACCCCGTGGTCATCACTGAGATGATGGGGCGAGACCCTGAATCCGTAGCTCCGCTGGTGGAGATAGCTGAGAAGTTGGGGCTCCCGGTGGTGGAGGCGGCCACGGTAGGCGCAACGAATTTCCCGACCGACAATCCCATGCACCAGGGCTTCGAGTCGCGGCCGTTCTTGGCCGACGCCGATGTCGTGTTGCTGCTGGATTCCCCCGTTCCTTGGCACCCTCCGACCGCCGGCCCTGGCGAATCAGCGAAGATCATCAATTTCTCCCCTGACCCAGACCTCCACCTCCGGCCGTACGGACCGTACCCGGCGCACATCGTCGTCCGTGGCGACGCCGGTCACAATCTGCGATCGCTGGCCGCGTTCGTCCGCGAGACGGTGTTGGACGACGCGACCAAGGCCAAGATCGAGGCCCGACGAACGACGCTCACGGCGGCCCACAAGGCCCGCCGGTCAGAGATGACGGAAGCGGCGCTCGCCCTCAAGGACCAGGAGCCCATCTCCTCGCTCTGGGCAGCCCACGCCATCAACGACGCTATTCCGGATCATGCGTTGGTTGTGTGGGAACTCATCACGCACCGACGGCTCATGGAGCGTTACCTCGATCGCCGCACGCCAGGCGAGACCCTGCGAAGCTTCGGTGGCTTGGGCCAAGGCCTGCCCAATGCACTAGGCGTGAAGACCGCGAACCCCGACCGCCTGGTCGTCTGTCTGATCGGTGACGGCGCGTTCAACTACAACCCGGTACTGGCGTGCTACGGCTACGCGCAGCAGCACAACCAGCCCTTCTTGACCATCATCATGAACAACCTGATGTACAAGTCCCAGCAGGGCTCCATCAACCGCACGTACCCAGACGGTGTCGGCAAGGACCTCGGCCCCAGCTTCATCACCGGCATCACGCCGCACCCGGACTACCCCAAGCTGGTGGAGGCGTTCGGCGGCTGGGGTGCGCTCGTCACCAAGCCCGACCAAATCATCCCCGTGCTGAAAGAGGCCATCGCCAAAGTAGAGGCCGGCCAATCAGCACTCGTCGACATCTTATTGAACGAGTAGGCCTGAAACGTGACCCAACAACCTGCACCTGATGCTCTTAACGACGTTCGTATGGCCGTCCGCGAGGTCTGCGAGAAGTACGGCAACGAGTACTGGCGTCGCATGGACCACGACCGCTCCTACCCGGAAGCGTTCGTGAAAGAGATGACCGAACTCGGATGGCTCGGCGCGCTGATCCCCGAGGAGTTCGGAGGTGGCGGCATGACCGTGACCGAGGCCAGCGTGATCCTCGAAGAGATCAACCGCGCGGGAGGGCACGCCGCCGCATGTCACGCGCAGATGTACACCATGGGCATCCTCCTGCGCCACGGCAGCGAGGAGCAGAAGCAACGCTACCTGCCCGACGTGGCTAGCGGCGCGCTTCGCCTGCAAGCCTTCGGCGTGACCGAGCCCAACGCTGGCTCCGAGACCACACGCATCGAGACCACGGCCGTCCGCAAGGGCGACAAGTACGTCATCAACGGCGAGAAGATCTTTATCTCGCGTGTGCTCCAATCAGACCTCATGGTGCTGCTGGCCCGCACGACTCCCTACGACGAGTTAGAGAACAAGACGATGGGCCTATCAGCCTTCATCGTTGACCTGCGCACCGCGGGTGACCATCTGAAGGTTCAACCGCTGGATCTCATGTTCAACCAACACACCAATCAACTCTTCTTCGACGATCTCGAAGTCCCCGTTGAGAATCTCATCGGAGAGGAAGGCATGGGATTCCGGTACATCATCGACTCGTGGAACGTCGAGCGCATCCTCATCTCGGCTGAGTGCGTCGGCGACGGTGATTGGTTCATCAACAAAGCGGCTGCCTACACGAGCACGCGTGAGGTCTTTGGCAGGCCCATCGGCGCCAACCAGGGCGTGCAGCTACCCATCGCCCAAGCCTACGCCCACGTCCGCGCCGCAGACCTCATGCGGTTCGACGCGGCCGCCAAGTACGACCGTGGCGAGAAGTGCGGCGCCGAGGCCAACATGGCTAAGCTCTTGGCCTCAGAAGCCTCCTGGGAAGCCGCCAACGTCTGCATGAACGTCCACGGCGGCTACGGTTTCGCGGCCGATTTCGACATCGAGCGCAAGTTCCGCGAGACGCGCCTCTTCATCACCGCACCCATCAACAACAACCTCGTCCTCGCGTTCCTTGGCCAGAACGTCCTAGGCATGCCTCGCTCTTACTGAGCGCATGACCTCAGCGCCGCGAGCGGCTAGCAATCAGGTAGGTCGTTGAGGTTGTTGCGCTCCGTGCTGTCAGAATCGGTCCGCAGGTACTTGGCCGAAGTACCATTGACGACCCTCAGTAGGGTTTTGGTGCCTCCGGGCCCCTGAGTGAAGTAGGTGTGCAACCCCAACTCGATGTCAGTGATTGCGCCAGCTGTAGGCCGGGGTGACCAAGATGCACTCGCGTTGCATAGCGCGATGATGTCATCGTCCGAGTCTTTCGCAGACTGTGTTACAAGGCGATTCGCCATAATATTTCCTCTTGAAGACCTCTCGTACAAAGAACCTCTCATTGGGATAATTCCCGCACGAATCATACTGTGCGATCAACAAAAGCGATAGCATTCGCTGCACGTAACCCCCTGGGAGGCACTTCATGAGCTCTGACCTCGATTCCGTGAAGCACGACGTCGCCATCGCGAACCGCGTCCTGTCCGTCGCTGGCCTGGCTGCTGGTGCCCTCGCGTCTCTCGGCCACGTGAGCATGCGCGTGCCCGGCGAGCCCGACAAGTTCGTCGTGAAGGGCAGAGGGCTCGCCTTCGATGTCCTGGGCGCCGTGCGCGACGAGGACATGGTGGTCTGCGATCTGAACGGCTTCCTCATCGAAGGCCCCAAGGGTGCGACGCAGCCCAACGAGGTGATGATCCACTCCAGCATCCTCCGCGCGCGCCCCGACGTTACCTCCGTCGTCCACGTGCACCCGCGCTACGCGGTCGTGCTCAGCACGCTCGGCCACACCATGCGCCCTGTCGCCCGTGAGGGCATGCCGCTCGTGCGCGAGCCGTTGCCCGTATACCCGAACGTCGCGCTCGTCACCACCCAAGAAGAGGGAACTGAGTTGGCCAACGTGCTGGGAACGCGCCAGGCCGCGCTGCTGTTCGGCCACGGCGCGGTGACCGTCGGGACTGACCTGGAAGACGCCGTCATGAACATGGTCAACTTGGAAGAGCAGGCCAAGATGAACTGGTACGCCTACTGTGCGGCTGGCCCCGACCATGCCCGTATCCCCGAGGAGATGATCCAAGCTGAGCGCAACAAGCCTCGTTTCGACGACCTCCCGCACATGAAAGACCTCGTCCAGCAGGCGGGCGTGGTTCACGCTCGCGGCGCCTGGCAGAATTACGCGCACTTGGCCGAGCAGGAGTAGCCCCCATGACCATCTCTCTGGACGAAGCGAAAGCCCTTGCAGACTCGGTGATCGAGAAGGCGAAAGAACAGGGACTCACCGTCGGCGTCGCGGTCGTCAACGAACGCGCGGGTACGGTGCTCGTTGTCGGCATGGACGGCAGTCGTCCCTTCACGCCGGACACCGCGCACGGCAAGGCGTTGGGCACCGTGCTCTGGGGCATGACCGGCGAACGGCTCGAAGGTCGCGGCGGCAACTCAGTGTTCGATTACGTGAGCAGGTTGTACGGTGATCGCGTCGTCTACGCTAAGGGCAGCGCGCTGCTCCAGCGTGCTGGCGCTACGGTCGGGGCTATTGGCGTCAGCGGCGGCATGCCTGATGTCGACGAGGAACTCGCCCGTACGGCGGCCGCCCACTTCTCACCGGCCGGTTGCTAGTCATCGCTGGCTAGGCGTTGGCCTAGCCGTATCGCTCCTCGTACGTGGCCACGACTTCCTGGTGCCCGCCGTTCTTCTCGTAGGCCAACTCGTGCCACAGGCCTAGCGCCTCGAACACTGGCTGGTCAGTGCTTGAGTAGAGCACCAACTCCTCGCTGTTGGAGTCGTTCACGAACTCGTGGTTGCACCACGGCGGCAGCGAGAAGAAGTCGCCTTCTTTCCACGCTATCTTCACGCCATCGACGATGACGTGGCCGCTGCCCTTGTATACGTGGAAGACGGCTGAACTGGAGTGCTTGTGAGCCTTCGTGTGAACGCCAGGGCGGATCATCTGTATCTGGCACGCCAACGTCGGCAGCACGTGCCCGCCGGTCGTCGGGTTCGTGTACTCCAGCGCGACATCGTCGAACGCGTCTGCCTCGACCGACGCCAGCTCGTGTAGCGCTTGGTGCGTCTGCTCCCACGGGTACGAGTGGAGCGGCGATATCAGTTCTGCCTTCTTGGACTTGATGGGCCGTAGGTGACCGGAACCGAAGCGCCGGAATGACTCGTCCGGCATCTTCGTCGACGGGTCGAGCCCTTCCGGGAAGTCCTCGTGGATCCCCGCCTTGAGCGCGCCCACGATGGGCACGTCCAGATTGTCGATCCAGATCGCAGGCTCATTCGTCTCGTTCGTGTGACCGTGCCACGTCCAGTTGGGCGTGAGCACCAGATCGCCTGGGTTCATCGTGATCGGCTCGCCGTCCACCATCGTCACAGTCTTGCCTTTGAGCATGAAGCGGATCGCCGTAGGCGTGTGGCGGTGCGAAGGCGCAACCTCACCTGGGTATACGAGCTGGAGCGCGAGTACCAGCGTGTGCGTCGCCCCCGGCATCGGCGCCAGACCGGGGTTCTTGAGTTGGATGACCCGTCGGTGGGATTCGGGGCCCGGTTGCACCAGGTCTCCGGCGCGCCAGATCATCGGCTCGATGTCCTTCCACAGCCAGCGGCACGGTTGATAGGGCGCGGATTTCTCCGCAGCCGTCTGCGATGGGAAGTTGTGGTGCCATAGCGCGTCCATGTTCATCCCCGCGAGATCGTTGTAGAACTCTTCCATCTCCGGCGAGTTCAGCTTGCTCTCCGTGGTCATCGCCTACCTCCGCGTGCCTGGGTTCGTTTCTGGTGCGCCTGTGTCGCCGAAAGTATGTGCCGCGTACGCCTCGACTCAATAGTAGGGCTCGCCAGTCGTGCCGGGAGCACGACCATCGTGATTGGGGGCTGACCCTGATTCCGAACAGGCTAGCTCGCCGTAGAGTGAAAATCAGAAGTAAGGGCGTGCAGCTTGCGCGCCCAGCTCATCGCCAGGACGGGGGAGGGAACGCGTGCCGCAACAACAGAACTACACATCGCTCATCGCGCTGTTCATGTTGTTCATCGCGCTCGTCATCCTGTTCGTCGCGCGAACGCCCGCACCCGCCTAGAGCAGCGCTCGTAGCGCAGCCAGCGGACGCACGTAATCGTCCATCTCGAAGCCATCGACTTTGGCGGTGCGCTCGCCCGAGAAGCCATCGACCGCACCTGCCTCAACGCAGCGCTTCACCCGCTCTCGCTCGGCATCGAGCGTGGGCAGCAGATCACGACCCTCGATCCGAGACATCGCGGCAAGTAGCCCCCACGCACCCCAGTTGGAGACGCTGGCGATCACAAGCCTAGCCGTGGACGTCACCGCAGGCGCGTCCGGCAAGCTTGGCACCTCCGCAATCTCGAACTCTAGCAGGCCCATGCCGATCTCGTTGCCACCGTCACCGATGCCGATTGACGCTTTGTGCAGGTCGAACAGCCGATCCACCCGCGCCGTTTGCGCCGTGATATCCACCGATCGCATGTTGCGATACACGTCGTTTTCGTCGGGCGCGCAGCGCTCGATCCCGATCAGCAGCGACGGTTCGTACTCGGCGAGCATCGCCTTCGCGGCGCGTTCGCTTTCTTCTGGCCCAGCTATCGGGAACTCAACGACCGTCGCTTCAGGCCCCGCCGCCGCACGCACGACGCCTGCGCCGTGGACATCCGTCACGTAAACGACGCGGCGTCCCAGCGCCTCCAGGGCCGTACCGATGGCGACCGCCCCTGGTGGGCCGTCGGTCTCAACCGCTGCGCCACTGAGGATGTAGAACCCCGTAGCGATAAGCACCGTTCCCGGTCGGTCCAGCACGTAGCGTGCGGCGTCCGTGCAGTAGTCGGAGGGCAGCGAACCGCGTAGCGCCGAGATGCCGCGCTGGTCGTTGCCAAGGATGATGTCTTCTATGGATTGCATGCCAGCAACCTACGGGACCGACGCCGTCTTGTCACGCCCTGAATCTCATATGCAGGGCGTGACTACAGCAGTCGTGTTTTGACGATCGCTACCGCAGGCCACCGTTCGCCGCGATCGCCTCGCCGGTGATGAACGCGGCTGCGTCGGAAACGAGCCACAGCACCGTGCCCGCGTGCTCGTCTGGCGTGCCCAGCCGACCCATCGCATTCCGACTGGTCATCGTCTGCTGCACGGACTCCACCCACATCGGTCGGTGGGGCGTCTCTATGCCGCCTAGAGCGATTGAGTTGACGCGGATCTCCGGCGCCCACTCGGAGGCCATCGATTTGCTCACGTTGATCACTGCGGCCTTCGCAGCACCGTATGCGCCCTGACCCGTCCCAGGGCTCACTCCTGCGCCTGATGCGATGTTCACGATGGCGCCTTTGCCTTGCGCTTTCATGATCGGCTGAACGGCCTTCGAGGACATGAACGCTGTCAGCACGTTCAACCGGTAGCACTCGATGAAGTCATGTGGGTCGAGTTCCATCAGCGGGCCAGACCGGAATGTCTCGCCCCAACTCCCGCCGACGACATTCACTAAGATGTCGACCCTGCCGAATTCGGCCATCGTCTCCGCCACCATCGAGTCGACCTGGTCCTGATCGCGCACGTCTGCGGTGATGCCGATGGCTCGGCTTCCGAGGGCTTTCAGTTCGTCGACCACTGGGTTGACGGGCGCGTGAGGGCGTTCCCGACCGACCGTCACCTGCTCAGGCTCGCGCGCCACTACGGCTACGTTGGCCCCCTGTTGGCCAAGAGCAAGCGCGATGGCCTTGCCGAATCCTTGGGACCCTCCCGTGACGATCGCGACACGGTCTGTAAGATCGAAGCTTGGCATCGAATGCCTCCTTGGTTTTCCCTATATACCGTAGAACGTCTTCGCGTTGTCGCCGAGGATCTTGTCGATCACCCTAGGGTCAACATCACCGTTATCCCGGATGAGTCGTAGCGCCTCGATCTCGCTGGATTGGTCCTGGTGCCCATAGTCCGTGCCGATGAGAAGGTTGTCCTCGCCTGCGTACTTCAGCACGTAGGGCAGATCGTCATCGGTCTGGAGCGTCACCCAGATGTTGTAGGCACTGAGGACGTTGTCTTCGAGATCCCGTCCACGCGTAGCCAGTCGTCGACGCAGATCGTGAATGACATACGGCACCCACTGGGCGCTTGCCTCGATGAAGCCGAAGCGCAGCTTCGGGAATTGGTCGACCAGCCGATTCGTGACGAGCATGTGGGCTGCGGCTACCGACATCAGGCGTAGCCTGCCGAACGTCCCGCCCACGCCGTCCTTCACGAACACCTCATTGATGTGGTCGTTGGAACTGCCGATGTGCACGGTGATGGGGATGTTCAGCCGCTCAGCTTCTTGGTAAAGCGGGTAGTAGTAAGGATCAACCACGATGCGGTCGTTCTCAAGGCTGCGAAGCGTTACGCCGCAAGCACCGTGCTCCGCAGACCATCGCAACTCGTTCAGCGCCTCATCCATCGTCTCGATGGGCAGCATCGCCGTCCAGCGCAAGCGATTGTTGCTCTGCTCCCAGATGTTGGCTAGCCAGCGGTTGTACCCGCGGGACAGCGCTACCTCCGTGTCCGGCTTATCGCACATGCGACTGATGTACATGGTGGGATAGAGAACCTGAACGTCGATTCCAAGCTCGTCCATGTGAGCGAGGCGACCGGGGATGTCCTCCATCAGCCGCTTGCTTTCGTCGACCTCCATATGCCGGTCAACGTTCTCGGAGATGCCCTTGGCTGCCACCGGCCCTCTGGCGCGACCGCGATTCTTGCCCTCAATCATCCAGTAGTCGACACCATCGTCGCCGGTGACTATCTCCGGGCGATAAGCGCTGTCCGACGGGAGCATGAAGTCCCAGGTGTGCTCGGTTTCGATAACGTGCGCGTCAGAATCGATTACGGCCATGGGGCACCCCTTTCCGTACGCCTCATGGTTGATGGCGAGGCGGTACGCGAACGGAGCTTACTCCGTTTGTCGGGTTCCTGCACGTGGTCATTCGGTTGAGGGGCCGCGCTAGGTTTAGTCGGCTAGCCGACTATCGCTTCAGCCTCGGCAAGGAGCCCTTCGAGATACTCGATCGCTTCTGTGCAGAAGGCCAGCGGATCCGTGCGCTGTAGCGGGCGTCCATCGTGGTGGGCAGGAGCGCCGTCGATCGCGACGTAGGTCGTTGGGGCTGCAGGCAACGACCACCATGCGCCCTCTTTTACCGGCCTACCTTGCTCGTCCGTGCGGAGATTGGCTGGGCCTGATACGAACCGCAGCCTGTGCTGGCCATCGTTGAAATCGTGATCGCGCGCTTCGCGAACCACTGACATCAACTCGTCGTCTTCGAGCTCCCGCCGTTTGACTTCGTACCACTGAGCGAATCCAGGCAATCGTTCTCCACGTCCCTCGCGGAGCATCGCGATCAGCACCAACTGCGCTGCCCCCACGACATCGTTGAATCGTGTAAGGAACTCTCGTTGGTCGCAGGCGAACTGGAGAGCGTCCAGGGTCTGCCTTGCACGCTCCATCTCGCTTCTCGCACCTTCGAATATTTGCCACTCCGCTAGGCGCTGGATCACCACCGAACCGTCATCGCCAGGATGCTACCACGCGTTCCTCTTACGAGAACATGCGTCGGGTCACGTTTTTTCGTTCTATTGCGCGTGCATGCCGGGGTTTTTCGGCATCCATGCCACTGTGCCCCCCTCTGCTGTTGCTCGGATGTGCCCGCGTTGACCCCTGCATAGCCCGCCCCTAAAGTACCCTCGCAACGATCTCTCGCCGTAGGAGTCCCGCCATGACCAACAGCACCACCAGTAGTGAATGGGGCGCAATCTTCAAGGAGCTTGGAGCTCGGCCCATCATCAACGCCATCGGCAGCCTCACGCTGGTCGGCGGCTCGACTCCGCCCGCTGAGGTCCGCGAGGCCATGGAGGCCGCCAACGACGCCTACATCCCCTTGACCGAACTTGAAGATGCCGCAGGCGCAATCATCGCGAAAGCGACCAACGTCCCTGCCGCCTACGTCACTTCGGGTGCGGGCTCAGCGCTCACCCTCGCCGCCGCAGCGGCCATGACCGGGGACGACGATGCGAAGATCGAGCAGCTACCCAACACGACAGGCATGAAGAACGAGATACTCATCCAGCAGCGACACCGCTACTGGTACGACCGATGCCTTGAAGCCTCCGGCGCGACGCTCGTGAACTTCGGCACCGCCGACGGAACGTCAGCAGACGACCTGCGCAACGCCATCGGCCCCAACACTGCCGCCGTCCACTTCGTCATGAAAGAGGAAGCCCCGGACTCCGCCGCGCTCTCGCTGGAAGAGACCATCGCCATCGCCAACGAGGCTGGCCTCCCCACGCTCGTCGATGCAGCAGGCCAGATCTACCCGCTAGAGAATCTTGGCAAGTACGTGCGTATGGGCGCCGCTTTCACCTGCGTCGCCGCCAAGTACATAGGCGCGCCCCAGTCCACCGGGCTCGCCCTGGGTACGTCTGATTTCATCCACACGCTTGGCCTGCAATCCTTCGCGTCCTACGAAGGCCGACGCATCCGTGGCATCGGTCGTCCCCACAAGATCGACCGCCAGGAGATCGTCGGTTGCGTCGTCGCGGTGCGACGCTGGATGACCCTCAACCACGAGGAGCGCCTCGCCGACGCTGAGCAGCGCAGCATGATCATGGTTAACGCCCTCGCTGGCATACCTGGCGTCAGCGCCACGTTCATCGAGAACGTCATCGGCCACCACGCCTTCGGCGTCAAACTCGACGTTGACCCCGGAGTCACCGGCCTCACCAATCAAGACGTCGTCGACCGTCTCAAGCAAGGCGACCCGCCCGTCTGGACCCGCGTGCGCGACCACGAGACGTTCATCATCCTCACGACGTTCGGCCTCAAACCCGGCGAAGAACAGATCGTCGCCGACCGGATCGCGGGTTTGTTTTAGCGGGCCGATCGCGAAGACATAGATGACATCACCCAAGGCAGATATGACACCTTCTGAGTGGTACGCGCTGCTTGCTTCGGCGGAGGCTGACCCTATGAACGCCGAGCTATATCGGCAAGCGGGGTTGGCCGTCTATTACGACGTCACCTGGGATGATGGATCGCCACGATGGAAGGGAAAAGACTGGGCCTCAGATGATCTCGCGGTCGAGTTGTTATCCCATGCGATTGAACTCGACCCCGCTAACCCCGCGCTATACCGCGATCGAGGTCGCCTTTGCGATGAAGAGGGATAAAACCACGAACGTAGGCGCCAGGCATTCGATGATTACGTCACGGCCTACATCCTCGATCCCGATTCTGCCGAGATATGGGCTGAACTAGCGAGCATTACGTTGGGTCTGCCACCAGCGGCGAGGATAGTGCTGCTCGAACGTGCCGTGCAGGCAGCGGCAGAAGGATCAACTTTCCCCCTGTGGAATCTCGCGATGGCGTACCACGAGGCTGGCATCCCGGAAAAAGAGGAAGAGGTTCTCACCCAATACCTCAAGCGCTTGCCTGAGGGCGACACAATGATTCGCCACGCCAAGAACTACTTGGCGGGCCTAAGTACCAAGAGGTACGTGTGCCCCGTATGTGGGTACCCGTGGCTCGACGGCCCCGCTAGGAACGAAGCTGGCGAGCCATCGCATGAGATCTGCGACAGTTGTGGGTTCGAGTTCGGTAAAACCGACGACATCGCCGGTCACTCCTATGAAAAGTGGCGCGACCTCTGGATCAAGGACAGCTACCCACAACGTAGGTGGATCCCGGGACCATTTTGGGATTCCAAATCTCAGTTGAGCAACATCGGGATGGTTGTTGATAGCCCCCAGGAGTTTGACCTTCGGGCGCGACTCGACCCTCGAGCAGGGTGGCCGACTCGCCGATCTCCTGGTTCCGTGGGCAGCTTCATCGGGGCTCTAGCCCGGTTGCTCCGTCAAAGGCGCCCCGCACGCGAAGCAAAGATCGCGGCTCATCGCTATGGCTGCCCCGTCTGCGGCTACCAAGAGATGGATCAACCTGCAGTCACTGGTTACGGATTTACACAGTCCGCACGATGTGACTGCTGCATGTTCCAATTCGGCGTCACAGACGAATCCCTGGGGTGGACGTACGGAGCGTGGCGGAACTATTGGTTCCAAGAGGGAATGCCCTGGAGAGGCATCGCTAAGCCACCCGCTGATTGGGACCCCATCGGGCAGTTGAGAATGATAGGAGTCGAGGCGCGGCCCGACATGGACTGAGGAGCCTCAGCTCCTGCTCTCCACGCACTGACCCTGCACTGACCCTCACCCCACGGACACCTCCTACTTACCACGTTCGGCCTCAAACCCGGCGAAGTGCAGATCGTCGCCGACCGGATCGCGGGTTTGTTTTAGGGATAGTCGTCCGCGTTCTCTGTCTCAGCGGCGTGATTTGACCTCTCGACGTAAAACCATGAATGCTGTGGTTATCGCTCCCGATACGGCGGAAATAGTTCGCTTGTTTGTGGGAGCGATGTCGCGCCCGCACGGGACGACGACCGTGTTCGCGCATCATGATTGGCGATGGGGAGGCATCAACTGGCGCCGTTAACCGACTTCCGCAGCCGTCTATCGATGGCTTCTTTGGCACCCGAACCGAACGCTATCGCTGAGTGGATGTGGCTGTGGCTGTGGGTGCGGATGCCCGTGGCCTTGGTTGTCGGCTACGCCGCGCCTCGTGTGATGCTCGACGGATACCCTGCGACCCTCATCGTGTGGGACATCGTGTTTATGGCGGTGTACTCGGTCGCGATATTCGGCTTGCTTCGGACAGGCCGCCTCATCACCGCATTCTGGGCGGGGCTGATTCTGGATTCCACGATCCTGATCATCACCTGGCAACGAGTCTTGTCGGTGCCAGGCGTGGGTGCCTACCCTTCCGATCTCTATCTGATCCTTTTCCCGTTCCTCCTGGCGATGATCTTTCGCATGGGGGCCGTGCCGGGGGCCATCTATTCGATCGCAATCATCGTGCTTATGAGCTTAGGCGATCTCTACTACCAAGGCCCGGGGAGTTACGCCGTTGAACAACTCGCGCTGCGGGTGTGGTTCCTGGGCCTGACTGCCTTGTGGGCAAGCGTCATTGTGGCGCGCATCCGTGCTCGCGAGACAGCACTGCGGGACAGTGAATCCCGCTTCCATCGCCTCTTTGATATCGCTCCCGTTGGCATCTGCATCTCGGATGAGCGACGCAGTATCGTTGAAGCCAATGGCGCTCTGGTCACGATGCTCGGGTATCCAGAAGACCAGATGATCGGGAAGCGCCTGAGTGAATTCGAGCACGAGGGTGTAGCGAGGGAGTCACTCGGCAACTACGGGCGGTTGGTCTCCGGTGAGTTGGACAGCTACCAGATGCAGCGGGTATTCCTCGGTCGAGACGGTCAACCGGTCTGGGCTGAAACGGATTCTGCGGCGGTTCGGGATCAATCCGGGAATTTCCTGTATGCGGTTCGTATAGTCACCGATATTTCTGCGTTCGTAGCGCTAAATAATGCCAAAGACGAATTTGTCGCCACTACCAGCCACGAACTCCGCACCCCGCTAACCGCTATCCATGCTGCCGTCGGGCTCGCCGCGAGTGGCGCCCTGGGAGAGGTTCCCGAGTCGATCGCGCGCCAGTTGGAATTGGCGCAGGCCAACTCACAGCGCTTGCTGACCCTGGTGAACGATATCTTGCTGCTGGAGCAGGTGGGCCTAGGTAGTCTTTCCGTAAGCCTCGCTGCCGCTGACATAGGCGACGTGATCGCAAAGGCCGCAGATGCCCTGGAACCGGTCGCCCGGGAGCGGAGCGTCCAGATCACGACGACAAGCCCCTCAGTGATGGTCGACTGCGACAGCGCGCGGATCGCCCAGGTGCTGACCAATCTGATCAGCAACGCGATGAATGTCGTCCCGCCGCATTCAACGATCACCGTCGCTGGTCAGACCACACCAAACGCAGTGACTATTACGGTCACCGACCAGGGCCCAGGGCTTCCCCATGATCAACTCGAATCCATCTTCAAGCCGTTCGAGCGAGTCAGCCGTGTGAATGGGGGTAGCGCGCCAGGTACAGGGTTGGGACTGGCCATCGCAAAGGGAATAGTTGAGCAGCACGGAGGGAGGATATGGGCCGCGAATGGCGCAACCACCGGCGCCGTTTTCACCTTCTCCATTCCGTTGGTGTAACTCCGCATCGATCGTCGTCAGCGACGACCACGGGCCAACCGTGAATGTGAAAGCCGCCTGTCCCTCGGCGGGCGACTTGCCTGCCAACGAGCCCCGGCATACCCTACGCCTGACACAACGCGAAACGAGGAGCGCACGAAATGAGAACCGCAGTCATCATCCTGGACATGGCCAAAGGCTATGGCTGGAAGCCTGGCAGCTTTGGGTACGACATGGTGGAGCGGGTTCGCGAACTCAAGGACTCCGCCTACGCCGCGGGCGTCCAGGTGTTCCACGTCAACAGCATGCGCCGACCCTCTGATGGGCTAGGTGAAGTGCTCATGGGCGAGGGCAAAGAAGCGCTCGATGTCATCGAGGCCTTGCAGCCTATCGACAAGGACATCCTCGTTTACAAGCGCTACCTCAGCGGCTTCTCCTACAACGACCTCGAGTACATCCTGCGCAACCTGAGCATCGACACGGTCGTCATCGCAGGTGCGTCTACGGACAACACGGTGCTTTGGACCGCAGCGGACGCCTTCCAGCGACGCTTCAAGGTGGCGGTGCTAGACGATGTCACCATGGTGCACCGTGAGAGCGAGCCGCCCGAAGTGCAGACCTACGCCCTCCGCATCGTCAGCAATGTCCTCCACAGCGACGTACTCTCGCTCGCGGACGCCACTCCCAAGTACATAACCGCTTCTGAGCGCACCCAGGCTAGCTAGCATCCCCCGGAGCGTCGAGCGACCTTTAGTCGCAGGGGCGAGCCCCGACTGGCTCTACGGCGAAACCCTCCAACGAGTCCCGGGGCCTAACTGCCCCGGGACGTCGTGTTCTCGCCCTTGTAGATGCCGCGCTCCCACTTGCGCTTCAGCGGGTCGGAGACCGTGATAGAGAAGCTGCCGATGCCCTCACCCTCGATCACGCACGTCTCGCCGTCCTGAAGATTGCCGAGTCCCTCGTGGTTGGTCCCGCAGCTCAACACGTCGCCGGAGTTCATGGTCATGATGCCAGTGGCGAACTCCACCAACTCCGGCACGCGGTGCTCCATGTCATCCGTGTTGTAGTCGTGCCGCAGTTGCCCGTCGTTCCAGAACTGGATGTGGATGCTGTTAGGCTCCGTGATCTCGTCCGCCGTGACGATGCACGGCCCCATCGGCGCGAACGTGTCGAACGACTTGCCCATCCAGCTACCCTGCCGCCAGGTGGAGCGAGCCTTCTCGCGAGCCGACACATCGATCATCAGCGTGTAGCCGAACACGGCGTTCTTCCAGTCAGTCTGCGAGACGTCCTTGGCGGGGCCCTTGAAGACCAGCGCCAACTCCGCCTCGTGCTGGTACGTGTACGGGTCGGTCCACGCAGGCAACCGCACCGTGTCGCCAGGACCGATGATCGCCTCCGGCGACTTCAAGAACATGTTCAGATTGCGAGGATCACGCTCAAGCTGGGCGTGCTCCCAATAGTTCCCGATGCAGCACAGGATCTTCGACGGCCTCGGCAGCGGCGCCCGCAGCTTCACGCTGTCGAGCGGAAGCGCTGGCCCGGCAGCTACCGCCGCCTCAAGCCCAGGCCTCAACTGCTCGAAGTTGTCGATCAGCACTTCCATGAGTCGTTGGGGGTGAAACGCGTCCAAGTCAGCGGCCACCGCACTGACGTCCACCACGCCAGCGTCGGTCAGGATGCCGGGCTTGCTCGCCCCAGCCGCGTCTTCGAATCGGACGATCTTCATGGTGTGCCTCCGTGGTGCTGAGTGGGTGCGGCGCGGAGCATACACCAGCCAACGCAGACGGCGCGGGGCTGTGTGGCCTATCCTGTCGCGCAAATGACCGAGAACTTGGCACGGCTGGAGGCGATCGATGGCAACCATAACGTACGGGGTAGGCAGCTCCCACGGTCCGACGAACCGGACCCCTCCCGAAGAATGGACACGCTTGGGAGCGGGCGATAAGAACGACCCCCGATTCGACTTTGAGGCACACCTCGCGAAGGTGCGCCCAGGAATGGAGGCCGAACTGACGTTGGAGAAGCGCCAAGAGCGTGGCGCCGCTCTCCTTGCAGCACTGGCCAAGCTACGCGAATCGGTCGCAGCGGCGAACGTCGATGTCATGGTCGTGGTCAGCAATGCGCATCGCATCTGGCCAGACGACTCGCAGGCGGTGTTCGGCGTGATGCGCTCTGAGGCGTTCGCCGTGACCGTGCCGAACAATGAGCCGTTTGACCCGGACGCTCGATTCCAGGATCGCGGCAACCGCCCCAAGCCCCAGACGACCGACAAGGCTGGCCACCCTGAGTTGGCCAACCACTTGATCAGCGGGCTCATAGAGCGGGGATTCGACATCGCGTGCAAAGACGGCCTTCGCGAAGGCGAGGCCATCGATGAGGCGTTTGGCTTCGTCTACGACCTGCTGCCGGAGGGATCCACGACTCCTATCGTGCCGTTCATGCTCTCCCGTTACCTACCGTACCAAGCGAGTGCCGCGCGATGCGTCGCGCTTGGCAAAGCCCTGCGGGAGACGATCGAGTCGTGGGACTCGTCACTGCGGGTAGGCCTGATGGCGTCGGGTGGATTGAGCCACCAGGTCATCGATGAAAAGCTAGACGCACGCGTGGTCGCCGGTCTGACCAGTGGCGACCTCGCCGATCTGGCTGAGCTCCCCCGCGAGCAACTCAACGGCGCGCCTGGCACGCCCGAGATTCTCAACTGGGTCACGGTCGCTGCGGCGATGGCCCCCACGAACATGACGCTCGTTGACTACGTACCGGCGTTCAGGTCGCTGGCTGGCACCGGCCATGGACTGACCTACGGGACTTGGGGCTAAGCGAGGGGTGCGGGGGGAACATCGAGGATGCCACTGCTCCTCCCTCTGTTCGTTGTGGCCTACATCGGCTTGCTGGCGTGGTCGCTCTCTGACCTGAGGAAGCCGGAACGGGAAGTCCTCGGCGGCAATAAGCGCTTCTGGGTCTTGGTCGTGTTGTTCGGCAACGTCGTGGGCCTGCTTGCGTACGTTCTTGTGGGCCGATCTGTCGAGAGCGTTGATAGGGAGTAGGATTCACGGCGTGGACACGATAACCCAAGCAATAGCCTCCTACTCGGTCGGCCTGACCCGCGACGACATCCCCCCTGCTGCGCTTCATGGCATGAAGCGTCGGCTGGTGGACACCATGGGCTGCGCGCTCGGTGGGCTCGACGGGGTGCCCGTGACCATCGCCCGGCAAGTGGCGGCAACCACCCGAGGCGAGCCGTCGGCGCGCGTCTTCTTCTCGGGCGAACTGACCACGGTGGACACCGCGGCCTTCGCCAATTCGTTGATGGTGCGTTACCTGGACTTCAACGACACCTACATGGCGAAAGAAGGCGGCCACCCCAGCGACACCATCGCCGGAACGCTCGCGATGGCCGACGCCGTTGGTCTAGCAGGCGGCGACGCGCTACTGGCAATGGTTGTGGCGTTTGAGACGGTGTGCGCGCTCGCTGAAGCGGAACGCCTGGGTGCGCACGGTATCGACCACTCGCTGCACGTCGCGATCGGCTCGGCAGTAGGTGCCTGTAAGGTCATGGGCCTCAGCGAGGAGCAGACAGCCCACGCTGTCGCCATGGCAACGGCGTCAAACGTTTCACTCAAGGTCTCGCGGGACGGCCAACTGAGCATGTGGAAATCGGGTTCAGCCGCCAACGCCGCCAAGGGAGGCGTGTTCTGCGCCCGCCTGGCGGCGATGGGCATGACAGGGCCCGGTGAGGTATTCGTAGCCTCAGGTGGCTTGGCCGGAGTGCTTGGCGAGATGCCCGAAATACCCCAGTTCGGAGGTCGGGACCAGGCGTTCCACACCGATCGCTCCAGCATCAAGGCGTTCCCAGCGCAGTACAACGCGCAGGCGGCGATCTGGGCCGCGCTCGCCCTCCGCGATTCGCTCGACGGTCGCACGCCGGACGACATCGTCGTGACATCGTATGGCCACGCTGTTCGTAGCAGCGCGGACCCGACCAAGTGGATCGTTCACGACCGTGAGACGGCGGACCACAGCATCCCTTATCTGGTGGCGGTGGCGCTGGTGGATGGCGAGGTCACGCCCGCGCAGTTCACCGATGAGCGAATCCTCGATCCTGAGATTCAATCGTTGCTCCCCCACATCAGCGTGCGAGAAGACGCGTCGATGACCGCTGCGTTCCCTGGCGCGCTGTCAGCGCACATCTCCGCAAGTGTCGATGGGCAGACCTTCGAAGCGCTGGTGCCCAACGCCAAGGGCCACGAGTTGAACCCGCTGACAGACGCAGAGATCGAAACCAAGTTCAGGTCGTTGGCCCGTGGCGTGATGCCCGCCGCTCGCGTCGACGCCGTGCTCGCCCGCTTGTGGGCATTCGAGGACGAGCCATCCGTGACCTCGTGGGTCGAGTCTTTGCGTGTGTAAGAGTGTGTGCACCAGGAAAGGGCCGAGATGACCACCTCCAACGACCAAGAAGCAGTGATCGCCGCTAACGCTGCGTTCTACCGAGCGGTTGAAAGTCTGGACGGCGATTTGCTGGACGCGATACTGGCGCATGATGAGCCGGTGCGCGTGGTGCACCCCGGCTGGCCCCTCGTATCGGGGCGCGCTGACGTGAAGGCGAGTTGGGAGCGTATCTTCGACAACGCGGGGGTCATGCAGTTCACGATCGTCGACCCCGAAGCCTACGTTGAGGGCGAATTGGCGTGGGTCATCTGCACTGAACGCCTCACGTCAGTCCAGGGAGGTCGCGTCGTCGAAGGCCTCGTAGCCACGACGAACCTCTTCCGCCGCGAGAACGGCGAGTGGCGCATCGCCCACCATCATGGCTCCCCGGTCATGTGATTTCGAGTTTCAATAGACGAGAGGACAAGCCATGAGAATAGGCGTAGGTGTGGGTAGTTTCGGTGGTGGCGACGGCGGGATCGACTCGCAGGTCGAGCAGACGGTGATCGCGGAGGCGGATGGCTTCGAGGCGGCGTGGTTCACGCACATACGCGGTGCCGACTCGCTGATCTCCGTGGCGTTGGCCGGCCAGGCGACATCACGCATCGAACTGGTGACGGGTGTGATTCCGGTGTACTCGCGGGAGCCGCTGCTGATGGCACAGCAGGCGCTGACGGCTAACTCGGTCGCCAACGGACGCCTAACGCTGGGGATCGGCCTGGCTCACCCTGAGACCGCACCGAGGACGTGGAACCACTCCTACGACAGGCCGGCGCACTTCATGTACGAGTACCTCGCCGTGTTGCAACCGCTGCTCAACGAACAAACGGTGGAGTTTCACGGCGACATGATCTCCACCAGTGGCTCGCTGGAGCTGGCGGGAGTGATGCCCCCTTCAGTGTTGCTCGCAGCATTGGGACCTCGGATGTTGCGGATGGCAGCTGAGTTGGCTGACGGCACGCTGTTGTGGGTGACGGGCCCTAAGACGATCCGCACGCACATCGCGCCAAAGCTCGCAGAAGCGGCGAAGGCGTCGGGGCGACCACGTTCGCGGATCGTGGCGGCTCTGCCGATCTGCGTGACCGACGAGCCGGACAAGGCTCGCGAGCGCGTGGCCAAGGGGCTCGGACGCTACGGACAACTGGTGAACTATCGCCGCATGCTGGACATCGAGGGTGTTGCCGGGCCTGAGGGCGTGGCGATCGTGGGCAACGAGGCCGAGGTCGAGGCGCAGCTTCGTGACCTGGCTGATGCTGGTGCCACGGACTATTTCGCGGCGTTCATCACCCTTTCCCGAGACGACGACCAGTCGATCCCGCGCACTCGCGAGTTGCTGAAGGGGCTCATCGGTAAGATCTGATCCGCTAGCGATGCAACGTCGTTGGCCTGCCTGGCATCAAATCTGAAGCAGTGAAGCTGAGGAGGACGTTGTGGTGAGAGCGATCAGAGACGGTGTTGTGCTGGCAGAGAGCGATAAGACGATAGTTGTTGAGGGGAATCACTACTTTCCTCCTGACTCGGTGAATTGGGACAACTTCCGGGACAGCGGTCAGGTGACGGTATGCCCTTGGAAGGGCCGCGCGGCCTATTACGATGTCGTGGTTGGCGACAAGGTGATAGGTAACGCGGGGTGGGCTTATCACAACCCTTCGGCTGCGGCGATAGCCATCAAGGACTACGTCGCTTTTTACCGTCGCGTGGCCTTTCTGGGCAAGGTCAAGATAGAGGGCTAGAGCGCTCCGATCTCCTGGTAGTAGCGCTTGGCACCGGGGTGAAGTGGCGCGCCGACGATGCTCTCGTCCCACTGACGCTGGATCTGGCTGGTGAGCGACGACCACTGCGTGACCTCGGTCTGGGGCAGCTTGGTGCTCGGCGTGTAGGCGAGTTGGATCGAGTTCAACTCGAGGTCCTGCTTGTTGAGGTCGATCGCCTTGGCCAGGTTGTAGGCGAGGTCGTCGTCGAGCGCTTCGCTGCAGGTCAGCACGATGTGGGAATCGTCCAGCGCGTTGAGCGTGTGGTCGATGCCCATGAGGAACCCGGCGGGCGTGACGTTGCGGCGTAGGCCTTTGCTGACTAACGACTCCATGACTGGTTCGCTGATGTCCAAGAATCGGTAGCCGTGGGCTGCTACCCACTCCCACGCTGAGAAGTCGAACGCTGAGCCGTCGCCGAAGAACGCGTCGAGCTCGCCACGGTCGTGGCGGGCCTGGGCCTCGGCTGCGGTGTGTTCCATCCCACTGACGCTGCCGCCCCAAGTGACGATGTCGTCGTAGGAGAAGCCGTACTCATTGAGCACCATGCCGGCGGCGCGCCCGCCGACCTTGAGCGCTGGCTTCTTGCTGGCGATGTCCTCGAACGACGTGATGCCGGTCCAGGGTGCGACGGCGAACAGGAAGCGATCCTCGTGCGGTAGCCAGGCTATGGAGCGCATCCAGGAATCCGGCTTGTCGCCAGCGAAATAGCCCTTGCCCGTGAAGCGGTGCTCGTTGTTGACCGACTTGAGGAACGCCACGTCGATGTCGCCGTTGGCCAATTGGCTGAGACCGCCTGGGCCGGTTACCACGATCGTCGCGTCGGTGGGAGTGAGGGCGGCGAGCCCGCGTCCGAGCGATTGAGTCAGCCTGAGTTGGGTGGACCAGGACGAGCCGAACCGGATGGGTTTGCGTTGGTCTTGAGTCATGGGTTGCTCCTGGGAGATGGGCTGGCGGTAGGATAGCGCCGTAGGCATATAATCCGCGCGTTGGTGGCTTGTTGCTCTCTTTAGTATTCCCAAGGAGGGAAAGTATGTTGCACCTGGATCACACGATCGTTCTTGCGCACGACCAAGATGAGTCCGCGCGTTTCATCGCCCGCATGTTCGGGCTGACATTCGATGGCCGGTGGGGCCACTTCTCGCCGGTTCATATCGATGACAATCTGTCGTTGGACTTTGCCGACCGGGAGGGGGAGTTCCGCGGCAGCCACTACGCTTTCCTGGCGTCGGACGAGGAGTTCGACGCGATCTTGGGCCGCGTGAAGGCGGAGGGGATCCCCTTCGGCAGCGGGCCGGGCATCCAGGATGATATGGAGATCAACCATAAGCATCAGGGGCGCGGGTTCTACTTCAGGGACTCTCTCGATGGGCATAGCTGGGAGATCATCACTCACACGTATGTTTAGGATTTAGATCCAGCGGGCGAAGGCCCAGCCTCCGCCCGTGCCGGCCTCGGTGCGGTACACGGGTACGTAGTCGACGAGCTCCATCTGGAGTGGCGTGTCTGCGAGCGCGCCGCCGAGGGCGACCCAGTTCTGGGACTCCGACGCGGCCGACAGCAGGCGGTGTCGTGGCAGGTTCTGGAGCGCTTGGGCGTCTTTGGCGGCCAGGGCGTCGAGAACCATGTGGTCAAGTAGCTCGTCAACGACGAAGTGGCTGAGGCCGCCTGACGCGATCACGGCGACGCGGGCGTCGCTGTCCCACGAGGCGATGGCGTCGTGGATGGCGCGCCCGAATGCGTACGAGCGCTTGGGCGTTGGCTGGTTGGGCGGATAACAGGTGTTCTGGAACACCGGCAGGATCGTCCGGGGTTGTTTTTCAAATAGGCGCTGGACGGCGAACGAAAAGCCGTGGGGCAGGCCTTGGCCATGCTCCGGCGTCTGTCTGGCGTAGTCCAACTCGCCGCCGTCCTGGGTTGGGTAGCGCCGGGCAACGCTGCCGCCGACGATCGGGTTTCGGTAGGTGGCGTGGGCAACATCGAACTCGTTCTGGATCATGTGGTCGATGACGTGCCGACCGAGGCCTGAGGCGATTGGGATGTCGATCAACTCGTCGCCGTAGCCTCGCCGCAACGACTCGCCGATGGCGGTGAACTCGGGAGGCAGGTTGAGGCGCTCGAGTTCGAAAGGCGTTACGGGGAACGAGTCGCCCCAGTAGACGACGAAGGTCGGCATGTTGTCATCGAAGAACATCTCGTCTTGGTCGTCGCTGATGATGACTGTGATGTCCGGGTTCACGGTCTTGATCGTTTTCGCAAGCTCGGCGATGGCGGATTGGCAGGCGTCGTACTGCTGCTTGAAAACGTCTTCCGTGATCGGTCGCTCGCGCATCTGTGGCGCTGCTAGAGTTGCGAGATCCTCGTAGGAGACGCTGGTGCCGGTCTCTTGGTGGATCAACTCGTGGTGGCGGTGGTCGCCCTGCGCATACGCGAACCATTCGTTGTGATTTGCGGTTGAGAGGGTCGGACTGTGTGATGTGCCTATGCCGAGAACGATCTCTGCCATCTGGGGACTCCTTGGTGGTTAGGGCTAACGGGCTATGGACGGCTCTGCGGATGTCTTGAGGTACTCAAGTGCTTCGCCCTGAGACATGACGCGACCGTACTTGGCGTGGACGTCCATGAGGCTGACTTTGTGGCTGATCTCGAAGCGGTCGAACGTGCCCTCCTCGACGATGGCGGCGTGGAAGTTGTAGTTGGACGCCTCGACCGCCGTTGCGCGGACGCAGCCGCTGGTGGTGGTGCCGCAGAGGATCACCGTGTCGACGCCGAGGTCGATGAGTTGGCTGACGAGCGGGGTTCCGAGGAACACGCTGGCGCCGGTCTTCTCGATGAGGAAATCGCCGGGCTGCATGCCGAGTTCCGCGACGATCTTGTTGCCCTCGATCTGCTTCTGGATGTCTTCGTCGCTCTTGGTTTGCTTGGCAGGCCGACCGGGCTCTTGGCCCCAGCCGATGCCGCGCTCGGCAGACCCTCGGTTGTAGGGGGTGCTGATGGCGGTGCTGTAGAAGATGGGCACACCCATTTCGCGCGCCGTGTCGGTGAGTTCGCGGATGTGGGGGATGGCCTCCCAGCCGATCTCGCCGCAGGAGGTTCGGTACTCCTCGATAGCCTCTTCAATGGGCATGGGGTGGGAGCCCACGAAGGCGTAGTTGACGTCGATCACTACGACGGCGGGCCGATGCCCCAGTTTGCGCTCGACGAGGACTCGCTCGTAAAGCTCGCGGTCGCGTCCAGTTAGTGCGTCATCCCAAACAGCCATCGTTGTCCTCCAGAGGTCGTGTGTTTATTGTTGCGGCCAGGGTACACCCCGGGCTCGTTGGTGGGTGCAGGCGTGGAGCAAGTCGGGGCTCGCCCTCGAAACTCTTGGCTTCGCCGCTAGGTTTCCCGGGCTCGATTCTAGGCAGATCGCGTAGCAAGTCGGGGCTCGCCCTCGGATCTCATGGACTTCGTCCGCCGGACTAAAGGTCGCTGGGCGCTCCGGGGCCCCGGGCTCGTTGGTGGGTTCGGTCGTGTAGCCAGTCGGGGCTCGCCCTCGGAACTCTTGGCTCCGCCGCCGGACTAAAGGTCGCTGGTCGCGCCGGGGCTCGCCAGAAATGCGAAGGTATCGGAGGTGTTCAGGCAAGGTGTCGTTGCGTTTTTGTCCGGGAAGCAGGCCGTTACGCCAAAGTGCCAAGGTGTCGGGTCGTGTCCCGTCAAGTGGTGTAAGAGCGTCACCCTCGTACTGTGATCAGGCTGCTCCAACGGG
>JAQCEV010000008.1 GCA_027618515.1 Chloroflexota bacterium | reverse complement strand
ACTTTCTGCCGCCGACGAAAAACTATTGCGAGAACTCAGAGAAGAAGACTAGACAGCAACCGGCAGAGGTTCCTTGACCGCCCGACCCTTCACGACCGGGGCTTTCGGCAGGGTCTCTCCCAGGCTGAACACCGCAAGTGCGTCAAGGTCACCTGCGCAAACCCACTCATCGCGGCCCACCGGCGCCACGTTCCACGATTCCTTCACCGCGTGCTGCCGCACCGATTGCTTCGCCCTACACGTCGCCTCCGGGTTCCAGTCCGCAGCCGCCACCACCTCAGGAGTCAGGTGCATCGAGGTCGGCACCAACGTCCCGAGGAACGCGTAGGTCTCGTCCGGTCCTTCTGCCACCACGATCTGATGGCCAGGCGTAGGCCCAGCCGCAGGTTCCACCCAAACGCCCTGGGCGATCTCCATCGGCCCATCCACCACGTCCAACTGCCCAGCATCCAACAGAGGCTGGTAATCGTCGTCCCGGTACAAACTCTTGGACCGCTCGCTTGGATTCAAAGCGTCGTCCAGCGCATCCTTCTGAACGAAGTAGCGCGCATTCGGGAACGTCGGCAACACGCGCCCCGACGACGTCATGTGCGTTGCACCGCCTGCATGCTCATCATGCAAGTGCGTCAATACCACCTTCACGATGTCCTTGGGCACCAGGCCCAGTTCGCGAAGTTCTCGTAGCAACGACGACCGCGACCGCATCGGTGCGATATCCAGGCTCTGAGGAGACTTATCTCCAGGCCCAACATTTACCAAGATCCAGCCATCTGGGTGATCCACCAGCATGCTGTAATTGCCGATGGCAACGCGGTTCTGTCTATCAGGCGAAACGAACCGTTCCCATCGTTCCTTAACCGTCGCTCCGAACAGCGTTCCGCCGTCGGTCCGGGTAGTGCTCACGCGGAGCAGTTGTGCGAAAGGCCTGCGTGACTTGGCCATGAGTGGGCTCCTAGGCGTTAGTTGCGGGGTATTAAGCGGTTGTTTTACACGAATGTCAATACTTTTTTTAGATAAAGGTCTAGATGTTAGGCCAATATTCTGACCAAAATCCAGAAAACCCGCATGCTTCCACCCGCTCGTGATGAGGAAAACGCACAAAACAAGCATCCGTCAGGAAATCCCCACGGAATCGCTCAAGATCCACTTCAGAACTGAGTTTGTGCTGTCCGAGTACGCGCTATTCCGCTGTGGTCTGCTTGAGCACGCTGTTCCCACCGATCAACGCACCCAACGTCCCTAACAGCACGATCCACACCACGAAAGCGCCGGTTCCCACCAGCACCGCGATGGCGCCAAATCCCCAGCACAGGGACATCGCAAAGAAAACTCCTGCCACTGGTACAACCAGCAGAGCAGCCATAGACAACCCGATCAATAAAGCCATGCCTGGGGTCGCCTCTGCTCGCGACCCCGCCAGGTACCCACCGATGAAGGCCGAAGGCGGTCCCGTTATGAGATGGACCCCCGGTATGGCTATCAGCGCCAACGTAACCGCCGCCCCCACCAAGCACGCCTTCAGCATCCTATTCACCTCGTTGCCAACGACCCTCTAGGGCCTCCGCTCATGGTACAAACCTGCCCTCAGGAGTGTCCAGCACCCGCAAACTACACGCCGTACGGCAACACCTATGCATAAGCCTTTACCGTTTCTTAGAATTTGTTCAATCACAATTTGAAATCGCTACCAGAGTCCACCCCTACGCGGCGGTGCGCCATATAGAATGCTCCTCACGGCACCAACTCTTGACGACCCCTGAGCCACCACATACCCCCGCCACCGGAACCTTCGGACGCACTTTCAGTGCGCTCTCGAACCCCACCTTCCGCAAGATATGGGCGTTCGGTGGCTTCTACTACGTCTACCGATCTACCGAACTCGCCGTTCTATCTTGGTTCGTGCTCACCCTTACTGACTCCGAATTCCAGGTCGCCCTGGTAGGTGTCAGTCGCATCGCCCCCATGTTCATCTTCGGCCTCACCGCCGGCGGCCTCTCCGACCGCTTCAGTCGTCCGCGCCTTATGGCCATAGGCCAAACCTCCAATCTCATCGCCGCAGCCGCCATGGTCATCCTCCTATCCACCGGGCACGCGCAGTACTGGCACGCGTACATCGCCATCTTCGTCACTGGCACCACCTGGGCCATCGACTACGCATCCCGTCGTGCGTTGCTCGGCGACATCTTCACCGGCCGAGCACTAACCAACGCCACCTCGCTGGATGCAGGGCTCGTCACAGGCACCAACATGGTTGGCCCTCTACTGGGCACTGCGGTCATGCGCCTCTTCGGCTTCAATGGTGCGTACGTCGCGATCCTCTTGCTCACCGTCGGCGCGCTCTCCTTCGTGCTCAGCATCCGCAACCTACCGCGCGCATCGTCTGCCACCGTCGGGCGCGGCTCGCCCCTCGCCCAGATCCGCGACTCTCTTTACTTACTAAAGACCAACCGCGTCCTCCTGGGTGCAGTCCTCGTCACCATCATCTTCAACATGATGGGCTGGCCATTCGTCCAGATGGTTCCCGTCATCGCACGCAACATCCTTGGCACAGGTGAATTGGGGTTCGGCCTACTGCTAAGCGGCCTAGGTGCCGGTGCCCTGACCGGCGCCATCTTCCTTGCCTGGTCCCAACCTGCCAGTCGTGGCAACGTGTACATAGGCGGTTCAGTCATCCTTATGGCCAGCGCAGCCGCCTTCGCCTGGGCACCTTGGTACCCCCTGGCATTCGTATGCATGTTCTTTGCCGGAACGGGCCTCGCCGGTTTTGCCACCATGCAACCCGTCATTCCCCTCGAAGCAGTCGCACCTGACCAACGAGGAAAAGCCATGGGCGCCATCGTCCTCGGCATTGGATTTCAAGCCATCGGCATGAGCGTTATGGGAATCGTCGCCGAGATCTTCGGCCCTCGGCTTGCCGTTTCCCTCATGGCCATCGCGGGCATTTTCATGCTCATAGCCTTGCGTTCCATCTTTCCCGCGCTCCGCGACGCCCGGCCACGCCGCGAAAAGCCATAGCGCCCCCTTTGTCCTTCTCGGTCCATGTCTATCCCTAATAGAAGGAACCGCAGGGTGCTAACCCGCAGCCCCACCGCGTGAACACGTCATGCCCGATTGGTGTTCAACCCGATGGCCGTGCAATCGCAGACCACTAACGTGATTACTGAAGCGCCGAGCTCGCGAGTGGTCTATTCGTTGTTCCGCCAAACAGCGACGTGAGGGAAAGCCCGCAAGGGTGCGCTTCAACCTTCCCCGGGTTCGCGCAACTCGGTATCCGCAAAGCCCCTCTCCCACAAGAGGGGCTTTTTTTGATTGAGCGTGGGCGGGCCCCGCGCTAAGCGTCGCTATACTCAGCAGCAATGGCTTTCGATCAACATGCCGCACTGCCCGACGACGTAAAGCACGCGCTCTCACGTGACTTCTTCATCCGCTTCACCACAGTTGGACGCCGGACCGGGGCTCCTCGCACCACCGAAACGACCTTCGTGTGGAACGCCCAGTCCACGGGCCCCAATCGGATCTACGTCTCGGGGTACCCAGGGAAGCGCGATTACGTCGCCAACGCCCTCGCCAACCCGACCGTCACCATCCACACCGTTGAGCATGGCGTCTACTACGACATCCCTGCCGTCGCCCGTGTCATAAACGACCGAAATGATCGCACCGGCCCACTACTCGCGTTCTTGAATCGCTGGGCCAACCGACCGGAAGCTGAACAACGCGTGTTCGGCTGGCTCGTCGGTGCCATCAAGATCAACCGCCGTCTGCACCTGCCGTGGTGGGGACCGTTCTACCTCGCACGCAGCATCATGGACCGAATGCCCTGCGTCGAACTCACCTTCGCGGGCCCCGCCATTCGCAGGCCCAACCCACCGCCGCCATCAACATCCGACCACTGAGTCCCCTCCCTCGAGATCGGCCAAGGGCGCGAATTGTGTGATTTTCGTCACTCGTTTCGTAGACAACCGCATTCCCATCCTCTAGGGTCGATGTAGCGGGCCTCACTGATATACTCGTGAAAGCCAGTACGACTGGAGTGTCAGCACGGCGCAAGGCGTCGGCACACCGCCGTTCCAAAGCACAAATACAGCATCCCCTAGAGAAGGAGCACACCGATGAGTGGCATTTCAACCTACAGCTTGCCAGCAACGGCGGCCCCCAAATTAGAAGCAATGGTCGACCAGATCATCGCCAGACCCGGCACGATGATTGACCTCAAAGCCATGGAACAGGTTCCTGAGCAGCTCGACGTCAATGCCGTCATTGCAGCCCTGCCGGAAGTCATCACCGAAGACGACTTCGTCAAAATGCTTCGGCTCGCCATGCTCACTGAAAGCGGCACGGACTCCTACGCCGCCGTGTTCCAGCAAGGCGCGGGCAAGTACAACGCCAACTGGCTTACCCGTTTCAACCAAAAAGTATGGGTGCCTGACGAATACACCCACACACTTCCCTACTACATGATGCTGCGGACCATCGGCTTCACCGAGGAAGAACTTGATCGTCAGATCAGGGAGCTTCAAGCGCGTGTCTATGAGCACTGCTGCGGCATCTCCCCTGTCGAACTAACGACCTTCGGTACGGTTCAGGAATACCTCACTGACAACTGGCACGGACTCCTTGCCACGCTCCTGAAGCCTGCGGCTCCTCAAGCTTCCTACTTCGCCAACTTGGTCAAGCGACGTGAGACGCTGCACACCGTCTGGTACCGCGGCATGACCGCCATCCAGGTCGAAGAGAACCCTGAGCTTATCGAACTCGTCGCCAAAACTCTTTCAACCTTCCAGATGCCAGGCACCCAGTTGGTACCTGACTGCGGTCCGCTCGCCCTCGGTTGGATGCAACGGCTCAACGTCGACTTCAACCACGTCGCCAAGGAGCTCGTGCGTAACTTCAGCGAGAGCGCGGGCAACGTCAAACGTTCCGGCATGCTACTCGTTGAAATGGCCGTCGCCCGTGAATATCCCATTGGGCCTTTCCCCGCTCGGTTCGTCCGTGGTGCCATGAACAGGCTCGGCGGTGCGGGTTACGGGCTCTTGGGCGAGGCTGTTTTAGAAAAAGTAGGCCTACCCATGCCCGCCAAATGGGTCGGTAAGCCGGACAGCGGTATTCGCTTCCACACGGGCATATACGAGGGCATCCGCACCAAGATGCGCACGTTCATCGTCAACAAGATTGACATCAGGTCGGTCACTGGCGACACGGCTGCCTAGCGGAACCAAACGCTCGGCGGTCTAACGCTCCTACTACCCTCCCCACCACTGGTGAATCGATGGGCTTTCTAAACAGCGCTGGTCGCTCGATCGGCGATACATTCGCTCGCGGGGTCTTGTTGAAAGGCCTCGCCGCTCTCAAAGTCGGAAAACTCCTCATCGAGTTCCCTGACGGCTCAACCAAGCTCATCAGCTCGGGCAAACCAGGGCCCGAAGGAACGCTCCACGTCCTGGACAACGCTTTCTTCCGCAAGTTCATGCTCCACGGCGAGATCGGCTTCGGCGAAGCCTACCAGACAGGCCTGTGTGATTCTCCCGACATAGTCGCCCTTCTTTCACTCGCCATTGAGAACAGGAAGGCCATCGACCTTAACAAAGGGGTCTTGCGCGCGATATCGCGCACCAAGAACATCAAGCTCCACCGGAATCGCATCAACACCCTCGAAGGCAGCAAAGAGAACATCCACGCCCACTACGACCTAGGCAACGATTTCTTCAAGCTCTTCCTCGACGACACCATGACCTATTCCAGCGCCGTCTTCCAAGGTGACAACGAAACCCTAGAAGACGCCCAAGCCAACAAATACAGGCGCCTCTGCGAGCTCGCCAAAGTATCTAAAGATGATCGCCTCCTCGAGATCGGCACCGGATGGGGCGGCTTCGCCATGTTCGCCGCCAGCACCTACGGGTGCCACGTCACCACCGTGACCATATCCAAGGAACAATTCGACCTAGCCGTTGCACGTATCAAGGCAGCAGGCCTTGCCGACCTGATCGACGTTCAACTCTCCGATTACCGCGACGTCACCGGTGTGTACGACAAGATCGTGTCAATCGAAATGTTCGAAGCCGTAGGCGTCGAGTACTTCGAAACGTTCTTCCATAAATGCTCGTCGGTCCTCAAACCTGGCGGACGCCTGGCCATGCAAGTCATCACGGTTCCTGACAGTGCATTCGAAGCCCAGAAGACCGGGATCAACTGGGTACAGAAGTACATCTTCCCTGGTGGAGTCCTACCGTCCGTGGCGGAGATGGAACGCGTCAACGCACGCACGGGGCTCGCCCTCGTCTCGTCCGACGACATTGGACTGAACTACGCAACCACGCTGCACCTCTGGCGCGAGCGGTTCTGGGCCAAGATTGACGACGTCCGAGCCCAAGGCTACGACGACTACTTCATCCAGACCTGGGACTACTACCTCGCCGCTTGCGAAGCCGGCTTCCTCACCAGAGTCACCGGCGATGTCCACGTCGCCTTCGACAAGATCGGCTAGAGCGCCCCACACGCGACCACGACGGCCCGCCGTAGCGCAACGACGGCCAACGCCCCCCCTTCCCTGCCACTCACACCGGCCCACGGACCATCGTTATTCCCCTGCGCCAGCCACCCCGAACCGCACTGACAACCGCCCGTTGCGCCAACGCTCCTAAGTGCATGAACATGCGGCTTGGAGCAAGCCGTAGGGCGGTACAGGGCGGCATTGAGCCGACGACGCAACTGGTGGTAAACACGCAAACTGCTACAATATGTTGTGGAAAACCGTATTGACACCCCAAGATAAGGGGTGTCTAATCCGCCCTCGTTGCTCCTTATATAAAGAGCAGACAAACGGGCTCGGGCATTGATGTCCGATGGTGAGAGGATCTTTTAGATGACGTACACGCCGACAACAACTGACCAGATGGTTCCACAACAACCGGTCGAGGAGACACCTGCCTCTTCCACCGCTATGCAAGTACGCAAGCGCAGCGGATCGCTCGAAACTGCGGACGTCATGAAGATCGTCCGCGCAGTCGAACGCTCAGCTGGTGACCTAACTGAAGTAGATCCTCTACGGATCGCTACACGCACCATCAGCGGCCTGTATGACGGAGCCACCACCTCAGAGCTCGACGAGTTGTCTATCCGAACGGCTGCCTCACTCATCGCTGAGGAACCTCAGTACTCCAAGCTCGCCGCACGTCTTCTCTCCGTTTACGTAGAGAAAGAAGTGCAGAACCTCGACATCCAGTCCTTCTCCCAGTCCGTGAAGGCAGGCCATTCCCTTGGCCTCATCGCCGACCACGTAGCGGCCTTCGTCAACGAGAACAGCCGCAAGCTGAACGATGCCATCGATTCAGACCGCAACCAGCTGTTCGAGTACTTCGGCGTCCGCACCCTTTACGACCGCTACCTGCTCAAGCACCCGGAGAATCGAGAGTCCCTTGAGACTCCGCAGTACTTCTTCCTACGCGTCGCCTGCGGACTCGCCGAGTCGCCTAGCGAAGCGATCGAGCTTTACACGCTCATGTCCCACCTGGACTACATGATGAGCTCGCCAACGCTCTTCAATTCAGGCACCCGTCACCCCCAGATGTCGTCTTGCTACCTGCTGGACTCCCCGAAGGACGACCTCGAATCCATCTACAACAAGTACACCGACATCGCCAAACTCTCCAAGTTCGCTGGTGGCATTGGCGTGTCCTTCTCGCGGGTCCGATCGCAGGGCTCCCTCATCGTTGGCACCAACGGCCAGTCCAACGGCGTCGTGCCTTGGCTCAAGACCCTCGACTCATCAGTCGCGGCGGTCAACCAAGGTGGCAAGCGCAAGGGCGCAGCATGCGTATACCTGGAAACGTGGCACAACGACATTGAGGACTTCCTCGATCTTCGTGAGAACACCGGAGACGAGGCTCGCCGTGCCCACAACCTCAACCTCGCCAACTGGGTGCCTGACCTCTTCATGAGCCGGGTCGAAAACGACCAGCAATGGTCTCTCTTCGACCCCAAGACCATGCCAGAGTTGGTCGACACCTACGGCGACGAATTCGAGCGCCTCTACACCCAGGCTGAGGCCGATGGTAAGTTCGAGCGCCAGATGCCTGCCCGCGACCTCTACGCCAAGATGATGCGCACGCTGGCACAGACCGGTAACGGCTGGATGACCTTCAAGGACGCAGCCAACCGTAAGTCCAGCCAAACGCTGAGACCCGAGAACGTCATCCACCTCTCGAACCTCTGCACCGAGATCCTCGAAGTCACCAACAACGACGAGACCGCCGTCTGCAACCTCGGCTCCGTCAACCTTGGCCACTTCGTCGAGAACGGCAAATTGGACTACGCCCGGCTGGGTACGGTCGTCCGAACCGCGGTTCGCTACCTCGACCGTGTCGTTGACATCAACTTCTACCCCACCGACGCCGCCAGCTACTCCAACAGCAAATGGCGTCCAGTCGGACTCGGCGTCATGGGCCTCCAAGATGTCATGTTCAAGATGCGGCTTCCGTTCGACGACCCAAGGGCGGTTGAACTGGCCGCGCGCATCCAAGAAGAGATCTACTACTGGGCGCTCACGACATCCGTTGATCTCGCTGAGGCCTACGGCCCCCACGAGACCTACGAGGACACGCGAGCGTCCCAAGGTGACCTCCAGTTCGACTTCTGGGGTGTAACGCCCTCTAAGCCCGAGTGGGGGGCCCTCAAGGAACGCATCGCCAAGTCCGGCCTGCGCAACTCGCTGCTCATCGCCATCGCGCCCACCGCGACCATCGCATCCATCAGCGCAGCGTACGAGTGCATCGAGCCCCAGGTCTCCAACCTCTTCAAGCGCGAAACCCTCTCCGGAGAGTTCCTCCAGATCAACAACTACCTAGTTGAAGATCTCAAGGCTGTTGGCCTCTGGACCGAAGCCGTCCGCAACCAGATCAAGGCAGGCGAAGGCTCCATCCAGCACATCGACGAGATTCCCCAAGAACTCAAAGACCTCTACAGAACCGCCTGGGAACTCCCCCAGAAGGCGTTGATCGACATGGCCGCCGCCCGTGGCCCGTTCATCGACCAATCACAGTCGCTAAACCTGTTCATGGCAGCCCCCACCATCGGAAAGCTCTCCTCCATGTACCTCTACGCATGGAAGACCGGCATCAAGACCACCTACTACCTACGGTCCCGTCCCGCAACACGGATCCTCCAGACGACCTTGACCACCTCTGGCGAAAAGGTCTTCACGGACGCAGAGGCCCTGGCCTGCTCGTTGGAGAACCCTGAAGACTGCGAGGCCTGTCAGTAGGCACGCAACAGCGCCCCGGCAGTCCACCCGGCTACCGGGGCACCTCAATAATTCGTCCCCGTATCACTTGCAGTATTCCGGCCTAGCGCGTGAACCTATCGTCACGTAGACCCGGCGGCCTCCCCAACAGGGGGTCGGGCTCGCTTTCGGCCAACCTCAAAGGGACTGGTACCACCAATGGCAATCCTCGACCCCGGCTTCAACCTCACCCTCAGGCCGATGCAATACCCCGACTTCTACGAGATGTACAAGAACGGGATACGCAACACCTGGAACGTCGAAGAAGTCGACTTCTCCAGCGACCTCAAAGACCTCAACCAGAAGCTCTCTGCACCAGAGAGGCACCTGGTGCAACGTCTCGTCGCCTTCTTCGCCACTGGCGACTCTATCGTCTCCAACAATCTGGTGCTTAATCTCTACAAGCACATCAACTCGCCGGAGGGACGGCTTTACCTCTCCCGCCAACTCTTCGAAGAGGCCGTCCACGTCCAGTTCTACCTCACCCTGCTCGACACCTACATCCCCGACCTTGATGAGCGCCACGAGGCCTTCCGGGCCATCGAGACCATCCCATCCATCAAGCGCAAAGCCGAATTCTGCTTCCGCTGGCTCGACTCACTTCACGGCACCGAAGCTCTAGACACCGATGCCCAGAAGCGTCAGTTCCTGCTGAACCTCATCTGCTTTGCAACCTGCGTCGAAGGCCTCTTCTTCTTCGCCGCATTCGCCTACGTCTACTTCATGCGCTCCAAAGGCCTGCTCAACGGCCTCGCATCCGGTACTAACTGGGTGTTCCGTGATGAAAGCGGCCACATGAACTTCGCCCTCACGGTCGTCCAGACCGTACGTGACGAATACCCCGGTCTCTTCGACGACCGTATGCGCGAGCAGATCGTGCAAATGATGGAGGAGGCGGTCGACTGTGAGACACAGTTCGCTGAGGACCTTCTAGAGGGTGGCGTCGCGGGCCTCACCGTCAAAGAAGTGCGGGGCTATCTCGAATACGTCGCCGACCAACGTCTCTCGAATCTAGGGATGCCCAAGCATTTCGGCACGCGCAACCCCCTGTCCTTCATGGAATTGCAGGACGTACAAGAACTCTCGAATTTCTTCGAGAGGCGTGTCTCCTCCTACCAAGTCGGCGTAACAGGTTCAGTCAACTTCGACGAAACGTTCTAACGGATAGGCGGGGCCACCAGGTGCGCCCTAAGAGCGAGGGTCTGGCTACGTGCCAGACCACGCCTCAAGCTCCTCGGCCCCCATCTCCACGCCGACCCCGGTAGCCACCGCTGCTCTCGCGACCGCGTAGGCCACGCGTCGGTGCACGTCGAGATCCAGCGGGTTTGGCATCAGCTCGCCTTCAGGAGCAAGCTCCGCCAAGCACTGGCCCACCGCCACCAGCATCTCGCGGTTGATTTCGGTCGCCTGGCTACGCAACGCGCCGCTCCAGATTCCCGGGTAGCCCAACACATTGTTGACGGAGCGCCCATCGGCCGCCAGCCGCGCACCAGCACTCAGTGCCACCTGCGGGTCGATCTCCGCATCAGGATTCGAAAGCGCCAGGATGATCTGGCCGGGCCGGATCATCTCCGGCTTGATCAGATCTTTCACCCCAGTGGTAGCCACCACCAGATCTGCAGTCCTCATTATCTCTTCTATGTCAGATGGGATACCACCGTGAGACTTGTGCCGTTCCAGGCTCTCACCGCTCAGGTCGGCTCCAAGCACAGGGTTATCGGTAGCGTGCATCAGCAGGTCGGCCACCGCCTGCCCTGCCGCACCCAGCCCGATCTGTCCGATCCTAAGCTGGCGCAAAGGAGATTGAGTCGCCTTACTCGCCGCCAACACCGCGCCCAACACCACAGCCGCCGTGCCATCCTGGTCATCCTGCATCACAGGCATGTCCAGCCGAGCACGTAGTCGTTCAACAAGCTCGAAGCAACCAGGAGCGGCCACGTCCTCTATGTGAATACCACCAAACGTAGGCGCGATGCGCACCACCGCCTCCACGAACTCATCGATCGACGATACGTCCATCAGCAGTGGGACACCGCTCACTCCCACGAATTGGTGCAGGAGCGCAGCCTTCCCCTCCATCACCGGCATCGACGGCGCCAGTCCGATATTACCCAGCCCCAACACGGCTGAACCATCGGTGATGATCGCCACCGTACGGTGAATCGTCGTGTAGAGACGGGCGAGACTAGGGTCATCCGCGATTCGCAGGCACACATCAGCGACACCCGGCGTGTACACCTTCCGCAGCGTCGCGATCGAATCCACGGGGTGTCGGCTGACCATCTCTATCTTTCCGCCGCGATGCAGCCCCAGCACCTCATCCCTCGTCTCAAGCACGTCTACATCGTCGAGTGAGTTCAGGTTATAGAGCACGTCCGCTAAGTGAGCCTCATCGTTCACCAGCACATCGATGTCACGCACCACGTGATTCTGGCTGATGTGCACCGTAACGATGTTGCCGATGTTCGCCCCTGCCTGGCCCACAGCCGTTGCAAGAGCTCCAAGCACGCCTGGCACATTCGCGTTGCGTACTTGGATGGTGCGGATCAGACCGTACTGCGTCGAGACCATACGTAAACACCTGTTTCTGGGAATCGGGGTCAAGTATCGCATGACCAGACTGGCTGCGGTGCGCCTCAAGCGGCGATACAATCGCCCCTCACCGAGGCGAGGCAACGCAGCCAATCAAGCCGAGGACAATCTAGGCACTATGCCAGGCGCGAATGCCAAGCCAGATGCCAAATGGAGAAGACGTGATGCCAACCGCACTCTTGGATGGGGTTCAGATAGCGTACGAAGATGTCGGATCAGGCATCCCTATCGTCTTCTGCCACGAATTCGCGGGCAGCATGGAGAGTTGGAAGCTCCAGGTCAACTACTTCTCCCGCCGCTACCGAACCATCACCTACAACGCGCGTGGCTATGTCCCATCCGGTGTCCCCGCGTCACCTGAGGAGTACTCCCAGGACCACCAGGTGGAGACCCTCTACCAACTCCTCCTCCACCTAGGTATCGACCAAGCCTACCTTTGCGGGCTTTCCATGGGCGCCCATTGCATCTTGAATTTTGGCTTGGCCCACCCCGAAATGTGCCGTGGCATCATCGCAGCGGGCGCAGGCACTGGCAGCGCCAACGCTGACGTGATGAGGAGTGAATCTGAAGAGCGTGCCGACAAGTTGATAGCGGGCGGTATGGGAGCCCAAAAAAACTACCTCACGGGCACGACTCGTATCAGGTTCCGCGAAAAAGACCCCACAGGGTGGGCAGAGTTCGCGCGTCTTTTCTTGGCGCACTCCCCAGAAGGCTCCGCCAACACCCTTCGAGGCTTTCAGGCACGACGCCCTACTCTTTACTCACGTGCAGACGAATTCGCCAAGATGGATGTCCCCACACTCGTCATGGTTGGCGACGAAGACGACCCCTGCTTGGAGCCATCACTCTTCCTCAAGCGGACGATACCCCGAGCGGGAGTCCTCACGCTTCCCCAAACAGGTCACGCGTGCAATCTAGAAGAACCTCAGATGTTCAACCAGGGGATCGCCGAGTTCCTAGCGCAGGTGGAAGCCAACCGCTGGGGTCCTCGCCCCACGGGTAGCGGAGACTCGTGGCACGTCGCCACCCCCTAGCCCATCACTCCCCGAAGCCAATCGTCGAGAACAGCCTCGGCCTCAATCTCAATCAAGAAATCTGGATGCGCCAGCGCCTTCACGATGACCATCGAACTCGCCGGTAATTCCGCGACACCCCAGCACTCGTTCTGGGCGGCCCGCGCCGCGGGCAATGAGTCTTCAGAGGTCAGAAAGATCGTCACTTTCACGATGTTGGCGAACGTTCCGCCCACCGCACCGATGGCGATCCTGAGATTGTCGTAGACCTTTTCTGCCTGCGCCTTCGGGTCACCGACGCCAACGTTCACCCCGTCGGCACCGCGCGCCGTCTGGCCAGCGATCCATGCCCGATCACCCCACCGCACCACATGCGCGAAGCGATTGCCCGGCGGCGGCGCCAGTTCAGGGGGATTGATGCGCTCTATCTCTGCCATGCCAACTCCTTAGGAAGCGGCCTCGCTGACGCTCACTCGAACGCCCACGGGCCCGAACTCACTGTCAAAATGCGCCCATATCTGGGGATGAGTCACCGTCACCTGCGCTCCCCTGGACAACAGAACGGGGGGAGTCACCTGTGATCGAAACCCACTGCGACCAAGCCCATCAGGGATGTTTGACGTGATCAACGCCACGAAATTCAGAATCGTGGAGAACACCTCTGCGTCCAGGTCATGCTTCTCATGTCCGCTGAGCGCGCTAGCCAACGCGAGCGAAGTCTCATCGGGGAACTCGTAGAACACATTCCCTTCGACCCGACCCGACACCGCTATGACTGCGCACAGTTCATCCGTCGTGAACACGCCAGAAACCGGCTCGGCCTCGCGAAACGTAAGTTCCGCAGACAGCTTTGCTCTCCACGTCTCCACCACCGGGTTCAGGAATGCGTTAACGAAATCTGCTTTCATCACCCTACACTGCGGCCACCAGCTGCTGAGGTGCCCATTTCCCGCACGCACGATAGCTGATTACCCCACGCGCGGCCAGCGGCATCCACATGCCATTCATAATCGGTCGGCCTGGCAACCACCCATACCGCAGCGGATGGCCGCACCCCCAAGCCTTGCGCAAGCAGCGACCGGGGCCGCGAGGACGGGCACAACCACATTCGTCCCCTTGGCGCGCTAGCGCCCGCTGTCTTGTCCGCGGACCGAACGGGCACCAAAGCGCACTGCGACACTTCCTACTTACGCCATCGCCGCCCAACCCAGTAGAGTGGACGCTAAACCCCCACGCGACTGGTCACCACCAGGAAACCACCGTCCAGACTCCCCTTGTTTTACCGGGCATTCGTGGAGGGTATTCCAGGTATCTGGCGCTACGTCGCCACCTACACCCAGTGCCGCACTACGCCCGGTTATATACCGGCACCGCGGCCCCTGTCACCGCCCGCGCACGATCCGACGCCAAAAACACCATCACCTCAGCCAGATCCGCCGGAGCCACCCATGCCCCGAAATCCGCATCTGGCATCGACGCACGATTCGCAGCAGTATCTACGATGCTCGGCAGCACCGCGTTCGCCGTGACACCGTACGCCTTGCTCTCCTCGGCAACAGTCTGGGTCAACAGGATTACGCCCCCCTTGCTCACCGCGTACGGTGCGACCATCGCATCACCCTTGAGCCCGCTTCGCGCTGCGACCGACACGATACGACCGTACCTCTGCTCCTTCATAACAGGCAGCACGTGCTTCATACACAGGAAGGCCGACTTTAGATTCAGATCCAACAGTGAGTCCCAGTCCGTCATCGCCAACTCATCGACCGCCGGGCCGTACTTGAACCCACCCGCGACGTTGAACAGCGCATGCACCGTACCCTGATCCGCAGCCACGCGCTCGACCAACGAACGCACCGACTCCTCGTTCGTCACATCGGTCTCAACGAAACTCAGACGGTCCTCGACTCGCACAAGTGCCGAACGCCCCGCGACTACCACTGTGGCCCCTTCATCCAGAAGCAAACGAACCACCGCCTGACCGATCGCGCCTGACCCGCCCGTCACTATCGCCACCTTGCCCTGCATCTCCACCTGATCCTCCATTCCCTATGTTCCCTGGAATCAGAAAGGCCCGCGCCTGCTCGAAAGCACTCCGCGGGCCCCTCTCCTAAATTCGTGAACTGGTCTACTGCTCGAGCGTTGCCTTCGCGAACACATCCTCAAGCTTCGCCAGCTTGGGCGTCAGCCCCTGCTCAAAGCTGTACTGCGCCGCTGTCTCGAGAACCGATCGGTTAGCGACCACACCATGCTGGATCAACGGATTCGCCAGTGCGGCCTTGGAGTCCCTGGCGATCACGCCAGTCTCCAGGTACTCGTCGATCTGAGCCATCCGGCGTTGCCCTGCGATGTCGTTGGCCTTCTTGAACGCTTTGTACACATTCAGGATGGCCCAAGGGTGCTTCTCCGCGATCTCCCGCTTCATCACCATGCCGTGATTGATCGGGTACAGCCCCGTCTTCTCATAGAACCGCAGGCCCTCCGCGTATGCGTCGGGGAAGATCGGCTTGATGTCCGGGTGATTCCACAGATCCGCCGTGCTGCGGTCGATCAGGTTCGGATCCACGATGTACAACAGAGTTGCATCCAACTCGCCGGAGATCATCATCGAGCCGATGCTCTTGTCCAAGGGAATCTGGTTGATCGTGACGCCGGCAGGGGGCTTGAAGCCCGTAGCTCCACCGTGGCTCTGCTCCGGCACGCGCTCCATGAAGAAGGTCATGTCCTTCGGTTCCACACCGAACTCGTGCTGCAACACGCCCCTGGTCCAAAGGGCCGCCGTCTGCTGGTACTCCGGAACGCCGACACGTTTGCCCTTCAGGTCTGCGGGGGTTTCGATGCCAGCGTCTCGCCGAACCAATATCCCTGTGTGGAAAAAGCGGCGAGTCGTGAATACGGGAAGGCCCACCCATCGATCATCGCCACCGGCCATCGCCATGATCAACGATGAGAAGGACATCTCGGAGATGTCAAAATCAGCGAACTTCAGTTGGCGCCAGAAGAGCTCGGACGCATGCACCGGGCTTGGGATCAAGTCGATCCCATCTGCCTTCACCGTACCGTCAAAGATCGGCCAGGTCCTCGGGTTCGAAGCCATGCCGACGCTAAGTTGGATATCCATCTAGGTCTCCTTCTTGAGGGTTCTACGCGGTTCATCGGCCACGACATCAGTCGTGAGGAACAGCGAGCCGTATCTAACGCTGCGCCACCGTCGGTGTCAAGGCGACGAAGGCAGCCTCGGGGGCTACGAAGGGCCACCAGCGCCTGGTACCAAAGAACGATGGAATCCGACAGGGCCCGCACCATACTCAAGATTCCACGCGGGCGCACATTGGGAGATTCCCCACTCTGGATTGGGTGCTGGCACGCTGCCAAGCCGCTCCTAGAAACGTGACAATCGCTTGGACGCTGGAGCGGGGTCCGACCACTCCAGCCGGACGCGACCCTGAATCGGGAATCAGGAACGTCCGAAGGCTACTACCGGAGGTTCAGAGATGGTGATGTCTCAGGCGGCGATCGATGCGTTGATGACGCAGAACGCATCTGAGCAAGATGAGGCCGAGGACGACGAGCTAGACGCTATCGTGCTGGCCGAGGACAACGACACTACCGCTGCCGCTCCTGTGGCCGCTGAAGCGGAAGCGACTCCTGCTGCGTCCGCTGATGTTGACCCCCTCGGTGACGATCCGGCCATCGAAGAACCGCTCGGAGCGCTGACGGAGGAAGAACTTGCGGCTGTAAAGGCTCTTGCTGCCGATGACTCTCTACCGGTCGCCGATCCTCCGCAAACGATCGAAGCCGGTGAAGAATCGGAGGACGCTGCTGGCGTGAAGATGCGCCGCTGGTCCGCCTCGTCCACCAGCGCCAATGACCCGATCAAGGAGCGCGTCCAAGACCTCGAGGACAAGCTCACCTTGCTGGAGTCCAATGGGATCGGCGCTCAGCCAGCCGAGAGCGTTGACCCTCAGCAGCTCGTCGAATTGAAGCAAACGCTGGACGCACTAACTGCGAGCGTCCAAGGCATCGCGGCTACGCTCCAGCAATTGACCGAGGCATCTCAGGCCTCGCTGGGTTTCGCAGCCAAGCAAACATTCGACTGCCCTGAGTGCCAGAGTCACGGAACAGTTTCGGTTCCGATCACGTGCACCTACTGCGGCTTCGAATCGGAGTGGGGCTTCTACCCTGAGCAGTAAGCTCTCTGCTTGGTGCCCGACGAGTTAGTCCCCGGCCAGCCGGAAGACTTCCGCGATGTTATCGACACTTGCGGCCTGCCCAGCCTCAACTCGGTGTGCGACCTCCGTCGCTGCGCGACAGAATGGCGTGTCGATCCCGTGCGCAGCGCCTTTTTCAGCGATGAGCCCTGAGAAGAAGTCCACCTCGGTCTGCCGTTCGCGCAGCACGTCCTGGAGCATGGATGTCGTGGCGCTTTCGCTCACCAACGCGGCCCTACCGGCCAGCCCCTCATCGACAACATCGGAGCGTCCCTCCGCGCCAGCGAAGATATCTGCCGCTGAGTAGTCGCCCATGAGGGTTTCCAGTGGGTATCCCTCTCCTTCGGCCACGCGCAGCGTCTCGGCAGCTATCTCAACGATAAGGCGTCGAGCCTCAGGTGTTCCCAGCGCTAGCTTCGAACGCAAACCACTGATTGCGCTCACGGTATTCATCATGGTGTTGTTCGCTAGCTTCGACCAACGCTCGTGCATGAGGTCGTCGACGGCGACGGCAGGCCACACTGAGTTCAGCAAGGCCGCAACGCGGCGAGCTTTCTCTCCGGCGGGCCTTTGGTACTCGCCTACGTAGACACCCGGCAGATCGCGGTTTGCGGCACTCGCGCGACTGACTGAAGAGGTCAATGTCACGTGACCCGGCTCCAGGAGTACCGCGTTGATCAAGATGACCCCGCCGACCGTACGATCGACGCCCACGACCGGCGCGATCCACTCCTCGTTCACGCTGTTCTGCATGCTGACCACGAGGCCGTCTGTCGCCAGGTGCGGCAGCACGTTCTCCAGCGCAGCCAGCGTGTCGAAGGACTTCACGCACAGGAACAGGGTGTCGATGGGCCCAGGCAACTGATCAAGTTCATCGGGAGCGATGACTGGAGGGTTGTAATGTTCGTCCGGTCCACCTTCCATCTCGTTGTGGACGGTGATGCCTGACTGCTGCATGGCCTGTCGCTGAGGCTCCCAGGGCTCGACCACGGTCACGGGGTGCCCCGCACCGTGCATCCGGCCAGCGATCTGTGAGCCAATAGCTCCTGCGCCATAGATCACGATATTCTCAGTCATTCCTCTTGCTCCAATCTGTATCCACGGTGCGGGCGGTTGGTCGCGTGCGGCGGTTCAGAACGCTCCCTGGCTCTTACGCGAGTCCACCACCGCTTGGGCGCGTGGGCTTATCTGGCTTTGCACCAAGATGTTCAGCAGCGCTGGACGACCGGCAGCGAGCGCCCGCTCCAACGCAGGGGCGATATCTTCAGGTTGCTCCACCAACTCACCGTAAGCGCCCAATCCCTCCGCAACGATGTCGTAGCGCGAAGGTGCCAGGTCGGTGATGACGGCTTTGCCATAGATGCCGATCTGGAGATTCTTATCGATCCCCCATGCCGCATCGTTACCCAACACCACCACGATGTTCAGCCCTAGCCGAACGGCGGTGTCGATCTCCATCGCGTTGAATCCGAAGGCGCCATCACCGGTGATGCATAAAACGCGAGAATCGGGCTTGGCCAACTTGGCGGCCATCGCAACCGGCACGGCGGAGCCCAGCATTCCTAAGTTCGGCAGGTAATACCAACTCCGAGGTGCCCGAGCGGGCAGCGTGGCTCGTCCGAAGTAGGCGTAGTCGCCGCCGTCGAACACCAACACGTCGTCGGGGCGCAACTGCGCAGCGATCACAGCGTGAACGCGCATGGACCGGAGCGGAACCTCGTCCGTAACGAACGCGTTCATACGCTCGGTGTGGCTGGCAGTGAGGTCACGGAAACGTTGCACCCACGGCAGTTCATCCCACGATGATTTCTGAGCCTCCTCCGCGAGCTGGGCGACTATGGGCCCAACGTCGCCGACGATGCCGACGTCGACGCCTCGGTTACGTCCGATCTGCATGGCCGATGGATCAACCTGAATCACCTTCGCATCCGCGGCGATGATGGGAGGCAGGCCATAGCCGATGGTGAAGTCGAGCATCTTGCCGAGCAACAGGACGCAGTCAGCCTCGCGGATCAGGTTCGCTGTTTGGTGCTGCGACAGGTCAAAGAACCCGAAGCAGTACGGGTGATCGTCCGGTACCACGCCACGCGCTGCTTCCTCTGTCATGAACGGCATCTTGGTCGTCTCGATGAAGCGTTCGTAGATGTCGGTCCACTCGCCGTAGGCTGCGGGGGTGCTTGCGACGATCAGTGGACGCTGCGCAGCCTTCAACAGGCGTACAGCCTCCGTGATCTGGTCCGGCGCGCCTAGAGCAGCGCTGCTGCGCCGAGTTGACGCGGTCGTCGGCCAACTCACCGAGGTTTCATCGAACAACTGCGATTGGACATCGACGGGGATCGTGAGGTGAGTGGGGCCACGCCGTCCCTCGAAGCACGTACGTGCGGCAAGCGCGATGAAGTCAGGGATGCGTGACGCCTCATGCACTAGCCACGCCCCTTTGGTGACGGGCTTGGCCATGTTGATCTGGTCGATCTCCTGCATGATCCCACGTGAATAGTTCTTCATATCGGCAGAGCCTGATATGTTCAGCACCGGGCTTTCGGTGGACATAGCATTCGCCAGCCCAGGGATCGCGTTGGCGTGCCCTGGAGTGGTCACCGCCGTCACACCCAAGCGCCCAGTGATGCGGCCCCAGGCGTCGGCCATGTGCACTGCCGCCTGCTCGTGCCTACAGTCGATCAGCCTGAATCCCTCGTCCGCTAGCACGTCCAGCAGGGGCAAGATGTGATCGCCCGCTACCGTGAATATGGTGTCCACGCCTTCGAGTCGGAGTGAACGGGTGATGGCTTGAGCGCCGGAGATGGTCATATCGGGGCCTCTTGTCTGTCTCTGATGTGGTACGGGTGGGCGCCGCTATTGAACGCCGCAGCCTAAGTCTATGCAAATTGGCCATGAAACCGGCACGCATCACGCCAAGCCTATAATCCCCATACTTCCCTGAGGAGACTCTGCGCATGCCACTCGCCGACGAGCCCATAACCCTGGCCCCGAAGTCCAGCCCGCGTGAGATCGCGTTGCTGTCCAAAGAGGTCGACGGCTGGTCGATCACCGAGGACAACATGACCAAGCTCCGAAAGAAATTCACGTTCCCGACGTTCGCCGCCGCGATGGTCTTCGTCAACAAGGTCGGGGCGGTCGCTGAGAACGAAGAACATCACCCCGAGATCACCCTCTCGTGGGGCGAGGCTATCGTCCGGTGGTGGTCCCATGACCGTGGAGGCATCACTCGCGACGATTTCATCATGGCTGCGAAGACCGACGTCGTCGCCCAGGGGTAGATAGAGAGAGCAAGTCCGCTAAGACGGCTTATCTCGCGTGCGTCTTGATGTGTTGCATTTTGTAATATTCTGTTGCATTTGCTCCTGGGTTCGACTCAAAGCGACCCACGATCGAGATTGGTGCGAGTCCTCGGATCTCTTGGCTTCGCCGCTGGGACTAAAGGTCGCTCGGCGCTCCGGGAACTCCCCGGGCTCGTTGGTGGGTTCGGTCGTGTAGCAGGTCGGGGCTCGCCCTCGAATCTCTTGGCTTCGCCGCTGGGACTAAAGGTCGCTCGGCGCTCCGGGAGCTCCGGGCTCGTTGGAGGGCTCAGTCGTGTAGCAGGTCGGGGCGAGCCCTCGGGCCTCTTGGCATTGCGCGTCTTGATGTGTCTCAAAACGTCTCATTTTGTCTCATTTGCCTCTGGGATCTGAGGAGTGTGGTTTGTCTCTTCGGGGCGCTAGTACGTGTGTGGCGTAGGTCGTTCGGGGGCAGGATAATGTGTAACATGGCGAACGCGATACAGGTAATTGTCACAGTTATGGCAATCCATCGATCGCGGTCCTCGAGCCATCCTAGGCGCGTCGTTTGGTTTGTTGTTATATTCGGCCCATGAAGGTGCAACCTTGATCGCGATGATATCTGGGGCCATTCAAAGCTTCGCTTTCGAAGCCGGAGAAGGCCAGGAAGCCAGGTCTGAAAAGAACGCCATCCTTTTGGTGGCCTCGTCTTGCTGTGTGGCCGGCCTTGGTTGGGCCGCTATGTACGCTGTGGTCTATGGCTTTTCCCTTGTCACTGCGCTCCCTCTCTTCTTCGTGCTGGTGGTTGGGGCTTCGATCCTGTTGTCTCATCTGACCAGGAAACACAAGATTGCCGTCTATGCGCAGATAAGCTCGATCATGCTGGTGACCGCCGCGATCCAGTGGACGATCGGCGGGATGTTCGACTCTCGCGTCGTGTTGCTCTGGGCATTCATAGGGCCGTTGGTCGCTCTGATGTTTCTGTCGTTCAGGGCTGCGGGATTCTGGATCATCGTCTACTTGCTGCTCGTCATTTCCACAGTGTTGTTCGACGGGTATTTGTCCTCGCAAGCCGATCCTTCCAGTGATGCCCTTAGGCGTTTTTACTTCGGGCTAAACCTTGGTATCGCGTCCCTTGTAGTCTTCGCGTTCGCTGGCTATTTCGTGACATCGACGTTGAGAGAGCGGGCGTTAGCGAACCAACTCTTGCTGAGCGTTCTTCCGCCATCGATAGCCGAGCGGCTGAAGAGGGATAGCGGCCTGGTGGCAGACAGCTACGCATCGGCGAGCATCCTGTTCGCGGACGGCGTTGGCTCCACCCCGTTATTCGCTCAGTTCCAGCCGACAGAGGTTGTGGACTGGCTGAACGAAGTGTTCACGAGTTTCGACGAGGTGGTGGAGCGCCATGGCCTGGAGAAGCTTCGGACCATTGGGGACGGGTACATGGTGGGCTCGGGTGTCCCTGTAGCCAGAGAGGATCACGCTCCAGCCCTGGTGGCCTGCGCCCTCGATCTGATTCAGGCGTCGGCGAATATCCCCGCGCGCAACGGGCAGCGGCTGGAGTTCCGGTTCGGGATCAACTCAGGGCCGGTGGTGGCTGGCATAGTCGGAACATCCAAATTCCACTACGACCTGTGGGGCGATGCCGTGAATGTGGCGAGTCGCATGGAGTCGACGGGGGAAGTCGGTAAAGTCCACATATCCCAAAGCACCTTCGACCTGGTTGAGGCCGACTTCACGTGCACTTCCAGGGGTGTTATCCCCGTGAAGGGCAAGGGCGAGATGCAGACCTGGTTCGTCGAGGGTCGCCGACAGGTCTAGCGCGATTGGTTCCAGGTGGTTACCACGTAATTACTAGGTAGCCCCTCGCTAGCTCCCCGTCTATACTGCGGCCCCCGCGAGCGGGGCTCTTAGGGATCTAGGGGGAATAGAGGGAACCAATGGCAAACCTATCCAAGACTGCGGCCATCGTTGGGGTCGCGGAATCGGACGAGATCGGAATCGTGCCCGGTAAATCCGCGCTGATGATGCACATGGAAGCCGCGCGCAACGCTCTCGCGGACGCTGCCCTGACCAAGGACGATGTAGACGGCTTCTTCACGGCTGGCTACTGGAACTACGACGTTGCCGAGTTCCTAGGCATCAAGCCAACGTACACCGATAGCACCAGCGTTGGAGGGTCGTCGTTCGTGATTCACGTGGCGCACGCCATCGCTGCGATCAACGCAGGCTACTGCGAGGTTGCCCTCATCACGCATGGTCAGATGGGGCGCAGCGCACGAGCGCCGTACGGACGCGACCCTAATCTTCCTTCCGCTCAGTACGACTCACCTTACGGAATCATCGGCCCGCCGGTGAACTACGCGATGGCGGCATCACGCTACATGCACCAATACGGTGAGGAGCGCACGCGCCAGGCGTTGGCTGAGATCGCGGTGTCGACCCGCAAGTGGGCTCAGATGAACCCTAAGGCGATGATGCGCGACCCGATGACGTTCGACGATTACCACAACTCAAGGTGGATCGCTCGGCCGTTCCACCTCCTGGACTGCTGTCTGGTTACCGACGCTGGCGCAGCCGTCGTAGTGACGTCTGCTGAGCGAGCGAAGACGCTGCCGAAGGCGCCCGTGTACGTGCTGGGAGCGGCCGAGCACCACGATCACTCGTTGATCCACCAGATGCCCGACCTGACGGTGACTCCTGCCGCAATCACGGGGCCAGCGGCCCTGGCGATGGCAGGGGTGACGCACAAAGACATCGACCTCACGATGATCTACGACTCGTTCACGTACACCGTCCTGGCGACGCTGGAGTCGCTGGGCTTCTGTGGGCCAGGCGAAGGGCCGGACTTCCTGGCCAACCAGCGCAGCGCCCCCGGAGGCGACTGGCCGCTGAACACGAGTGGTGGCGGCCTCTCTTACACGCACCCAGGTATGTACGGCATCTTCTTGATCGTGGAAGCCGTTCGACAATTGCGTGGTGAGACGGGCGAACGACAACTCAAGGATCCGAAACTTAGCCTGGTGAACGGAACCGGGGGATTGCTTTCCTCCACCGGCACCATCATTTTGGGGGTCGACTAATGGCTGACTACAAGCTACCGCTACCCACGAAGCAGCCTGAGTCTGATTTCTACTGGGAGAAGGCTCAAGCCCACGAGTTGTGGCTTCGCAAGTGCAACACCTGCGGCGATGCGTACTTCTACCCGCGCGACATCTGCCCGAAGTGCTACTCGAACGACGTGTCGTGGATCCAGGCCAGCGGCAAGGGCACGCTGCACGCGTACTCGATCGTTGAACGTGGCCCTATACCGCCGTTCCGGGACGCCGTGCCCTACGTGGCCGCGCTGATCGACCTAGACGAGGGGCCTCGTATGCCCACAAACCTGGTCGGGGTCGAGTTCGACGACGAGCACATCAAGATAGGCATGGCCGTGGAAGTGACGTTTGATGAAGTGACCGATGAGGTCACGCTGCCTAAGTTCAAGCCCGCGTCCTAGACGGATCGCCCGGATGCAACCGGACCGCAAGTCGGTCCATGAGTTCAAACAGGAGGCAGACATGGTTTCCCAACGTTACGAGCCCTGGACCCACACCCCGTTCGAGAACTGGATCGTGAGCGAAGGCCTGCAGGTGGTGCATGGTCAGGTCGTACACGACGTCTACACCATGGAGACGTATCCCTGGGAGCGCACGGGCACCAAAGCGGTGCTCCTGGACCTGTCCAATCGCTTGATGGATGGCGCGCTCGTCGACAACCAGGGCACGACGCGCTACGTCTGCGATATCCCAGCCGGTGGCAAGTACAACGCCGAGAAGCACATGTACGAGGAGATTTTCTTCGTGCTCAAGGGCCGTGGCGCCACGACCATCTGGCAGGAAGAGGGCGGCCCACGCCAGACGTTTGAGTGGAAAGAGGGCAGCGTTTTCGCTATCCCGCTGAATTCCTATCACGAGATATACAACGGCCAGGGCGATCAAGCCGCGCGTCTCTACGCTGCCATCAGCGCGCCCACGGCTTTCAATCTCTACGCGAGCCCGGAGTTCGTGTTCGGTTGCCCCATGGTCTTCCCCGATCGATTCGACCCAACCGACGAGCTCTATTTCAGCGGCAAGACCGAGAAATTGGCCGATCGGTTCATGGAGACCAACTTCATCCCGGACGTGCAGACAGTCGGACTCGACCGCTGGAAGAGTCGTGGTCCGGGCTCGAACATGATGATTTCCATGGCTGGTGGGCACTACATCTGTCACCTGTCCGAGTTCCCCGCTGGAACGTACAAGAAGGCCCACACCAACGAAGACAACAAGGGACGCAACGGCCTGATCTCCGATGTCGCCTACATGTTCTTGAGCGGCGAGGGATACGACCTTCAGTGGCCCGCCGGCACCGTGCCTGGTCCGGATGTCCCAATGGAGAAGATCGACTACAGGGGCGGTAGTTTGATGTCGTCCGGCACGGGCTACCACCAGCACTTCAACTGCAGCGGAGAAAACATCCGCTACATCGTCCTGCGTTACGGCAACCCGCGCTACGCAGGTGCGGTGGGCAAGCGCACGAAGGACACGGGCGGTACGAACGTCGATTTCGAGGACGAGGATCCACGCGTGCTCGCAACGTTCGAGGCTGAGCTCGCCAAGCGCGGTGTGCCGTCGCACCAAGACCAGGCTTTCGACGACTAGGCGTACGTGCAGGGTGAGTAGCTCCCGCGATTCACCCTGCACTGGTAAGCGCTAGTGGACTTCGCGGCCGCCGTTGACGGTGATCATCTGGCCTGAGATGAAGCGAGCATCGTCGCTGAACAGGAACGCCATTACGCCCGTGAGGTCGGACGGTACACCACGTCGTAGGAGCGACGCCTCGGGCTCGTCGAAGGCCTCGTCTGACGTGAGGGCTTCTTCACGGTCGGAGGTGGTGGAGCCTGGCGCCATGGTCACGACGTTGATGTTGTGCGCGCCTAGTTCGCGGGCCACGCCACGGGTGATGCCGACGATCGCCGATTTCGACGACACGTAGTGCGGGTTGAGGTCATCGGCGGCGCGGGCGATGCGTAACGTGCTACCTGACGACACGTTCACGATGGTTCCGCTCTTCTGCTCCTTCATGTACGGGAAGACAGCCCGGATGCCCAGGAACGTGCCGCGAGCGTTGACGGCGTAGACACGATCCCAGACGTCCATATCGACGTCCATGAGGGAATGAACCGCCAGGCCACGCATGATGGCCGCGTTGTTCAGCAGGCCATCGATGCGCCCATACTGCTCGAACGTTCGACGGGCCATCTCCTTGGTCTGCTCCTCAGAACTAACATCGATCACCAGAGGCAGTGCCTCGCCGCCTACGGCCTGGATGCGCTCCACGGTCTCCGCGCAGTCTTGGACATCCACCACGGTCAGCTTCGCGCCCTCTTCCGCCATGCGCACCGAGTACTCGCGACCAAGGCCTCCTGCGGCCCCAGTCACGATGATGACCTTGCCGTCGAGGCGGCCCACTACTTGCCGCCGTTTGAGAGCGGGGACTCAAGCCCGTACAGGCGGGCCGTGCCTTCCCAGAGGATGCGATCCTTCGCGGTCTGCGGCAGGTCCGTCCGGTTCAGCACGAACCTGGCAGAGTCGGGCTTGCGGTGGGCGTGCGGGATGTCGCTAGCGTAGACCCAGCAGTCGGTGCCGTACTTGTCGACCATGTAGGGCAGGAGTTGGTCGTCAATCTCAAAGCCGATGAAGATCCGTCCATCCTGGATGTATTCCAGCGGGGTCATCTGAGGGAGGCCACGTTCCACGGTCGCTTTGTGCTCAGCGCGGAGAGAGCCCAGCTTGATGCGGTCGCGGATGTTGTCGAGGGAGAAGTCCATGACCTCGCCCGCGAAGTCCACCCAGGTGCAACCGGTCTCGAGGAAGGACACCTTCACGTTCGGGTAGCGGTCGAGGAGGCCGGAACCGCAGATCGACTTGTAGCCACGCACTACTGACATGAGGAATTGGTCGCTGGCGACGCTGGGGAAGGCCTTTGCGGCGTCGAGTGCACCCATGCCGGGGTGCACGTTGACGGGCATGCCAAGCTGATTGGCCGTGTCCCACAGGGGCTCAAAGTCAACGTGGTCGAGGGATTTGGTGGAGTAATCGCCGAGCACCATCACACCGACGGAGCCCATCTCAGACGTCCGCTCCATCTCACGCGCAGCTTCTTTAGGGTCGCTGAGGTCGATCACGGTGACCCACTTCAGGCGGTCTGGCGACTGATTGGAGATGTCGGCAACCCAGTTGTTGTACGACCGGGATAGGGCTTGGTTGAGGGCGGGGTCACCTGCTACTGGCCAGTGGAGGAAGAGCGTGGGGTAGTTGACGGAGAGCCAGGTTTGCTCCGCATCCATCACCGCCAGCCGATCCTCGGCGGAGTGGAATTCGCCGCTCTCGTGGGGGCCGCGCCACGGTGCCATGATCTCGTACTCCGTGGAAACGACGCCGCCTCGGCTCGACGGCGAGCCGCCAACACGCTTGCGTTCGCCGTCAATCTCCCATATGTAATCGTGCTCAGCATCACCGGTCTCGATCACCTTGGGGCGTCGGTCACGGAAAGCGGGTTCTAGGTACTTGTCAGAGAACGTCTCTTCCCACTCCTCAACGTGTCCGTCACCGTCCCAGGCCTTGATCTCGTTGGTGTCACCCATGTCATGCTCCTTCTCGTCCAATCGCATCTGGCTTGTACGACCGCGCCTAGCTTGTTCGTGGAACGTACGCAGTACGCAGGGCGCTGTCAAGCGGGGCGTTGTCGGCGTCCGCCGCTGGATATAGGATGTCGCCGCCCAGAAACACGCGCGAGTATCCCTAAAAGGGAACTGCAACTGAACAGGCGCGCGACAAGGAGAATCACACATGAGCCACCGACAGTGGGATGAGGTCAAGTACGAAGTAGCAGTCGCTAACCGCGTATTGGCGGAGACAGGTCTGGCCACGGGATTCCGTGCGTCACTCGGTCACGTGAGCATGCGGATACCTAGCGATCCCGACAAATTCGTGGTGAAGGGCCGGGGCTACGCCGTCGACTCCCTCCACTCAGTGCGGCCTGAAGACATGATCGTCGTTGACCTGAACGGTGAATTCGTTGATGGCCCCGTGGGATCAAGCCAGTGCTTCGAAGTTAAGATGCACTCCTCGATCTTCCAGGCACGCCCGGACGTGAAGTCCGTGACCCACGTGCACCCGCACTTCATCGTACTGGCCACCACCCTGCGCCAGAGGCTGCGCCCGATGAACCAGGAAGGCGTCGCTCTCGTCAAGGATGAGCTTCCGGTGTGGCCCCACATCAAGACGGTCCAGAACGATGTGGAGGGCAAGGAAGTCGCTGCGTTGTTGGGAGACGGCAAAGCCGTCCTGCTGCGTGGCCACGGCGCCACCACTGTGGGCAACAGCCCCGAGGAATCAGTGATGACCATGCTGAACCTCGAAGAGCAGGCGAAGATGAACTACTACGCTCTCTCAGCTATGGGTCAAGACCACCCGTACATCGAGGATGAACTCATCGCAGAGATGACCGAGCGCACGGCGATCATTGATCTACCCCACTTCGCGAAGGTCTTGCCTGCGGGCTGGCGTCCTCGCGTCGGTGGCGTTTGGCAGTACTACACGCGAGTCGTGCAGAACGACCCGTCTGCCGCTCCTGAGATGAACAGGCCTTCGTAAAGACGACCGGTCGCTACGAAAGTCCGTTGACGATTGCCTAGTGGACTGCCTACGCTATATAGCGTAGGCAGTCCCGGCTTGCAGGCTAGACCGAATGGGGAGGAACGAACCGTATGCTGAACGCGCAAGAGAACGACGCGCTTACCCGAGTGGGCAAAGGCACGCCGATGGGTGAGTTGATGCGCCGCTACTGGCAGCCCATCGCCGCATCAGGCGAGCTCGACGAGCGACCAACCAAGTCCGTACGCCTGCTGGGCGAAGACTTGGTGCTCTACAAGGATCGCTCAGGGACGCTGGGGCTCATCGACGCTCTTTGCCCTCACCGACGCGTGGATCTGTCCTACGGCATCCCCGAGGAGCATGGCCTGCGCTGCATGTACCACGGCTGGATGTTCAACGAGACCGGCCAGTGCATCGAGCAGCCATTCGAGGAGACAGTCCACCCGGACGGTCGCTTCAAGGAGAAGGTCAAGGTCAACGGCTACCCTGTTCAGGTGCTTGCCGGTCTGGTCTTCGCCTACCTCGGGCCGCTACCTGCCCCGTTCCTACCCCAGTGGGAGCCGCTGACGTGGGGTGATGCGGTTCGCGACATCGCGATCTCTCACCTGCCCTGCAATTGGCTCCAGTGCCAAGAGAATTCCGTGGATCCGGTTCACGTTGAGTGGATGCATGTTTATTTCGGGCGCTACTCGGCCGAGGGCGGTAATTGGAGTGGCCCGAAAGCACTCTTGGATCTCCCCGGTCACCAGAAGATTGGGTTCGACGAGTTCGAGCACGGCATCATCAAGCGTCGTGTGTTCAAGGGCTACACCGAGGAAGACGATGACTGGAAGGAAGGTCACCCGATCTTCTTCCCGAACATCTTGATGGTCGGTAGCGAAGTCTCGGTGACGTTCCAATGGCGGGTTCCGATCGATGACGAGCACACGCTGCACATCTCACAGTACATCTGGCACGCCGCGCCTGGTACGACGGCGCCCACGCAAGACGTGGTGCCCTACCGCGAGGTCGCGCTGACCGACGACGAGGGACGTTGGATCACTGACCTGGTGTTCAACCAGGACTACATGGCATGGATGACTCAAGGCCCGATCGCGGATCGCACCAAGGAAGTCTTGGGTGAGTCCGACCGTGGCGTGATCATGTTCCGCAAGCAGCTTCGCAGGGAACTCAACGTGCTCGCCGACGGCGGAGAACCCATGAACGTCTTCCGGGACGCCGAGCGCGCTGCATGCGTGGTCGCGCCCTTGGAGCACGTCAAGTTCGGCATGCGTCGCCCCAAGAAGTACATCCCAGGCGAGTCAGGGTTCAGCAAGGACTCTGACAAGATCAACGAGGTCATCAAGACCTGGAACGATCTGCCGGAGATGGCCAACGCTCCCGGCTCGGGAGAGGGCGAATAGCCTTTCTCCTCGGATAGAAGACACAAACGGGGCTCCTTGAGGAGCCCCGTTTTCGTATGCCTAGATTTTCACGGCCGTGCCCCTCCACGTTCACAGCCGTTTCACGCCCCTCCCCTAGCATGGCTTCAACGTCACTTGGGAGGAGAAGCGCCATGCTTTCAGTCGAACGCAACCATGAATTGACCGCCGTCGGTAAGGGCACGCCCATGGGTGAGCTGATGCGGAGGTACTGGCACCCGGTAGCTGCGACCGCTGAGCTTGATGAGCGACCCACCAAGTCGGTACGTCTACTCGGTGAAGATCTGGTCCTCTATAAGGACCGATCGGGTACGTTGGGGCTCATCGATGCCCTTTGCCCTCACCGGCGTGTGGACATGTCCTACGGCATCCCAGAAGAGCACGGGTTGCGTTGCATGTACCACGGGTGGATGTTCAACGAGACAGGCCAATGCATCGAGCAGCCCTTCGAAGAAACGGTTCACCCGGATGGACGCTTCAAGGAGAAGGTCAAGATCGCCGGTTACCCCGTCGAAGAACTGGCGGGGCTAGTCTTCGCTTATCTTGGGCCGCTACCCGCACCGCTAGTTCCTCGCTGGGAGGCGCTGACGTGGACCGACGGCTACAGCGACATCTCACTGGCGATGCTCCCCTGTAACTGGCTTCAGTGCCAGGAGAACTCACTAGACCCGGTTCACTTGGAGTGGAACCACGGCTACTGGAGCATGTACCAGATGGGATTGTTAGAGCGGGAGTCGACCGCGAAGGAACAGCCCGCCATCCTCCCGCGTGCCCACCAGCGCATCGGTTTTGACGTCTTCGATCGAGGCATGATCAAGCGCCGCATCGTCGAGGGTTCAACAGAAGCTGACCACGACTGGGCGGTCGGTCACCCGGCGGTGTTCCCGAACATCTTGTTCGTGGGCGACCAAGTGAAGTGCAACTTCCAGTTCAGGGTGCCTGTAGACGATGAGACGACGCTGTATATCACCTGGTTCTTCTACCGGGGCGCGCCTGGCACGCACGTCGAGCGGCAGAACACGATTCCCTTTTGGTATGTCCCGCTGTACGACGACAGGGGGCGAGTCACTGCTGAACTCGTCAACCACCAGGACTTCGCTGCCTGGGTCACGCAGGAGCCGATCGCTGATCGCAGCAAAGAGATTCTGGGCGAGTCCGACCGCGGCATCATCCTGTACCGAAAACTGCTCCAGGATCAGATGGCGCTTGTCGCCGACGGTGGTGATCCGATGAACACCATTAGGAGCGAAGCTGAGAATGAGGCGGTCGCTCTGCCCCTGGAAGGGTGGCCAACGATGATGAACACGGCACGCTACACGGACTACGTGGCACTGCAGGACGGCGAGCCAGTTGCCTATGCGGATGACATTCGCAGCGTGTTGGCAACCTGGGCGAGCGTAACGCCTGAAGCGCTTGAGGCTGCCAATCGCTGAGAGTGAGTGCACCTCTATCCGTTGACACGACGTATGGCGGCTACCTAATCTAGCCGTCATACGTGGTTAATACTGGAGGGCTCCCATGCTCAGCGTCGCAGAGAACGACAGACTATCCCGAGTTGGCAAAGGCACGCCTATGGGCGAGCTCATGCGCCGGTACTGGCACCCCATCGGCGCGTCCGCCGAATTGTTGGAGCGCCCGACCAAGTCCGTACGCCTACTCGGCGAAGACTTGGTCCTCTACAAGGACCGTTCTGGCACGATGGGATTGATCGACGCCCTCTGCCCACACCGACGCGTGGACCTCTCCTACGGCATCCCGGAAGAGCATGGTCTACGTTGCATGTACCACGGTTGGATGTTCGACGAAACCGGCCAGTGCATCGAGCAACCCTTCGAAGAGACAGTCCACCCGGACGGTCGCTTCAAGGAGAAGGTCAAGATCGCTGGTTACCCGGTCGCAGAATTGGCGGGCCTCGTCTTCGCGTATCTGGGGCCCCTGCCCGCGCCGGAGCTTCCACAGTGGGAGCAGTTGCTGTGGGATAACGCGGTTCGCGACATCGCGATCACTGAATTGCCTTGCAACTGGCTCCAATGCCAGGAGAACTCACTCGACCCTGTTCACGTTGAGTGGATGCACGCATACCAAGGCCAGTACCTGAGCACCGACCGTAACGCGCTGGCGCGTGGTGGGTCACTGAAGCCCCACCAGAAGATTGGGTTCGACGAGTTTGAGTTCGGCATCATCAAACGCCGCGTGTTGCTCGGTGGCGACGAGGCCGACGACGAGTGGGCTGTTGGTCACCCGGTGTTGTTCCCCAACATCCTGCTCGTGGGCAACGAGGCGCGCGCGACGTTCCAGTTCCGCGTACCCAAGGATGACTACAACACACTCCACATCTCCATCTACTCCTTCCGGGCCGCTCCTGGCGCGCCTGTGCCAGCGCAGCCCGTGGTTCCCTACCGTCAAGTGCCACTCAAGGATGACGACGGGTACTACATCCTCGACTGGACGTTCAACCAGGACTACATGGGATGGGTCACCCAGGGGCCACTCGCGGAACGCAACAAAGAGATTCTTGGTGAGTCCGACAAGGGCATCATCATGTTCCGCAAGCAGTTGAAGCAGAACCTCCAGATCTTGGAAGACGGCGGCGAGCCGATGAACGTCTTCCACACCAGCGAGACGCTTCACGCCCCCGTGGAAAAGGTGAAGTTCGGGCTACGAGCGGCAACCCGCTACGTGCCCCCGGAAGCAGGTGACAGCAAGGCAGTCCCTGATATCGAGAAGGTTTTGGCCACATGGGCCGGCTACGAGAACGCGTCCGAGTAGCAGAACGAATATCTATGGGCCGCTACGGCCTTTCTGGAGGGATCGATGCTCAGCGTCAAAGACAACGAAGCGATAGCGCGGGTAGGCAAGGGAACGCCTGTAGGCGAGCTCATGCGCCGCTACTGGCACCCGATCTCCGCCACCGCAGAGCTGGATGAGCGGCCAACCAAGAAGGTTCGCCTGCTGGGCGAGGACTTGGTTCTCTACAAGGACAGGTCAGGCACGTACGGGCTACTAGACGCGCTGTGTCCGCACCGCCGCGTCGACCTCTCCTACGGTATCCCCGAGGAGAATGGCCTGCGCTGCATGTACCACGGCTGGATGTTCGACGAGACCGGCCAATGCATCGAGCAGCCCTTCGAGGAGACGGTTCACCCGGATGGTCGTTTCAAAGAGAAGGTCAAGATCGCTGGCTACCCCGTCCAGGAACTAGGCGGCTTGCTGTTCGCCTACATGGGCCCTCAGCCAGCGCCACTGCTCCCACGCTGGGAGCAGCTCACATGGGGCAATGCCGTACGGGAGATCTGCATCTCTGAACTCCCTTGCAACTGGCTCCAGTGCCAGGAGAACTCCCTGGACCCGCTGCACAACGAGTGGCTGCACGCGTACTACACGAACGTAGTCCGCAACGGCAAGCACGAGTTGCCCCAGCAACGAGGGATCACACTGAAGATTGCGTTTGACCAATTCGAGCACGGCATCATCAAGCGCCGGGTCGAGGAAGGCTACACGGAAGAGGACGACGACTGGAAAGAGGGACACCCGGTCCTGTTCCCCCACATCCTGCTCGTAGGCGACGAGGTCAAGTCGACTCTGCAGTTCAGGGTTCCCATAGACGACTACACCACCTACCACGTGTCCTACTACGTCTGGGGGGCAGCGCCTGGCGCGGTTGCACCAGCGCAGCCAGTGATCCCCTATCGCTACGTCCCGCTCAAGGACGAGAGTGGTCGCTATATCGTGGACATCTTGTTCAACCAGGACTACATGGCCTGGGTGACGCAGGGGCCGCTGGCCCGTCGCGATCTCGAAAAACTTGGTGAATCCGATAAGGGAATCATCATGTACCGCAAACTGCTCAAGGAGCAGGCGGAGATCGTTGCCGACGGTGGCGATCCGATGAACACGTTCCGAGACCCAGAGAAGAATCAGTCGATCGCGTTGCCGCTCGAGCACGTCAAGTTCCTGAACCGAGGTCGCACTGGCTACAACCTGGTCGAGGCTGGCGATCCGCTGGACGTCGACCTGATCGAGCAGACCATGGCCACGTGGGACGGTCAGCGCAGCGAGCGTGCCACAGCAGGAGCGGTTTCTAGCACTTAGCCGTTACCGATCCAGGACACCCGAGACCAGAAGGGCCCCGCAGGCGGCGGGGCCCTTACGATGGTGGCGCTACGCCGCTGGGTCGTCCTATCATGTGCCGCACAAACTTGGTGGCCGGTTCGTACGCCCCACCGCTCGTCAACATTTTGCGTCCTAGGACGTTCGAGGAGATAACCGATGCTGACTCAAGAAGCCAATGACCGATATTCCAGGGTTGGGCCGGGTACGCCAATGGGCGAGCTGATGCGGCGCTACTGGCACCCCATCGCAGCCGTCTCCCAGATGAACGATAAGTGGACGAAGAAGGTTCGCCTACTCGGCGAAGACTTGATCCTCTACAAGGATCGTTCTGGAACGTTCGGCCTGATGGAGCCCCACTGCGCCCACCGCCGCATGAACATGATCTACGGCATCCCCGAAGAAAATGGGCTGCGCTGCCCCTACCACGGTTGGTTGTACGACGAGACCGGCCAGTGCATCGAACAGCCTTACGAGGAGACCGAGGATCCAGGCGCCCGCTTCAAGGACAAGATCCAGATGAAGGCGTACCCGGTGGAGTCCAAAGGTGGACTGCTGTTCGCGTACATGGGGCCCCAGCCTGCCCCGCTGGTTCCGTCTTGGGACGTTTACGCCGCTGACGGTGTCCTACGTGACATCGGGTACGCAGAACTGCCGTGCAACTGGCTCCAGTGCCAGGAGAACTCGCTTGACCCGGTTCACCTTGAGTGGCTTCACGTGGCGTGGGCCAACTATATCCGCGAGCAGAACGACGAGCTCGATGAGCTCAAGAAGGTGCGCGCGCACAAGGTGATCCACTTCGACAACTTCGAGTACGGCATGATCAAGCGCCGTATCTGGGAGGGTGGTTCAGAGGAAGACACCGAGTGGAAAGATGGGCACCCCATCGTATTCCCGAACATGCTTCGCCAGGGTGGTGATGGCTTCAACCTGGTCAACCCCACGCGCCAAGGCAACTTCCTCATGGGGCCTGCGTTCCAGGTTCGTGTGCCGATCGACGACTACACGACCGGCCACTGGTGGGTCGCTTGCTACCCGATGATCGAAGGGGACACCGTTCAGGCGCCGGAGGACATCCCGTACTACAACCCGCCAGTACCGATGCTCGACGAGAACGACCAACCGGTCTTCCCGATCCTGCGCAGCAATTCAGGCCAGGACACCGCTGCCTGGATCACCCAGGGCGCGATCGCAGACCGCACGGGCGAGCACCTTGGACGCTCCGACAAGGGCATCATTCAGTTCCGGCAGATGCTAGAGGACAACATTCGCCTGGTTGAACAGGGCAAGGACCCGATGTGCACGTTCCGCGACCCTGAGCAGAACAAGTACGTCCCGTTCATGACCGAGCAGGCACAGTACGCGGCGACGTCGCTCAGGCAGGGCGCGGCGACGATGTACAGCCCGGTGCTCAACGCACGAGCAGCAGCGGGAACGCTTTAACTAGCCGTCGATAAGTTACGAACGAACGGCCCCGCCAAGGTGGCGGGGCCGTTTTCGCGCATCGACGCATCTCCGTGTATCCTCGGCCCGCTGCCTCAGGGTGGCCGGTGGGCGAAAGGCACACTTGATGTTTGCCTGTCGGAGATGGGGTCATCACGGCAGGATTGAGAGTTGCCGCTGGTACACCAGCGACCGCTCCACGGATAGCTAGGGCCGGAAGAGCGGCCAGTACCACTCAGAGGAGAGCGAAGTCCATGCACGACGACGAAGACGATCACTCACATTTTGATTTTTCCGATGCCGATCAGGTGGAGGACATCGAAGGGATAGAGAAGTTCACGCTGTATAGCGTGGGCATCGACATCGGATCTTCAACCACTCACTCGATCTTTTCGCGCATAGTCCTTCGCCGTGAAGGCGCCGGACTATCAGCTAAGTTCGTCGTGACGGAGCGCGACGTTCTGTACAAGTCCCCGATCATGCTGACTCCGTACTTGACCGGAACCGAGATCGACACGGAGCAGGTGAAGACCTTCATCGACTCGTCCTACAAGGCGGCAGGGTTCACCCCCGAAGATGTGGACACGGGAGCAGTGGTCATCACCGGTGAGGCGCTGAAAAAAGAGAACGCTCAGCCAATCCTTGAGTACTTCTCAGCGGAGTCCGGCCAGTTCATCTGTGCGTCTGCGGGCCCCATGCACGAGGCGTTGCTTGCAGCGTTCGGCTCAGGTGCGGTGGCCGCGTCCAAGTTGCACGGCACGACCGTTCTCGACGTGGACATGGGCGGCGGTACCACCAAGCTCACGCTCATCAAGGGCGGCGAGATCGCGCAGATGGCCGCCGTGGAAGTCGGCGCACGCTTGATCGCTTACGACGACGATATGACGATCACGCGGGTGGAGCAGCCCGCACGAACGATCATGAAGGCGCTCGGCCACACGGTTGAGGTGGGCGGCAAGCTCACTCCTGAACAACGCGACGCGTTCGCGGCGAAGGAGACCGAGATCCTGTTCGATGTCATCAATGGCGGCTCGCTAGACCCACTCACGGCTTCGCTCCTCTTGACCGACGGCCTTGTGAATCACACGATCAACGACATCGACCACATCGTCTTCTCAGGCGGCGTGTCCGAGTACATCTACAAGCGGGAAACTGCTACCTTCGGCGACATTGGCCCCTGGCTCGGGGAGAAGGTTCGTGAGCAGTCGCTAGCCACATTCAACCCTGGGGTGCTCATCACGCCGACGGAGGGCATCCGCGCCACGGTTATTGGCGCCGGCGAGTACACCCTGCAAGCGTCAGGTTCGACCAGCTACATCTCCACGCACGATGTCATGCCAGTGCGCGGGATCCAGGTGGCTCGCGCATTCATCACCAAAGAGCAAACGCTGGAGGAGATGCAGAAGGCTCTCACCGCAGCGCTCAGCAAGTACGACGTGCCGAGTCTGTCCTCGACCATGGCGCTTGCCATGAGTGTGGCCGGGCAACCGGACTATCGCTACATCCGGACGCTCGCGGAGGCCATCGACAGCATCATCGACAAATCGGAGCCAGCGGACGCTCCGATCTTCCTCGTTCTCGATGTTGACGTCGCCAAGTCTCTTGGCGGGATACTGAAAGAGGAAATCAAACTCGACCGGGCAGTAGTCGCCATCGATGGCATCGAGGTGGGCGACCTGGATTACATAGATATCGGCAAGCCCATGGGCGTGAGCGAAGTCATACCGGTGACCGTGAAGTCCCTGATCTTCGCGGTTCGGTCTACCTCGGGCTAGGGCTCGATCGCATCGCATCGCATCATCGATAGCAGTTGTGAGCCCCGCTGGCTAGACTGGTGGGGCTCACAGATTTAAACGCGGAGGAGGCAGAGATGCTTTCCACGAACGACAACCAGATGCTGACCCAAGTGGGCCCCGGAACCCCCATGGGGAACACCATGCGGCACTATTGGATACCGGCACTTCTTGCATCGGAACTCCCAGATCCGAAAGCGCCTCCACTCGACATTCGCCTGCTGGGTGAAGACCTGACGGCGTTCCGCACTGGCGATGGAAGCGTTGGGCTGGTGCAAACCAACTGCCCGCACCGCGGTGCCCCGCTGTATTACGGCCGCCCAGAAGACGGCGGCATCCGGTGCGCGTATCACGGGTGGATGTTCGACACGAAGGGTCGCTGCGTCGACATGCCCAACGAGCCTGAGGAGAGCAACTTCAAGGACAAGGTTAGTGTCGCCGCCTATCCCTGCATCGAGAGAAACGGCATCGTTTGGACGTACATGGGTGCGGAAGCGACGCCACCTCCGCTGCCTGATCTAGAGTGGAATCTCGTTCCGGAAGACCACGCCTACGTCACGAAGCGTATCCAGAATTGCAGCTTCATGCAGGCACTGGAGGGCGAGATCGATTCAAGCCACAGCACCTTCCTTCACAGTGCTTTGAACAACGAAACTTTCACGACCCCGGTTGCCGTCAACCTGGTACGGTCCAAGGGCGAACTCTACCGGATGCAGGACAAGCGCCCTCGGTTCCAGGTGCTAGACACCGACGCAGGAGTGATGATCGGTGCCTCCTACAAGGCCGAGGAAGATTCCCGCTACTGGCGCATCACCCAATTCCTCATGCCGTTCCACACGCTCATCCCACCCTACGGAGCGAGTCCTGTGTTCAGTGGTCACGCTTGGGTTCCCATCGATGACACTCACACGATGACCCTGTGCTTCACCTACCACCCCGCCCGCCCTCTCACTCAAGAGCATCGGGACATCCTCATGTACCAACGGGATGGACTCGAAGGGCTGCATCCCACGGTGGAGGCTTTCGAGCCCGCACCAGCTATCCCAGGCAACGCCACGTGGCGGACCAAGCTGAAGCACGAAGATCACGCACGATTCCCCATCGACTGGGAATTTCAGAACACGAAGAGCTTCTCCGGTCTACCGGGAGTCTGGCCGCAGGACACCGCGATGCAGGAAGGCATGGGCCCCATCTACAACCGCAGTCAGGAACACCTAGGCACGACTGATATGGGTATCATCCGTGTCCGCAGGCGTCTGATCGAAGGCGCAAAGGCCCTCGCTGACCACGGCGTGACTCCCGCAGGCGCCGATGAACCAGCGGCCTACGCCATCCGCGCAGCCTCAGCGGTGGTGGACAACGAGGGCTCATGGGTCGACACAACGGCGGAACCGCGCACAGTGCGACTTGGGGTCAGCGACGACACTCCGTAGTCGACGCCGAAATCAATAGAATGAAAAAGGGCCGCCCAAGATTGGGCGGCCCTTTTTGACGTTTTGGGCTATTGGCGCTTTGCGACTACTTGAGGTGTTTCGCGAAGAAGTCGACAGACTTCGACCAAGCGTCGTTGGCGGCGTCTTCGTTGTAGCTGCCCCGGGCATTGCAGAAGAATCCGTGACCAGCGCCGTCGTAGGAGTGGCTCTCGTAGTCCTTGCCCTTGGCCTTCAGGGTGCTTTCGATCGCTGCGACGTTCTCAGGGGGAATGCCGCCGTCGTCGTTACCCCAGAAACCGATCATCGGCGCGTCCACATCGTCAGCGGTGAGGTCTAGCACACGGGGTGCGTCTGCCGGTGAACCGGGACGAGGGAGCATGCCACCGCCGTAGAACACCGCAGCGGCGGTGATCTCGGGGATATTCACGGTCGAATAGTAGGAAACGAATCCACCGAAGCAGAAGCCCACGATACCGATCTTGTCGGAATCAACGTCGGGTTGGCTCTTCAGGAATTCCACGGTCGCCTGCAGGTCGGCAACGATGTCATCGTTCGTGAGCTTGCCGCGCTCGCTGAACGCTCGCTCGGTGTCCGCGTAGGGGATCACGGTTCCGACTCCACCACGGTGGAAAAGCTCGGGAGCAACCGCGAAGTAACCCGCTGCCGCGAAACGCAGCGCGACATCTTCGATGTGGGGGTCCACGCCGAATATCTCCTGGATCACGATCATCGCAGGCTTCTTACCCGCCTCATCCGGTTTCGCCGTGTGCAACTGCATGTCGCTCCCGGCAACGCTGACTGTTTCTATTGCGGTACTTGCCACGTCGTCCTCCGAACTCTCGATTTTGCTTACCGTCGATCGTTCTTGCAGGCAGGGATCTGCCTACTTCTTTGCCTTTATCACCAGCACAGGCTTGCCGGACTCGCGGATCAATTGATCCGCCACGCTACCGAAGATCGTTCGGCTGATGCCTGAGCGACCGTGTGTCGCGATGGCAGTCATATCGATATGCTCTTCTTCGATCGCCTCGAGCAGTTCCTCGCCAGCTACTCCCTGTCGCACCTGAGTCGTGACTTCGATGCCCTCACCCTGGCACTGTTTGCCGAGGGCATCAAGATAGTCCTCAGCTTCCTTGAGTTCAGCAGCGATAGTCTCATCGATGATGCCCTGTATCTCGCCCGTGATTCCCCCCATGTCATTGGATGCGGGAACGATCGAACGAGTAAGCGCCGCGATGTCCACCACGCGCACCAGCGTCAGATGAGCACCCAGCGCCTTGCCGAGCTCTTTCGCCGAGTCGAGTACGAGCTCAGCAGTTTCTGACCCATCCAAAGGAACCAAGATATTCTTGAACATGTTCTCCCCTGATACACCTAAGTTGCCCGACGCTCCAGGCTGCACGGCATGATACGATGGCGAGGCGAATCTCGCTCGTTTGGTCGCCGATGACGCCTAGCCATGGCTCGCGTACCATAACCGAAACTTCCCTGCCACACGAGGATCACCATGCCCGACATCCAACGCACCCCTGAAGAACGACAGATCCTCGGACGCGCCGCGACCGTGTTGCCTGGCGGTACGCTGGGCAACGTGCGCCTAGCTGACGACTACGCGTTCGTGGTGAAGGAGGGCCGGGGCTCTCGTATCTGGGATATCAGCGGAAACGAGTACGTGGATTACCTGCTGGGGTCCGGCCCGATGGTGGTGGGTCACGCCCATCCCAAGGTGATAGCGGCGGCAGAAGAAGCCATGCGCAAGGGAACGACCTTCTTCACCCAGAATCCTTACGCCATAGAGCTCGCTGAGCGCATCGTAGAGGCCGTTCCGTGCGCTGAGCAGGTGCGTTACACATCCACGGGCACCGAAGCCACCTCCTACGCCCTGCGTGTGGCTCGGGCATTCAGAAGGCGCGACAAGATCCTCAAGTTCGAGGGGGGCTTCCATGGGATGCACGACTACTCACTGATGAGCCTCTCGCCTTCGGGCACCGTGCCATTCCCCGCACCTGAACCATCGTCTGCAGGTATCCCGAAAGCCGTGCAGGACACGGTGTTGGTGGCACCCTACAACGACATAGAGAGCACCGAGGCGATCATCGAGCAGAACCACAACGATCTCGCGGCGGTCATCGTGGAGCCGGTGCAGCGCATCCTCGCTCCCCTACCCGGCTTCTTGGAAGGCCTGCGGGAGGTCACTGCCCGCTACGACATCCCGCTCATCTTCGACGAGGTCGTGACGGGGTTCCGGATGGCCTACGGTGGGGCGCAGCAGTACTACGGTGTGACGCCCGATCTCGCGGCGATCGGGAAGATCGTTGGCGGGGGATTCCCGCTGGCTGCGGTTGTGGGTCGTAAAGAGTTGATGGACGTTTACGACGCCAACGCGGTTGACCCGGGCGACTTCCTGCCACAGATCGGCACACTGAACGGGAACCCAGTGGCGGCCGCTGCGGGATTGGCCACCCTGGAGATCATGCGTGCGCCGGGCCTCTACGAGGCGTACTGGGAGACCGGCGGCAGGTTGCGCAACGGTCTGCAGCAGATGCTCGATGAGGCGGAGATTCCCGCGACGGTCAGCGGGATCGATCTGATGTTCGATGTTTACTTCACCGAAACCCCGATCACGGGGTACCGCTCAACCCTGAGCGCCGATAAGTCGAAGAACAAGATCTTCGACGAAACCCTGATGGAGCACGGGGTCTTCAAGCCACCGGGCAAGGTCTACGTCGGGGTTTGCCACGACGAGGCCGACGTTCAGAAGACGCTGGCCGCGTTCCAGGCGGGCGTGAACGCCCTTCGCGACTAGACGGCGCCTGTGAAGAAGAGTTCCTCGACTGCAGGGCTCTTGCTGATGAGGCCTTGTTCGTTGGCGTAGCGGATGATCGTTTCAAGCGCGGTGCGGTTGTTGGCGATGCCGTTGCGGTAGGGCATCATGCCGTTCTCGCGCAGCCATTTGACCGACATGCCCATGTAGCTGGTGTCGTCGGCCAGGTTCTCGAAGAACAGCGCCTGTGCCTTGTCGCTGGCGTCGACGATCGCTTGGCCGAGGCCGGGGTTCGCATCTAGCACTTCACGCTTGGCGAGCAGCATGCTGTTGAGAGGAAAGACGCCGGTCTTCTTGAAGTAGGTCTGCACTTCAGCCAGCGGATCTTCGAACAGGTTCGCCGTGTTGGCCGTGACATCTACTCCGCCACGATCCCACATGACGGCGTCAAGCTTGCCGCTTTCGAGGTCAGCGACGAAGTCGAAGGTGCCCTTCTCGATGGTGACGCCAGGCAACGTGGGGATGTCTACGTGGGACATGGAGTTGGGCTCGGCTGATTTCCAGTCGACCTTGGTGAAGTCGAAGCCATAGACATCGGCGAGGCCGCCGCGAACCCAGACCGCAGGGTTGAATCCTATGCCGCGAACACCGACCTTTTTACCCTCTAGATCCTTAGGCGTCTTGATGCCTGCCGCTTTGTTTACGCGGATGGCCATCTGCGGGAAGAAGAGATCGATGAATACGGGTATGCCGACCACTGGGTGCCCCTGATCCATTGCGATCAGGAAGTTCGACAGGGGGAGAACGCTCACATCGTACGCCAGATCGGTGAATGCACTTGCGTAGGCAGCAGCGCCGTTCTCCCATCCTAACGTTACATCAAATCCTTCGATTTTGACCGTTCCGTCTGCGATGTAGTGTGATGCGAACTCGTTGGGTGCTGCGATGTTGATTGCCATGGTCTTTTCCTCGGTGAGCCCACTTGGTGTGGCCTGAATTAGCGAATCTATTCGGGGATCGGGAAGCCGTCGCAACGGCCATCAGTGCCGCCGGTGTGCACTCCGGTTTCGTGGTTGACGTGGATGAGTTGCACCGCGCCGGGGGTGCCCACTTCGGGGTACTCCCTGAGCTTGTGGCCGCGCTTCTCAAGACCTTCGATGACGTCTTCGTCGAAGCCGTCTTCCATGCGCAGCACCATCTCCTGGTCGATTGAGCGAGGATCGGTGCCGGGGAAGTGCGTCCAGCGCGGAGCGTCGGCCGCCTCTTGCACGTCCATGCCATGATCGATGATGTTGGACAGCACCTGGGCGTTCCACTGGGGTTGGTTATCGCCACCGGGGGTACCGCCCACGATGACCAGCTTGCCGTTCTGGGTGACCATGTAGTTGTGGATCGTGTTGATGGTGCGCTTGCCTGGGGCGATGACGTTGACGTGACCTTCGTCCAGGTAGAAACCACGCGCGGTCCGATCGTTCAGCAGGATGCCGGTGTTGCCCGCGACGAAGCCGCAGCCGTAGTACTGGGAGAGGCTGTGGATGAACGAGACGGCATTGCCTTCGGAATCCATGACGCAGAAGTAAGACGTGGACGGGTTAGGGCTACCGGACTGGGATAGCTCGCCTGCGGGCACGATGTCGGCCAGCTTGTCAGGGTCCACCAGCTTGCGACGTTGTTCGGCGTAACCCTTGGAGAGGAGCAGATCCATGGGGACCTCAACGACCTCGGGGTCTCCAACGTAGGCGAGTCTGTCGGTGAAGGCCAGGCGCTTGGATTCCACCATGGTGTGAACCGATTCAGCGGTGTTGTGGCCCATGGAGGCTAGGTCGAAGCCGTCGAGCAGGCTCATCATTTCAAGGGTCAGAACGCCCTGGCTAGGGAGGGCGGTTGCGTGCACGGTGTGGCCGTGGAATTCGACTGACGGTGCGTTGCTGTAGACCTCGGTCTTCTGGCCCGCGAGGTCTTCGGCGTTGAGCAACCCACCACCTGCGGCCATCCCTTCGGCGATCTCTTTGCCGAGGGCTCCGCGATAGAACTCTTCCGCCCCACCTGCTGCGACCATACGCATGCTGCGGGCGAGATCCTTCTGGACGAGGACGTCGCCCTCTGCATACGGAGTGCCGTCCTCTTTCACGTAAACGCGAGCGCTGGTGGGGTACTTCTTGAGCTTCTCAACGTGGCTCGTGAAGTAGTTGCCGATACGCTTCGGGAGGGGGAAGCCTTCTTCCGCGAGCTCGATGGCGGGGGCCATGAGGTCTGCGAGGGGCATCGTGCCGAAGCGGTTGACGATGGTCTCCCACGCGTCGACCTCACCGGGAACCGACGGGCACAAGGGGCCGTCGGTCGGCATCTTCTCGTAGCCACGCTCCACGAAGTACTCACGTGAGGCGCCCATGGGTGCGCGACCGCCTCCCGAGATGCCTTGGATCTGGTTCGTCTTCGCGTCGTAGATGAGAGCGAACACTTCGCCACCCATGCCGCACATCGGAGGCAGGGTTACGGCTTCCGCTGCCGCCACGGCGATAGCCGCATCTGCGGCGTTCCCGCCGTTTCTCAGCACCTGCGCGCCAATCGCACCCGCGAGGGGGGACGAGGAGCAAACGATACCCTTTTTAGTCCTGACGGCGACGCGGCCGACCGCTGTCGTTCGATTCCTTGAAGCAACCATGGGGGAACACCTCCGCTTGATGACGTGATGATACTTGAATGCGAGCCACACCGGAGGGAACGGCCATCGCTGCGGACGGGATGGGGTGCTACATCAACTCGGCCCTGGCCCGGATATGGCCTGCGTGCGTCTTGATGTGTCTCATTTTGTCTCATTTCTTATCATTTACGAGAGGAGCGAACGGGAGAGGCGCCTTCATACCTGTTTCCGAAAACCTGCCCCCTTTCCATCCTCTTTGACCCGCTTGCCCCTGGCGTGTCGGCTGTCTTGATGTGTTGTATTCTGTAACAGTTTGTTGCATTTACGCCTGATCCAGCCCCTCACCCTGACCAGGCTTGTGGGTGGCCAGTGGGGCCTCGTGGCGTACGTACTGACAGGATAGAGGGGCATATGCGTTCTTGCTACGGTCAGGTGTCATAGGTATGCCATCTGGAGTGCGCATGCAAACGCGAGTGGTCTTCTGGTACGCTTCGCAGCGTGCGTCTGGGCACGGCGATCCCCGAACTACAGGAGACGGCAATGGCAAGCGAATACACGTACGACGCGTGGATGGAAGCGCAAGGCATCCCTATCCACAGGGGTTACTTCGTTGAGGATCTGCGGACGGTCGAGGTCGGCCCCTGGGCTCAACGCGGGTGTGACGCGGCCTTCATCCAGCTTGCGGGGATGCCTGGCGTGGTGGAATCACGCGTACAGGAAATCCCGGCTGGCGGCACGCTTCCGCCGTTCAAGTCGTCCATCGACGAGATCTGCTACGTGTTGATGGGCCAGGGCTCGACCACGGTGTGGAGCAGCAAGAGCGAGAAGCGCCACAGCTTCGAGTGGTCGCCGCGCAGCATGTTCCTGCTGCCGCGAAATACGTGGCACCAACTGAGCAACATGCAGGGAGACAACCCGGTACGGCTGCTGCACTACAACTACGCGCCGATGGCGATGTCGGCTGTGGGCAATCCCGATTTCTTCTTCAACAACGACTACGAAGAGCGTCTTCCGATAGCAGACGATCTGTTCGGAGAGGCTCAAGCAACGGTCCAGGAGCACATCGCCGAGGGCGAGGCAGGGCGCACGCTGTGGCAGGGCAATTTCTTCCCTGACATGGGGGTGTGGGACAAGCTGATGCACCGCCCGGGTCGTGGCTCGCTGAACCGCTCCGTATACATGATGACGCCGGGCACCGAACTCACGATGCACATGTCGGTTTTCGGCGCGGGCACGTACAAGAAGGGCCATCGTCATGGGCCGGGACGCGTCATCGTGATACCCGGTGGCGAGGGCTACTCTATCATGTGGGCTAACGAGGACTCAGAGCGGATCGTCATCCCATGGCACGAGGCGAGCATGTTCGTGCCGCCCGACCGGTGGTTCCATCAGCATTTCAACGTGGGTGAGGTACCAGGTCGGTACCTGGCGCTCCACCCGCCCCACCAGTTCGCGGGGATGGGCGAAGACATAACTGATCGCGCGGGCGATCAGATCGAGTACACGCAAGAAGAGAACTGGATCAGGGAGAAGTTCGAGAGTGAACTCGCCACGCGAGGACTCAAGAGCGCGATGCCCGACGCCGCTTACAAAGAAACCGACTACACCTGGGACTACAAGGGCGTAGCCGACAGTTAGGAAACTGGCCTCCATGCACGACGACCCGTTCGCACACGCACACGACCCGGACGAGATACGGATGGCCTCCATCGCGGAGGGCAACAACCCGAATCACGACTATTACCACTACGAGAACATCGAGCTGAAGACGGTGGGAATCGACATCGGTTCGTCAACGTCCCACCTGATGTTTTCGCGGATCCACCTGCAACGCGCAGGTGAGCTCCACTCAAGCAGGTACGTGGTGGTGGAGCGCGAGACGCTCTACCGTTCACCGATCCTGCTGACTCCCTACACGGCCGACTACGCGATCAACACGGATCAGCTCCAAGCGTTCCTCACCGAATCGTACGCAGAAGCCGGGTTCACACCGGAGGACGTGGATAGCGGAGCGATCATCCTGACGGGTGAGGCGGTGAAGCGCACGAACGCTCACGCCATAGCCGACCTGTTTGCAGATACGGCGGGCAAGTTCGTGTGCGCGTCTGCGGGGCACAACCTGGAGTCGATCCTGGCCGCCAACGGATCGGGATCAGTCGCGGCCTCGAAAAATCCGGCGCAGACCGTTCTCAACGTGGACATCGGAGGCGGCACGACCAAGTTCGCGCGGGTCACCGATGGCCAGATCATCGAGACAGCGGCCATCAGCGTGGGAGGCCGATTGGTCGCCACCGACACTGACGGCAAGGTCATCCGCATCGAGCCCACGGCACATGCGATCGCCGACCTCTTGGGTATCGACCTGCACATCGGCATGGTGCTCAGCGACAAGGACAGGCACGGCATCGCTGACACGCTCGCTGAATGCCTGATGGAGGTCATCCAGCGCAAGCCTCGATCGGAACTCACAACGAGCCTGCTGGTCACACCTGACCTGAAATCAGACGCGCCCATCGACACGCTCATCTTCTCCGGTGGCGTGTCAGAGTACGTGTACGAGCGCGAGGAGCGTGACTTCGGTGACCTCGCCATCTTCCTAGCAGGCGCGGTGCGCCAGAAGATGGCCGAGAACGCTATGCCCGCCCCGGTTCAGCCGGCGACGGAACGCATCCGAGCGACCGTGATCGGTGCGTCGCAATTCACAGTCCAACTCAGCGGGAACACGCTCTCGATCTCCGACGTGAGTTTGCTGCCACTACGCAACATACCGGTACTGATCTCCAAACTCGACGAGGACCGAGAGGTCGAGGCGGAGGAGATCGCCGAGAAGATCAAAGCCGCTTACGCTCGCCAGGATCTAGTCGAGGGTGAGGTGCAGGTTGCACTGGCTTTCGACTGGGATGGCCTGCCGCGTTACTCGCAGCTACGCAAGATCGCGGATGGGATCATCGCGGCGAGCCCGAACACCATAGCTTCTGGTGCGCCGATCCTGTTGGTGTTCACAGGCGATTTCGCGAAGTTGATCGGCGATGCGTTGACCAAGGACATCGGCATCACCAACCCGGTCATCTCCATCGACACGTTGTACTTGCAAGAGTTCGACTACATCGACGTTGGGGACATGATCTACCCCGCACGCGTTGTGCCGGTGGTCGTGAAGTCGCTGGTGTTCCCTGAGGTTGCCGGAATCGGCTCCGAGGTGGTCGAACAGTAGGCCACGAACGCACCATAAACGCCCGTAGAGCGCGACCTGGCGCTACGGGCGAGGTGCACGCCGGATGATCTCCTGCAAGCGCGCAGAGCCTTGTTTGATACGCGGCAACACGAAAGCCGCGTACAGTGTCACCAGCGCGAAGGTAACCAGGATGATTCCCGCGTACAACGCAGATGTCGCCACCCCTCCACCTGGCGTTGAGCCCTCCCACATGTGTGTCGGGTCGGCATTGTCGTACCACACCAGCACTTCATCGCCGTCCGCGTAGCGCTCGATGCACCCTCGCTTTGGGGGTGGTTCCGCGTGCTTGCAGGTGTTGTCGAGCGGCACCACGTAGTCGACTTCTGCGAGCGTGGTGAAATGCAGGTCATCGCCCAGAACGACGGCAACCCTTTGCTCAGTGCGATCATGCAGTACGCCAACGTCCTCGAGTAACTCAAGGCCGACGAGTATGAGTACCACGCCGACTATCAGGCCGACGAAACCGGTCCACGATTTGGGAACGTACTTCACCGAGTTTCGACTCCTAGGAGCGCCGCGCGAGTGATTGGTCACCGTATCATGAAGAGGGCCTTGGCTACGCCAAGGCCCTCTTCATGATACGGATTTTCGCTCTGGCTAGTTCCTGAACATCTCAAGGAGGAACGGTTCAGGCCAAAGCACCGCAATAAACCCTTCGCTGCCCAAAATCCCTCCGAAGAAGAAGTAGATGAGCAGCGAGATAACGAAGCCGGAGACGGCGCCGCCGATGTAGCCGGTTCGGTTCTGCATCATCGCGGGCGGGCCCGCTACGGCAATAGCTATCGCGGCCCACTGCAGTCCCACCATCCCCGTCACCAGCATCATGCCCGAGAGCAGGCCCAGGAACATCAAGCCCGCTGCCCGTGCCCCTTCCATCCCGGCGCTACGGATACCGATATCCATGATCTCTCCGGTCTTGGCTCCAAATCCTTCCCGGAAGAACGTTACGGTTGCCAAGACGAAAGATACCGATGCCAGGCCCATGGGGAACCAGCGGCCGAAGAACGAGAAACTACTCGATTCCCAGATGGCGTAACCCATCATTACCATCATCGCAGCACTGAATAGCTGCGCTTCCGTGAAATGCCAGGTTATGCCCTCCATGCGCTTTGCCAAACCACCGGGGGCGTCAGGCGCAGCACCTGCGGGGGGAACTGGAGTTGACTTCGGATCCTCGGTGTTGGCTCCCGGAAGGGGATTGCCTGAGAAGTCCATGAACTTCGTGAAAAGGATCGCAGTCGCGATAGCAGTCACGAATAGCACGAGGAACAGAGGGCGGGTGAACGTGCCGACCCAGTCGTAGCGACCGACGGAGTTGATCACGTTGTTCTCGATGATGGGCCCAAGAATGAACCCGATCAGCAAAGGCGGGCGAGGCCACTTGTAACGCTTCATGAGCAGCCCGAGCACGGCGCCGCCAAGAACGATAGTTAGTGCGCTGTTGTCGCCCGTCTGCTGGAACGCAGCGAGGAACGAAATCGGAATGATGAGGAAGCCAAGCACGGGATACGGGATCTTGGTTAGCACCGCCATCTGGCGTGTGAACCCAAGGCCCAACATCGTCACGGCCAGGTTGCCCAACCCAAGGCTCATCACGATCATGATAGTGATGTCCGCGTGCTCTTCGAGCATACGAGGACCAGGCGCGATACCGTAGGCCAGCATGCCCAACATGACGAACGCCCACGCGCGGCCGCCGGGGATACCAAGTGCGAGCGTCGGGATCGCCTGACCACCCTCTTTAGCATTCTGGGCAGACTCGGCGAATAGCACACCTTCCAAGGAGCCGTGCCCGAACTGGCTCTTGTCCTTGGTGAAAGCGATGCCCAGCGCGTAGGACATCCAGTCGATCACGCCACTCCCGATGCCCGGGATGGCGCCGAAGAACACGCCGAACAGCGACTGCCTGATCGTCATCGGCCAACGTGACAGGCCGTAGCGAGCACCCCGGAAGATCTCGGAGTAGGTAATGTTTGCGTTAGGCGGCGCCAACGGCTTGCGAGTCATCGTAAGGTCGATGATCTCCGGGAGCGCGAAAGCACCGATAGTGGTCGCGATAAGCGGTAGTCCGTCCCACAACCAACCCTGATCAAACATGAACCGGAAATCGAGGGTTACGCCCGCGGGGCCGACGGTACTCAGCAGCAAGCCCAAACAGGCTGCGAAGATTCCTTTGACCATCGCGCCGCCACTCAAGGCTGCGACCATCGCCACGCCGAACATCGCCATTGCAGCGATCTCTGCGAAGCCGAACGCCAGAACAACAGGTTTGATGAGCGGGATGAGGAGCGCCATCATGAGCGCGCCGATGATGCCGCCGAGTGCTGAAACTGCGTAGACCGCCCCAAGCGTATGGGCTGCGTAGCCTTGCTGCGCGAGCTGATTCCCTTCGAGGAAGGTCACCTGCGTGGCACCACCAGGCATACCCAGGAGGATCGCGGGGATCGAGTCCAGCGTATTGTCGATGCCTGTTAGCGTTGCCAACATCGCGACACCGATGACTGGGTCATCAACAGAAATGATGATGAAGGGAATCGTGAGCGCCATCACCAACGTCGCTGAGATTCCCGGTATGAGGGCGATGGGTACAGTGATCAGTATCGCGAATATGAATCCGCCCCAGTACCCTGCGTTTCCGAGATATGAAAGGCCATCGGCGAAATCAGCAAGCATCGCTCACACTACTCCCTTGAGGACAGGGAGGGGAATGGC
>JAQCEV010000007.1 GCA_027618515.1 Chloroflexota bacterium | reverse complement strand
CACATCATGCCCGACCGGAGCAGGGAATCCACTTATCCCCACTGTTCAGTTTTCCGGAGCCACCTCTGTGATCGCCTCTCGTGCTCGTCCCCTAGCGACCCAAAGAGCGCGAATGTCCACTGCTAAGCGTCCCGGATTTCCTTGCTGGCCCCTACCCCCAGTGCTAGCATGAGCGAGCGGGAAATCCCGCTGGCACAGAGGTGATATGGCCGTCGACAAGAAGACCAATGAGCGCCTTGAGGACCTCAAACAGAGGAAAGATGAGGCGCACGGCACCGGCAACGAAGCGCGGGTTGAGCAGCAACACGCCAAGGGCAAGCTGACCGCACGCGAGCGTATTTCGCTCCTGCTTGACCCCGGCACGTTCGAAGAGATCGACCCATTCGTCGTCCACCGCAGCTCTCACTTCGGTATTGCCGAGCGCAAGTACCCCGGTGATTCCGTCGTAACCGGCTACGGCAAGATCCATGGGCGCACCGCATACGTCTACTCGCAGGACTTCACCGTGTTCGGCGGCTCTCTCTCAGAGGTCACAGCAGAGAAGATCTGCAAGATCATGGATATGGCCATGCGCAACGGGGCACCGATCATCGGGATCGCTGACTCAGGCGGTGCGCGTATCCAAGAAGGCGTCGCGAGCCTGGCCGGCTACGGCGAGATATTCATGCGTAACACGCTCGCTTCGGGCGTCGTACCCCAGATATCCGCGATTCTGGGCCCCTCTGCTGGTGGAGCCGTGTACTCCCCAGCCATCACGGATTTCACAATGATGGTGCGGGGCATCTCAATGATGTTCATCACGGGGCCAGAAGTGGTGAAGGCCGTGACGGGCGAGGACATTTCCCAAGAAGAACTCGGTGGTGCCGAAAGCCACGCAGCCCTCTCAGGGGTGTCTCACTTCACGCTGGAATCGGAAGAGGAGTGTATGGACACGATCCGGCACCTCCTGTCATTCCTGCCACAGAACAACCTCGATGATCCGCCCATGGCTGACCAGGACGACGACCCCGACCGCATAGATGAGGATCTGCGGGCCATCGTGCCGGACGACTCCAACAGGGCCTACGACATGCTCGAGGTCATCACACGGATCGTAGACAACGGCGAGTTCCTGGAGATTCAGCGAGATTTCGCGCCTAACATCATCATTGGTTATGGGCGACTCGCTGGCCGACCAGTCGGAATCGTCGCCCAGCAGCCGGCGTACCTGGCAGGGGTCATCGACATCCATGCGTCTGTAAAAGCCGCTCGGTTCGTGCGCTTCTGCGACGCATTCAACATCCCGATCATCACGTTCGTGGACGTGCCCGGCTACATGCCAGGCAAGGACCAAGAACACCGAGGCATCATCCGCCAGGGAGCCAAGCTGCTTTACGCCTACGCAGAAGCCACGGTACCCAAGCTAACAGTGGTTACCCGCAAAGCCTACGGCGGTGCGTACATCGTGATGGGCTCTAAGCACCTGCGCGCAGACGTCAACTTCGCATGGCCAACGGCCGAGATCGCGGTGATGGGACCGGACGCCGCAGTGAACATCATCCATCGTCGCCGGTTGGCTGAAGCCGAAAACCCAGATGCACTCAGAGCGGAGCTCATCGAAGAGTACAAGGAAAACTTCGCTAATCCCTACGCTGCCGCAGAGCGAGGGTTCATCGATGACGTGATCGACCCGGCCGAGACGAGGCCCAAGCTGATCCGCGCGCTGGACATGCTCCAGAACAAGCGAGACACCCTGCCCCCGAAGAAGCACGGCAACATACCTCTGTAGTCGACCGCTTGAGATACACTTGCCCGTGCTTATGAGCGCGACTAGAATATTCGCGCGTTACCGCGTGCGGACGATGCACGATTTCGCTGGCGCGCGCCCTTGGTGAATCATTCGACTTCAGCGGTGATGGTGGCGACCTGCTCGTCATCAAAGAACGGTGGCCGTGTGTCCTGAGGATACTGCCCACCTCTTCCTAATCTACTGCTGCGGTGCATCACCCGGCAAACGATGTTTGAGCCTCTCACCCCACCAACAACCCCCATGGGTGGTGGCTCGCCCAACCGAAAGGAACACATGAAATGCTAGACCTTCTGAACATCGCTCGAACGGAAGCCGATGGAGGCGACCTAGTCGGACTTCTTGGCGGGCTATACGAGCCCTCTGACGTCCGCCCCACTGGGTACCCTGATGCCGTGATTTGGCAGGGTGGGAACCATGATGGAAAAATCAACCCCATCGCCCACTCGCTCACCGATGCCTACGCACTGCTCGGTACCGTAATGGCGGCCGATGTTCTTGGTCTACCCTTCTACGCGGTGCCCATGTGGTCGCAGATCAGGCACGACCGGCAACTTGAGCCACTGAGCTGGTTCGGCAACATGCCCGCCACCTCGATCAAGTGGTCGACCGCCGGCGATGCCTACGTCAACGACGGTAAAGGCGGCAAGGTCGTCGTCATGGGCAAGTCCGGCAACGCGCCATTGCGCACCCAGGCTGGCGTCTTCTGCAACGTCCGTCCTTACGGAGTGACCACAGTCGTCCGCTGCATGCCCTGCCTCCCCTACTCGCAAGACCAGAAGAAGTTTGATGTGGACGCCAAGACGGGAATCGTCCACTCCGAAATGAACACCCCTGGCGTCCAGATGGCCTACTCCTGCCGACTGTTCCTGAAGATGGTTCACGAAACCACCAAGTTCGGTCGTGTCGCCATGAAGCCAACCCAGGCGCAGGAAGACGGGATCAACGCTGGCCTGCTGTCCTGGATGCTCCAAGGCACCAAGTTCACGGTTGGTCGCAAGTACGCCGTCGACGGATACGAAGAGCACAAAGAACGTGTCGACCGGATCATCGCGCTACTACCTGCCGACTTCAAAGACGGCATGGACGAGTGGAGCGGTCAGATTGAGCAGCACATCGCCGACACCAACTACGGCCTCATGATCTGGGACCTCATCGAGAAGCGGGACAACATCATCCTGGCCACCGACCTTGACGGCGACCGCCTGACGGATTTATTGGCAGACATCTCCGACCCGTTGCGTCGCTTCGGCCAGCTGGTGCTCGAGCACACTGGCGCAGGCTCCAAGATGGACAACAAGATGTGGGCAGACATGGGCTACACGACCGGCAACGGGCGTGACATGACCTCAGTCATGTACCGGATGGAAGGCCCGCCCATCCATGAGCAGACGCTCGGATCAGCTGACGCGATGCTGCTCCGTCTACTCGACGGGGACGAGTCCATGGGCGGCACCAAGAGCCCCTACGACCCGCGCATCCACTTCGTGTTGATCCGCGACGCGTACATCGACGCCAACCCTGGCAACAAAGAACTCGCCGCTTGGCTTAACGCCGCAGTGGCCAAGTTCGACGAAGTCTACTCGGACACCCGCCCAGGATTCCTGGAGGGCTACAAGGCCCTGAAAGAAGCGATAACCCCCTGGGGCGCGTAGAGTGAATCGCATCGCGGGCCGCCCGGCCTGCGATGCAAACCTAAATAGCAAGCGGAAGGGCCATGCCCTTCATTTCCAAGGAGCAGGTAGGACTGATGCGTAAGAAGGTAACTGTAGTTGGAGCAGGTAACGTAGGAGCAACCACGGCGCAGCGCCTCTTCGAGCGCGGCTACATGGACGTTGTTCTCGTAGATGTGGTCGAGGACATGCCTCAGGGCAAGGCTCTAGACATCGCGGAGTCCGGCCCCGTGCTCGGCGTCGACGCGAGCATCATTGGCTCGAACGGATACGACGAGAGTGCTAATTCAGACCTCGTGGTCATCACCGCAGGCATCGCACGCAAACCTGGCATGAGCCGAGACGACCTGCTCTTCACCAACATGAAGATCGTCGGTAGCGTTACGCAGGAGATCGTGAAGCGCTCTCCCAACGCAACGTTGATAGTGGTGTCCAACCCACTGGACGCGATGGTTCAGCACTCGTGGAGCGTATCCGGGTTCCCGAAGAACCGCGTCCTCGGCATGGCTGGCGTACTCGACACCGCGCGATTCCGCACCTTCCTCGCCCGAGAACTCAGCGTATCGGTCAAGGACGTGCAGGCCTACGTCCTGGGCGGCCACGGCGACCAGATGGTGCCGTTGACCCACTACACGACCATCGGTGGGGTGCCCATCGCTGACTTGCTCAGCGCGGAGGCACTCGAACGCATCATCAAGCGCACCCAAGGCGGTGGTGGCGAGATCGTCGCTCTGCTCAAGACGGGTAGCGCCTTCTACGCACCTTCCGCCGCCGTCGCGGAGATGGTGGATGCGATCCTGCTGGACCAGAAGCGCCAGCTCCCGTGTGCGGCGTTGCTTGAGGGCGAGTATGGCCTCAACGGCGTGTACATGGGCGTGCCGGTCATCCTCGGCGCGGGCGGCGTAGAGAAGGTCGTCGAACTCAAGTTGACGGATGACGAAAAAGCCCTGCTTGCGACATCCGCTGCCGCAGTTCAAGAGCTGGTCGAAGTCATGGCCGCCGCGCCAAAGGCGTAGCGCGATTGCCACCGATCAAGTACATCCAGCTCGATGCCGCTGAAGACGTAGACGACGAGCCGCTGGCGTTCACCGATGTGGTGATCGCCCTCTACCTCGAAGGTCTCCCCAGCGAAATCGATGAGGAAAACGAACAGGTTTTCGAGTCCGCCCCACTCGCTGAGGCGGTCATCGGTGCGTTCTGCTTGGGGTGCGCGATAGGTATCGAGTACCCCGAGCGCCTGCTACCCATCCTCGCGCAGACCCACGAGGACGAACTCGACGAGATCATCGACGAGTGCCGAGAATCGTTGACTGAACGCATCGAAGAGGCCAAAGCGGCGACCGAGCCGCTTGAAGCTGAGAGCTTCATCGTCGCCATGACGGATGGACTCGATGAGCGTCCCTACGTCGACGCAGAGACCGCCCAAAGCGCGCTAAGCATGAGTTTCGAGTACGGCTGCGTCCTAGCCCACGTGGAGCGAGGAGCCGCCATCGTCGTTCGGAACGAATTCAATCGCAGCGAGGAAGCGGCCGCCGAAGAACTCGAAGATCAAGAAGAAGACCACGCTGGTCATGATCACGAGGGCCATGATCACGAAGGACATGACCACGCTGGTCACGACCATGGCGACGATGCAGCCGACCATGGCGCGTACCATTCCGTCCAGGAATTCGCCGTCGAGATCATCGCGGCGTACGAGGCCGACATCGGCCCGCTGGTCTAGGAGAGCGAGGGGCGCAGGCACACGTCAGGCCCGGCCCCTACCCTCTTCGCCACTAGACCGGTAGTTGATCCGCGTCTGCCGCGGGTTCAACCTCAAACGTGTTATTGATCGCAGAGATGTACTGGTACTGGCCGATCGTCGCCGCCAGTTCCACCACCCAGCGCTCGCTGTGGCGCGAAACCAGCTCGTCGAACAGCGGACGCTCAACCTTGTTGGTCTGCAGCAGTTGGCGAACGAAAAGCGCGATGTCGCGCTCATCCGGCTCCAGGCCACTCACGTCCTCGCGATTGCGGATCGCCTCGATCGCTTCTTCGCGCATGCCAGCCGCACGCCCCGCCTTCACATGGGCGGCCCATTCGTAACGAGCATCCTTCTCCCGTGATACGGCGATCACCGCGAGTTCACGCTCGACGGGGGACAGCGTTGAGCCCAGCCGGACCTGCGCACCCGCCTGCATGACCTTCTGCGCGAGCCCAGGGCTGTGCATGAGCACGCTGAAGGGCCCTCGAACGCTGTGCAGCACCCCCACGATGGAATCGAACTCTTCATGCTGCTCTGCAGGGATTTCGGACTTATCGGAGATCATCTTGATTCGGGGCATGACTACCTCTTTTCGATTGTCGGTCGGGATTTATCCCACGCTCGGACTGCTGACGTAACAATTCAAAGAAAAAGAAAGGGGTTCTTCTTGCGAAGAACCCCTTTCAGAACGTGCAATTACGCCGCTTACGCTCGGACGCTTGCCTTGGACAGCAAGTTCTTCGTGCTCACGATGTGGCGACCCAGGCCCAGTTCTTTCTGCGTAAGTCCCATGGCCATACCTACCAACTGAGGGAGGTGCAGGATCGGCATGCCAATCTTCTCGCCTCGTTGAGCCTGCGCCTTAGGCTGCTGGCCGTCCAGGTTGAGGTGGCATAGCGGGCACGGCGTGACCATGGCATCCGCACCTGCGGCCTTGGCGTTGTGGGTATGCCGCCCAACCATCTCCATCGAATTTTTCTCATTGATGAGCATGATGGGGAATCCGCAGCACTGCAGGCGTCCAGGGAAGTTGACCGCTTCCCCCGAGAGCGCCTCAATGATGCGTTCAAGGTATTCGTTGCGACCAGGATTCTCGTCGGCCCCCAGCGCATCTGAAGGACGCAGGATGTAGCACCCGTAGAACGGGGCGATCTTCATGTCCTCAAGTGGGTTCGTAACGAACGTCTTCAGCGTGTCGAGGCCGATCTCCTCCACCAGCACCCACGCGAAGTGCTTGATGACGATGCGGCCTGTGTACTCTAGGCCCTCGGGCTTCAGCTCTTCGTTGATCTCCGCGAGGTAGTCAGAGTCAGCAAGCAGGCGCTTGTTGGCCTGGGACATGACACCCTGACAGGTGGAGCAGATGGTCATGATCGTAGTGAGGCCCATGCGCTCAGCCATCGCGAAGGTCCGCGCGTTGAGCGTGTCGCCCAACTTCAGGCCCTTCTCTTGGAGCACACCTGCACCGGTGCAAGCCGCGCCGACGATCTCTTCAAGCTCGATCCCCAACTTATTCGCGACGGCGATGGTGGAGTCGTACAGCTCAGGTGTACCACCACGCGATACGCAGCCCGGGTAGAACGCATACTTCATCTGGACAATCCTCCAACCATTACCGGTTTCAATGTCTAAGCGCCCGACCCGAAAGCCATGCGCGTTGTCTTACTTGCGAACAGGCTGGCCTACTTGGACAACCTCTTGAAGATCCGGCCAACCGCGTCAGCGCCTGGCTGCTTCTGGTGGAAGGGGCCCGACCGGAGCGGCAACTTCCCGCGACGCAGTGTACGGAAGCCCAGCATTGCATTGCCCATGAGCTTGACGACATTGGTGCGGCCCCAGGTGTCGATCGCCAGCATAGGCTCATCCAGCCTGCCAGAGTGGGCCACCGTGCGGGCGAACGACTCAACGTGGCGCGCGCCAGGAGTGTTCGTCATACCAGCTTCCATTATCAATTCGCGGATATCCATGATCCGCTCCATGGGTGCAACACCCTTGGGGCAAACATCGACGCACATGTAGCACCGGGTGCAGTCCCACGCTCCAGACTCGTCGTTCAGCGCCTCCAAGCGCTGCTGCGTCTCGCCGTCACGGGGATCGGCAACGAACCGATAGGCCTTCGCCAGGGCGGCCGGGCCCAAGAAGTTCTTGTCCACTTCAAGTACCGTGCAAGCTGATACACAAGCACCGCACATGATGCAGCCCATCGGGGTCAGCAAATTCAGCATCGACTCGTTGGATGCGATGTACTCACCCTCAGGCTCTTCACCACGAGGCTTGAGGTAGGGTTCAACGGCTCGGACTTTGCCCCAGAAGAACTGGAGGTCTATCACGAGGTCTTTGACCACCCGCTGGTTATTCATGGGCTCAACCAGCACCGTCTCGCCGTTGGGAGAGACCTCTGAGAGCCTGGTCTTACAGACCAAGGACGCGCGCCCGTTGACGGTCATCGCACAGGAGCCACAGATGGAGGCGCGGCAAGAGCAGCGAAGAGCCAGCGAGGGGTCATCTTCCTCACGAACCTTCATCAACGTGTCGAGCACCGTGAAATGGTCGGGGACTTCTAAGTGGTACTCCTGAAGGTGGGAGCCTTGCTCCGACAACTCCGGGTCGTAGCGACGAACTTGTAAGTTAGCCTGCATCTAACGCACTCCTACGTGTCCCGTGTGTGAGACAGAGTTCAGAATCATAGCCCAATGCCAAAGGGGTTGGTTGCCCCGTTCTCTTCCAACGATTGTCGCAGGTCATCCAGGGTTTCCTGAACGTCCTGGCTAAATTCGATCGTCACGTCATTCCCGACAGCGGCGATGTCCAGCACATCCGCAAAGCCGGTGAGTTGGTCGTCGCCCAGCAACCCAACCACCAGGTCGAGTAGGCCCGTAAGCGCTTCTTGCGTCTCTATCGCCAACTCCGGTGTCGAGTAACGCAGCACCACTCGGATGATGACATCCGTCGCGTTCTTTGTCGCCACCACGCCGAGCCCCTCAATCTCTAGCAGGGCCGAAACATCGACAGGCAATCCAAGCTCACCAACGTCGCCGACGCTGTCCGTGATGTCGTCAGGCACTGCCAGTGCGAGCTTGAACCACACGTCGCCTAACTCGGTGTAGAAGTCCAGAACAGCGCCGCTGATCACAGGAGCGTCAGAACGTGCGATGTCGATAACAGCGTGAACGGCATCTATCGACCCGAACGCAACCACCCCATCCACGAGCGCGACGGTTGTATCCCCGCCGTCCAGATCCAGCAGATCCACGCCCTCGTATTCGCTTGCCGTTGCCGCCACCGACGCTCCTGCCCGAATAGCGTCGAACAGATCGCTTTGCTTCAGTTCAGTCGCAGCAAGCACTCCAGCAAACTCTGCCAAATCAGTGCCGTCACTAGGGCCATCGGTCAAAGAATCGACGTCCGCAAACAGGAGCAACGTGCCGAATCCGCTGAGGTCCAGCCCTAACTCCTCTTCACTCGTCGCCAGCAGTTCTGACAGCGTGGCGGGCATCGTATCGTCAGAGGCCGCAATCAGATCGTACGCCTCCGCAACATCCGCGTCCGAGAGCACCAGCGCGAGGTCAACAGATCCGAGCAGATTCGCTCGTGCGGGAACCAACTCCAGCGGGGCACGGGGACCCGAGCCCCCACAGGCAGTCGAAACCACGCTGATCACCAAAATGGCGATTAGTGAAACCATCCAAGCGGATGCCCGTCGTGCGTGGCTGAGGTTGATCTGGGGAAATCCCACGGCTAGTACACCCTCTTCTGGGGTTCCCAGCGAGTCATAGCCACCGGTAGGGTCGTTACCTGCGCTCCCTCTTCGGAGTAGGTCACCGCAGTGTGCTTCATCCAATTCTCGTCATCGCGCTCTGGCATGTCCTTACGGAAATGCGCGCCGCGACTTTCCTTGCGCAACAAACCGCCCGCGCAGATGGCTTCCGCACAATCGAGCATGTTGCCGAGTTCCATGTGGAAGATGAGGTCGGTGTTGTAGACCGCGCCCTTGTGGATGACCGGAAGGGCCTTGTAGCGCTCCTGGAGTTCGCGCACCTTCGCGGCCGCGGTCTGCATGCCTTCTTCGTTGCGGAAGACGGCCATGTGCTCGTTCATGATCTGGCCGAGCTCCAGCCGAATGGCTGCTGTACGCTCGCCGTTGTCGGCGCGATCGAACAGGCCTTGGATGCGTTCCTTGGTTGCAGCGAGGTGCGAGTCTGAGATCGAGAAGTCCTTTTGGTCACGAGCGTACTCGACGGCCTTCTCGCCAGCGATCTTGCCGAAGACGACGGTCTCCAGCAGGGAGTTTGCACCCAGTCGGTTGCCCCCGTGCACGCTGACGCACGCGGTTTCACCTGCGGCAAACAGGCCCTTGACGCCGTCCCAACCTGCCGTGCCCGTGACATCCCATGCACGGGTGTCCACGTCCGTCTTCAAGCCACCCATGATGTAGTGCTGCCCAGGCCGGATCGGAACGGGCTGCGTGACCATGTCAACGCCCGCGAAGTCATAGGCGACCTCGTGGATGTACTTCAGCCGGGTCATGATGGTCTCGGCCCCCAAGTGCCGGAGGTCTAGGAACACGCAGCCATCGACGCCGCGCCCTTCCTCGATTTCAGTCGCTTCCGAGCGCGAAACCACGTCACGTGAGGCCAATTCCTTCATCTTCGGAGCGTACTTCTCCATGAAGCGCTCGCCCTCGGAATTGATGAGGTAGGCACCCTCACCGCGAGCAGCCTCGGTGAGCAGCACGCCGTTGCCTGCGAGAGTGGTGGGGTGGTACTGAACCATCTCCATATCCAGCAAGGTTGAGCCGGCGCGGTAGGCGAGTGCCATGCCATCGCCGGTACAGATCAATGCGTTGGTGGAGGGCTCGAACGCTCGCCCCACGCCGCCAGTAGCCAGGATGACAGCCTTGGCAGTAACAGCCTTGATCTTGCCCGTGAGCATTTCCATGGCGATAACGCCCCGGCATTCCCCATCTTCGATGATGAGGTCGGTGACGAACCACTCTTCATACGACCGCACGCCAGCCTTGAGGATCTGCTCGTACATGACGTGCAGGATCGCCTGGCCGGTGATGTCGGCGACGAAGAACGTTCGCGCGTAGCTGGCGCCACCAAAGGCGCGCGTGCCGAGGCGGCCTTCGTCGTCGCGATTAAAGATGACACCCATGTGCTCCAGGTTGATGATCTCCTGAGGAGCTTCCCGGCACATGAGTTCTATAGCGTCCTGGTCTCCCAGGTAGTCGCTACCTTTGACGGTGTCGTAGATGTGGGAATCGACTGAGTCCTCACCGCCACCGAGAGCGGCATTGATGCCCCCCTGCGCAGCGTTCGAGTGACTCCGGACGGGGTGTACCTTACTCATCATGGCCACGTCGGCCCCTGAGCGATACGCGGAGATGGCGGCCCGCATGCCTGCGAGCCCCGCTCCCACAACAAGTACGTCGTGGTCTGCCATGGTGTTTTGACCTGCTTTCGAAGGAAAATCGAGTGCAGCTTCCGAATATATCAGAGGCGCCGCGCTCGGACAACGCTCGTTAGAGCAAATATGCCCCCGGAAATGCCGGGGGCATATGAATTCACTGAGCTAACGGGCAGCCAACCAGCTTCCGACAGCATCCCGGTTCAGTTCCAGCCAGCGGACACTCAACCGGATGCGCTCCAGCGATTGCTGGATAGTGCGCGCAGCCGATGGCGTTGGGTGCTCCTCAAAGAATCGCTCAACCTCATCGTGACGCTCCATGCTGGTGAATCCGCCTGTTATGCCAACGATACGCATGATGGCAAAACCACCCTTGCCGTAACGACGGTCGAATTCAGCCCAGTTGTCCTTGATGAATTGCCAGGTCAGATCGCGGCCATCCTTGTTCCCCGCGGCTTGCACCACGACGATCATCGTGTCCTGCGACCTAACTTCGTCGCCCATCGACCGGTCAAGTAGATCCTGCAGCAGCGCCTTGTCGGAGAACCGAGTCAGGGCACCTAGGATCCGAACCTTCTCTTCCGCCAGAGTCGCTTCCTTATGGAGCTTCCACAGCGTGTCGTAAGTCGTGCGGTCGCCGTTCTGGGCGACCAGGCTGAACACCAATCCTCGCAGGTCAGGGTGGAGAGACGTTGGGTCATTGAGGTAGCCAGCGAAGCGACGCTTGGCCTCTTCGATGGTGTCAGCGCCGCCATACCCACCATGCTGACCGAGCACCGTGCTTCGCAGCAGAGCGTCGAGGTGTTGCTCGCCGGGCTTCGCATCCCAGCCTGTTGCGTCAGCGATCCGGTCGAACACCGACCGACCGAAGTCGCGGTAGCCATCGATGAACGGCGCATCCAGAAGAAGGCCCTCCAATCCCTTGAGATTAGAGGCGAAATCGCCCCAAACCGGCGCGTCGGTTTCCCCACTGAAGGCCTCCGCCAGAGAGAGGAATACTGTCGCGGGCAGACGCCCCGAACGCATCAATGCATAAGCGTCATTCTGGAGACCTAGACGATCGACCGCCGAGACACTCTTGGCCGCGACCGCATCGCGTAATCTGTCCCACTCGTCCTCTGCGTAGTTGGCACGGAAAAACCCGGTCTGTCCCGCATTGGCCTTGATCCAGCCCTCAGCGCCCGACAGTGACACAGAAGCCGAGGAGTCTTCCATGAGCAACGATGTCCCCGTCGAGCCCGCGCTAGCGATACTGACCGGTACCTGCCAAACGGTCGCATCTGACTGCGCATCCAGAAGGTGGTCATATAAGAAGCGTTGCTGGCGAAGCCCGAGAACCGGCTCAGCGCCACTGCGGTTGATGTCGACATCTACCACCGGATAGCCCGTCTGCTTCACCCAGGAGTTCATGATGGCCGTCACCGGCTTGCTCGAAGCGTCAGCCAACGCGGACCAGAGATGCTCGGTTCGCGCGTTGCCATACTCGTGCCCCTTCAAGTAGTCATGGAGTCCACGCTGGAATGTCTCAGCGCCTAGGAAATCTTCGAGCATACGGAGGACCGAGCCGCCCTTGCTGTAGCTGATGGCGTCGAACAACTCCCGGATCTCTGCGGGGTCGTCTACGTTAGCTTCGATCGGGTGCGACGAGCGCAGGCCATCCAAGCTAAGCGCGGAGTTCGTGTCCATAGACACGAACTGAGTCCACATCTCCCACTCGGGGTAGCAGAAGTCCACGGCCTTATCGCCCATCCATGAAGCGAAGCTCTCGTTCAGCCATAGATCGTCCCACCACTCCATCGTCACTAAGTCACCGAACCACATGTGCGCCATCTCGTGGGCGACCACTTCCAGGATCCTCTGCCGGGACTGAGCAGCGGAGTTCTCTGGATCGAACAGCAATGCGGTCTCGCGATAGGTGATCGCGCCCCAGTTCTCCATCGCGCCAGCGGCGAAGTCGGGAATCGCCAAGTGATCCATCTTAGGCAGTGGGTAGTCGATGCCAAAGTAATCGTTCATGTAGTCGAGGATGCGGAGGCTGTTTTCCAGGGCGAACCGCCCCTGCTCTTCTTTCCCGCGCGTCGCGAACACACGAACCAGTGTTCCGTTCGAAGAGGTCGCCTCCACGCTCGCCAGGTCGCCGACCACGAAGACCACCAAGTAGGTAGACATGCGCGGCGTAGCCTCGAAGTGCACTGCCTTCGTGCCATCCACGGCTGTTGATTCCGATGCGACGGGCATATTGGAGACCGCAACTAGATCGCTCGGGACAACCAGCGTGACATCAAACACCGCCTTGGCCTGCGGCTCGTCCCAGCAGGGGAAAGCACGGCGCGCATCGGTGGCCTCGAACTGAGTCGTAGCCAAGAAGCGAGGGTTACCGTCCGGGCCCTCGTACTGGCTACGGTAGAAACCGCGGAGCTGGTCGTTCAGAGTGCCGTTGAACGTCAACGAAAGAGTCGCCTCTCCCGCAGGCAATTCGCTCTCCAGGAGCAACGTGGCCCGCTCAGCGTCTTCGTCCACGCTCGCAGATGCCGTTATCGACGTGCCGTCGGCGAGGGTAACGGACGCTGCCGTTATCTCCATCTCCGCAGCGTTCAGGAGGATCTGCCACGTAGGCTCGGCCACCTGTACCGCGATTTTCTCTGATCCAGTGAAGGTGAACGACGTAAGGTCAGGTGCTAGTTCGATCGCGTAACGGACAGGTCGGACGTTCGCGGGTAATCGATGAGGCGAAGAGGACGTCATGTAGCACTCCAAAGGGAGGGGTATTGAGGGGCGAGGATAGCAGAATCGACCTCCGAGCAGCTCAGGGATTCAGCAATCAGATAACCTCTATTGGCAGGCTGACAGCGAAGCCAAACCAGGGGCACGTCCCTTCTAGCAACGAGGAAACAATGAAGGTCACAGTAATCGGAGGCGCAGGCTACGTGGGACTTGTAACCGCAGTAGGTCTCGCCCGGCTCGGACACGACGTGGTCGGGGTCGACATCAACCAGCAGGTCGTCGATCTCCTCTCCACGGGCAAAAGCCCGATCCATGAGGACGGACTCGAAGAGGTGCTCACCAAGGTGCTTGCCGACTCTCGTCTGCGGTTCACCACCGACATAGCCGGTGGGGTCGCCGAGGCACAGGTCGTCTTCGTTGCGGTCGGAACGCCACCGCATGTCGACGGCAGCCCTGACCTCACTGCACTTCGTAGCGTTACGGCTAACCTCGCACGAACGGTAGCCCCAGGAACCGTCGTCGCGATCAAATCCACGATCCCCGTCGGCGCCGTTTCCGAGATGCACGACACCTTCAATACATTAGGTGCCACGGACATTGAGATCGCTAGCAATCCTGAATTCCTCAGTGAAGGATCGGCTATTCGGGACTTCTTCCACCCAAGTCGAATCGTCGTCGGCACGACCTCCGAGCGCGCCCGAGCAGTTATGCGTGAGCTCTACGCGCCCTTTCTGGAGGAAGCTTCGCATATACAACTAGACGTAGATATCTCCCGCAGCGTCCCCCTCGTCGAAACCAGCGCCGAGAGTGCCCAGATCATCAAATACGCCGCCAACGCCTTCCTGGCGACGCGTGTTTCATTCGTCAACGAGATCGCAGGCATCTGCGAGAGGCTGGGCGCCGACGTCACCGACGTCGTCGAAGGCCTCAGCATGGATCCACGCATCGGACGCGGTTACCTGTCACCCGGCATCGGATTCGGCGGCCCTTGTTTGGAAAAAGACCTGCAAGCCCTCAGCTACTCGGCGGCCATCCACGGCTACCAGGCCAACTTCCTCGAAGCCACTCTTCGCCGCAACGATGACCAGATCAATCACGTAGTGAATCGCGCGATCGCCTTATGTGGTGGCAGCCTGTCAGGCAAGCGGATCGCGGTTCTTGGCCTGGCCTTCAAGCCTGGAACCAACGATGTACGGACTTCTCTTTCGGTTCGCATCATCGACCGTCTCCAGAACCTAGGGGCATCCGTGGCCATGCATGACCCTGTGGCCATGGAAGAAGCCCAGGTACTCCTACCCGGCGTTGAGGCCGTGCCCACGCCCTACGCGGCCGCCGACAACGCGGACCTCGTCATGCTGCTCACTGACTGGCCAGAATACCTGGCGCTTGACTGGTCTCGCATGAGCGCGAATCTCCGATCGAAAGTCATCTTCGACGGACGCAATGCCCTCGACGCTCGAGCATGCATCGCCGCAGGATTGCGGTATCACAGCGTGGGCAGGGCTCCGGTACAGTCGTGATTCGCAGGAGTGACGCATCGAGGTCGTAGACCAGCGTGGGCGAAACGCGCCTGAGAAACTCAGTATGGTGCACCAAAAGCCCTTGACAGGGTTTAAAGCCTCTATCTATGATTGCTCCTGTTCTCTGTGCACGTGATAGTGGTCTGCTTCGGAGCAACCACTGCTTGGTAGGCATGGCGACAGCAAAGAATCGGAAAGGGGGTTCTAAATGAACCGCTTCTTCACCACCAAACGTTTGGCCCTGATCCTCACCCTGACAATAATGTCACTCCTGGTTGCCGCCTGTTCCGGCGACGACGGCACAATTGGTCCCGCTGGCGCAGATGGCGCTGCCGGCCCTGCTGGCGCTACCGGTCCCGTTGGTGCTGCTGGCGCCCGTGGTCCCGCTGGTGCTGACGGTGCAGCTGGCGCTGCTGGCTCTCGTGGCTCGGCTGGCCCTGCTGGTGCATTCGGCGCTGACGGCGAGTCCACCACTGCAGGCGTAACGCTCAGCGTCAACGCTGTTGCGCAGGGCACCGCCGCTGACGTTAGCGTCTGGCTCACCGGCTTCAACGCCACTGAGTCCATCACGGTAACGTTGGTAGCCCCGGATGGCTCCACTAGCGTACAGACCACAACGGCAAGTGCCGGTCTCGCTACTGCAACCATCAGCCCAACACTTCTTGGTAAGGGCCTCCACGGCGTTATCGCCGAGGGCAACGCTGGCAGCAAGGCTAGCGCGGCCCTGAACATCAAGTAGTTCAGTTCTCCTAAGCTTCGGCTATGAAAAGCAGCCCCACCATTGGTGGGGCTGCTTTTTTGCGCCTTAACACGCTTCGGGCAGCGGATCATCGAGGAGCGACGACACCGCCGTGAAACATGAAACAGGCCGTGACCGCCCCCTCATCAAGTCCCCGTGGCGTTGCGCATCTTCGCCACTGTCGTGCGTGCGCCGTTCCAAAGCGTGTAGCCCGCGTGTAGGCCCGACTCCACGGAAACGTGTGCGCATGTTACGCGCACGGACAACGGCTGCCGACCGCACGGATAACGGATACACGTAGGCCTCGGATCAAGGCTGAGGCGGTCAGTGGTAGAGGCTGTGTCTTTCGCGGGTAACTAATCCCATCGGGAATCAATCACCAGAGGTGAACGCCCTGCAGCGAGTCCTAGTGAAGTTCTCGGTGAGATCCGCCAGCTCAACTCGGCCTGATCTCGCAACGCTGTAGTGGGGTCTCCGGAACCGGCGAGCGGGCGCTATAGGATTGCGCCTGTCACGCGCACGGGACAACCGCTGCCGACCGCATGGATACAGGAACGGCAGGGATCAAGGCTGAGGCGGTCAGCGGTAGAGGCAGCGCCTTTCGCGGGTAACGTATCCCTCCGGCAATCAATCGCCAGAGGCGAACGCCTTACGGCGAGTCGTAGCGGAGTTCTCGGCGAGATCCCGCCAGCTTGCCCTGATCTCGCAACGCTGTAGTGCAGGTCTCTGGCAACGGCGAGCAGACGCTATGCGGACTTAGTCGCGTCGCTTTCAGTGCGCACATCCACCGATGCTTCCGCAGGCTGCGGGCTTACGCGCACCTTCTTGACCCGACGCCCAGCGGTAGCCGTGACCTGCATACGCAGGCCGGCTTCCTCCACCATGTCACCGGCCGTAGGGATGCGACCCAACCTGCTGAACATGAAGCCTCCGAGGGTATCGAATCCCTGGGGTTCGATGTCCACATTGAACTCTTCGTTGAAACTGTCGATCGGGATCCGCGCGTCCACTTGCGCGTCGCCCGACTCCAAACGCTCGACAGTCGGTTCTTCACGGTCGAATTCATCCTCGATCTCGCCGACGATCTCCTCCAGAAGGTCTTCGATCGTGACGATACCTGCGACTCCGCCGTACTCGTCGACGACGACTGCGAGGTGGACTCGTCGCTGTTGGAACTCGGTCAGCATCTCATCGACGCGCTTGCTCTCCGGAACGAAGAAGCACGGTCGCAGCAAGTCGCGGAGCGTAGGTGGTGCAGCCCCCTCCCCACGGTTGGTAGCGGCCAGCAGATCACGCCCATAGAGGATACCGATGATGTTGTCGGGACTCTCTTCGTAGATCGGCAATCGGCTGTGCCCGCTCTCAAGCATGCGTGGCACCGCTTCATCGAGCGGGACACTGACATCGAGACTCACTATGTCAACCCGCGGGACCATGATCTCGCGAACGGGCGTCTGGTCGAGGTGCAAGATCGCGTAGATCATCGCCTTTTCGTGGCGCTCCAGCGGCTCTTCGCCCATCTCCTCTTCGATATCAGGCTCGGGCCGCTCGGTGGCGGCATCGCCGCTTGCTGGAGCAGATTGCTCCGCGCGAGTACCGGTCATGGGAAGACCAAGTCTCACAAGTCGTGGCAGGGGTAAAAATGGCAGCATTACGACCTGAGCGGCCGTGCCGAGCAGCACTAAGCGAGGGATACTCAGGCGGGGAACAAGGCGTTCAACCAACGAACCGAGGATCAGAGATACGAACGCGATCCCGACGATGCCAAGGGCGGTGAGTGGCCAAAAAATCTCGGTCGCTCTGGCCATCAACGCGACGGACAACGCCGCTACTGATCCGGCGGAGAGCGACGTGAGCAGGTGGACCAGCTCATCGTAGGCTTCTCTTGAGGAACGCATCCGGCGCAACACGGCGTCCTTGAACGTCCCTTCTTTGAGCGTTTCGCGCACCGTGCTCCGGCGGAGCAACGGCAGCGCGGCGTCGATCGCACGCAGTCCAAGGAATGCCAGAATTGCCACGACCAACAAGATTGCTATCGCCGTACTACCACTATCCAAGGGATTGTCCCTCCTCGTTCGCTGTCGCTTCAGGGCGCTGTGAGATTTGGCGCGCAGGAACGCCCGCCACTCTCTCGCCAGGCCCAACGTTCTTGGTAACCACCGCGCCAGCACCCGTGAGTGCACCTGCGCCTATGCTGATAGGAGCGACCAGCATGCTTCCGCTCCCTATGAACGCGCCGTCACCTATGGTCGTGACATGCTTGTTCTGCCCATCGTAGTTGCAGGTAACCGTACCTGCGCCTATGTTGACGTTCTCGCCGAGCACCGCGTCACCCACGTAGCTGAAATGGCCAACGTGAGTGCCCTTGCCGATACGGCTCGCCTTGATCTCCACATGCGCCCCTATGTGGGCCCCGTCCTCGATAGTCGACCCTGCGCGGATCAACGTGAACGGCCCCACCTGCGCGCCGATGCCGATGCTGGAGCCGTTGATCACAGCAGAACCGATAACCGCGCCAGACCCGACCCACGTATCGCTGATCTGAGCGTTAGGGCCCAGCACCGCGCCTTCTGCGATGCTCGTGGTGCCGCTAAGCGTCGTATTCGGCAGGATCGTCACGTCAGGCGCGAAACCCACGGTCGCGTCCAGGTAAACCGTTGATGGGTCGGCCATCGTCACGCCAGCGTCCATGGCCTGCTGACGCAGGCGTCCCTGCATCTCCTGCTCCGCCTTCGCAAGCTGCGCCCTGGTATTGACCCCGATGCACGGCCGGACTGAGTTCAAGGCCACTGCCTCCACGCGGAGCCCATCTGCTATGGCCAGCGCTACGAGGTCGGTCACGAAGTACTCGCCATGAGCATGCGGCGGCAGGCGATCCACGGCGCCGCGTACCCAAACCGCGTCCAGCGCGAATGCACCGACCGCGACCTCCACGGTCGGCGCGGACTGCCCGGTTCGCTCCACGGCCTCGATGATCGCCACCGCTTTTCCGCGGGCACCACGCCTCAGCGTGCCGAGGTCAACGGCATCCTCCGCAGCGAGCGTAGCTACCCCCACCGTGATGGCCGCTTGTCGGCCCAGATGTGTTTCACCGAGAGTGCGCAGGTCGTCACTCGTGATCAGAGGCATATCGCCATTCAGGAGAAGAACATTCGCGGCCTGGGGCAGGACGTGCTTCAGCGCAACAGATAGAGCATGACCTGTGCCCATGGGCTCGGGTTGCTCCACGTACTCGAATCCATCGCCCAATTCGCGCGCAATGGCTGCACGGTTATCTGGAGAAACAACGACCATGGGGACGGAGGAAGGGTCAAGGGTGCGCGCGGCGGCGACGGCATGGCCGATCATCGGCACGCCAGCGACGCGGTGCAAGACCTTGGGCTTGGCAGAGTGCATACGCACCCCCTTGCCCGCAGCCATCAGGATGGTTATCCAACCTTCCATAGGAATCTAGCGCGCCATCGCAGGAAACAAAATACGGTGGCTACTCGGGGGCTCCTCTAAAGATTCGCCCAAGCATCCACCGTCAGCACAATGATCTGGTTCGTTCACTTCTCAATGATGGTACGTTCAGGATTCGAAGGGTGTCAAGGCAACAAAGTGGCGTTGAGTTGGGGCTATACCCCTTATTCCCACGATACATCAGAGATTTCCGTTTCAGAGCTCTGCGCCAATGAACACTGCCCTTTTGGCAGGTCTATTGGCGCAGGCCCCAGCTAGATACCCCGCTCGTACGCTGACTTCACGACATCACTCACCACATTGGACGGCACCGCTAATCCGATCTGTGAACTCGCCATCACCGTAGAGAGTCCCACGATGCGACCACGAGAATCTATCACCGGGCCACCTGAATTCCCTGGCCGGAGGCGCATATTCACTGTCAACCACGGGCGTCCCTTAGTTCCAACGTAGACCTCTTCCTGTTCGCCAACTCCAATGACGACGCCCGCAGTGACCGCCGCCGCTATCCCCCAGGGATAACCCAACGCGAACACCATCTCACCGGCCCGCAGGCTCTCGGGGTCACCCACCGGGGCAGCGGAAAGGCCCGCTGCATCGATCTTCAGCACCGCGACATCAGCCTGTACGTCCCGATGGACAACACGTGCATCCACCTCGGCGCCAGCGCTGGTCACCACGGAAACGCCTTCGTCTTCCACCATATGGGCATTGGTAACAATGACGCCTCTGGAATCCCATATAACGCCTGACCCAACTCCGTGGCCTCTGCTAACGACCCGCACGAGGGCTTCGCGAGCGTCCTTGGCCACCTCCGCCAGATCCAAGTTCAGCGAATCCGCGAACGGCAGGGACTCGACGCCTGGAGCACTCATCGGCGGCCTCGCTCCCCAACCTCGACTTCGACTTCACTGACCTGGCCACCCCGGACGATAGCAAGAGTGATCGATCGACCTGCGGCATCTGCTAGGGCACCGAACAAGTGATCCAGGTGAGTCACGGGCGAACCGTCCAAGCCAACGATGACGTCCCCAACAACAACCCCGACTTGGCCGCCGGGCCTTCCGGCTCCACAGACGTCACCAACAAGCCTGTCTCACGGCCAAGGTTCTCCGCTAGATCTGCCGATAAGCGGGCGGGCTGAGGCGTTATCCCCAGATAACCACGGCTCACCGTGCCGTGAGCGAGCAGGGCATCTGCGATGCGTTTCACATCCGCTATCGGGATCGAAGGAGTCGCGGCACGAAGCAGCCCCGAGGTGTTCATGCCCAACACACCGCCATCCGCGCCCACCAACGGACCACCCGGAAAGCCCGGGTGCATGGCCACGTCCGCCAATAGCTAGCGCTCGAACCGGCCTCCCGCAGGGCTACGCCATTCTCCCCCTACTGCGCTCGCGATACCCATCGTTGCACGCACGGTCTTGCCTGGACGCCCCAAAGCCAGCGTCACATGGCCAACCTTGAGTTGGTCCGCATCGCCCCATCGTGCCGGGGTCAGCCCACCGGAGGCAGCCCTGAGCACCGCGATGTCCGTCGCCGGGTCACGGCCAACCAATTCAGCGGGAATGTCATCTTCCCCTACGCCGATCGTGATGCCTTCGTCGCGACGCACGACGTGAGAAGCAGTCACCACTATGCCCTCGGCTGCATAAACGATTCCGCTCGCTGGGTAGCGGTTGCGTGCGTCGACGCGGGCCACACTCGGCCCCGCAGCCGACACTGCGGCTGCCAACGCGTCAGACAGATCTGTCAGTACTTCACTCATGTTCAACTCTCCAGTTCCACCCGCCAGGCACCCTGTGCTGGTCGGCATAACCAGTGTGCGAGAGAGCACGGGCATTCGCCCCCACCCGATCGGGTAGGCTCTGGCCTATCAACTTGGTGATCCGGTTTGAGACTATTGGACTAGAGGAGAGCTAGAGCGGGACTAGTCCAGCGCGCGCCGCCCTAGTGACAGCTTCGGTGCGCGATTGAACGCCCAGCTTTCCGAAGAGAGCGTTCACGTGGAACTTCACCGTGTTCTCAGTCACGCCAAGCACCGCTGCGATGCCCTTGTTCGGGTGCCCTTCGGCCAACAAGCGCAGCACATCGATCTCACGTGGAGTCAATGGTTCACGCAATGCCACCGCGAGCTCGGGCCGCCGCAAAGCACATCCGCAAATGCGTCGTCCAACACCGTGACACCCTCAACGGCGGCATGAACTGCGGCCGCTAGCCGTCCAGGCGTGACATCACGGTGCAAGAGAGCCCGCGCACCTGCGGCCCACGCTTGGCCCGCGATCCCCGCGTCGCCAAGCAGCGCGACGATCGGCGGCAACGCGTCAGCGAGCTCCGCTAGACGCTCCACCCCGTCATCCAGCGCAACGCCGATGTCCCAAACGATCGCATCTCCTCGGTACGCATCCACCACATCCACGAGATTCTCGTCGGCTGATGCTTGGCCAGCCAATTGCGTCGATTCGCGAGCGGATATCAGCGCTGCGATCCCGGCCCGCGCCAGCGGGTCCACCGCCACAGCAACCACGCGAACGGACGGCGTCACCGTCGGCGTATCGGAGACCGGCAGGTATTCCATTTGGTGGACGTCCCATGAGCACAAGATTCCCGTGTCATGGTACCGGCCTTCGGCCCCGTACTCCCTACCCGTTCAGGTAGGTCGAACCAGCCCGTACGGGGGTGACCGGCAGGGGTTTCCTAACGCCAGCCTGGAGCTGGCGGTCGCAACGAAACCATCGACGGACGACACTTTGCGCTCCGATTCGGCGGGCCAGGTTCTGGCGTGAGAAACCACCGTTCAGTAGAATGGTGCGCGTGGCGAGCTACACGCGGGGTTCCGCGCCAGTCGTTGATTGGCGTTACATACCCGATCGGGCTCCACCACATCGTTACCTGCGTGGAGAGATGGCTGAGCGGTTGAAGGCGACGGTCTCGAAAACCGTTGTAGGGGTTTCCTCTACCAAGGGTTCGAATCCCTTTCTCTCCGCCATTCACAACGTACCCGTGTGATACGCTCAGAGCAGCGACTCAAGGCCGAGTTGCCGCTAGTGTTTCGCGCGTCAGATGGTCGACCAGGAGAGGTGCCGGAGTGGCCGAACGGGCACGACTGGAAATCGTGTAGGCAGCAATGTCTCGCGGGTTCGAATCCCGCTCTCTCCGCCATCCGGTTTCCTGCGTACGGATTCTGGCATCCGCCAATTCCCTCTTGCATTCATCGGTACGCAAACCGCACCATGCCCCTTATTCGAATTTTTTGGTGTTGCGATGCAAATCGTCTCCGTTAATGTCGCGATGCCCGCGTCTGTGTCCGGCACGGCACGCGGCACGGTCAACAGTGGTATCTACAAGCATGCTGTCGATGGGCCTGTCGACGTCCTCGCCTCTGGTCTAACCGGCGACGGCCAGGGCGACACGCTCAATCATGGAGGCCCGCTGAAGACCGTCTACGCCTACGCGGCAGAAGACTACGACTACTGGCGGGTGCAAGAGGGTCTCTCCATTCCAGAGTTCGGGTGGTTTGGCGAAAATCTAACCGTGGCCGGTGTGGAATCACATGAAGTTCGTGTGGGCGACATCTGGGACGTGTGCAGCGTTCGGCTGCAAGTCACGGAGCCTCGGTCTCCTTGCTACAAGCTGGATCACAAAGTAGGCATCCCTCGATTCGCCGCACGATTCCAGCGGAGCGGACGCGTTGGCTTCTACCTACGCGTGTTGAGCGAGGGTTCTCTCGCTGCCGACGCACGCGTAACACTTGCTTCCAGCGATCCTGGCACGATAACCGTCCGTGAACTGAGCGATTTTCGTCACTACGGCATGGGTGGACGATCCATGGCTGCGCGCGTGCTCGGGCTCGACCACGTTGGCCCCGAATGGCAGCGCAGAGCCCGAACGCTGATGACCAGCGCACTGGAGAGCCAGCGATGACCGACGATACCGACCTCCAATACTGGATCGCTTTCAGCCGCATACCTACGGTGGGCCGTGTCCGGCTCGGGTTGCTTGAACAACGATTCGGATCCCTAGAGACCGCGTGGAGTGCTGGAGCGTCAGAACTCGCTGCCGCAGGCCTGGATCGAAACGTCGTCGACGCCATCACCCAGCACTGAAGCACGATCGATCCTGCCAAAGAGATCGATCGTGTCAGGGCCGCGGGTGTGACCGTTCTGACCTGGCACGATGCAGGCTATCCAGCTCTGCTCCGCGAGATCGATGACCTCCCGCCGATCCTCTACATGAAGGGAACATTCCCTCAGGACGATCCCTCCGTCACCATCGTCGGCACCCGTCGCCCGACCGCGTATGGTCGCGAGGTGGCGGCCCATCTGGCGGGCGAACTCGCCGAAGCTGGCGTGGCGGTAATCAGCGGACTTGCCCGCGGCATCGATGGCGAGGCCCACCGCGCAACACTCAAGGCAGGTGGCCGCACTGTTGCAGTGCTAGGGTGCGGAGTCGATGTCACCTACCCTCATGAGCACGCCCAACTCATGGAACAGATAGCAGAATCGGGTGCGGTACTATCTGAATACCCATTGGGCACAAAGCCAGAGGCACGCCATTTCCCCCGACGTAACCGCTTGCTCAGCGGGCTGAGCGTCGCTACGCTGGTTATAGAGGCGGGCCATGGCAGTGGCACGTTGAGCACTGTCAAATTTGCCTTGGAGCAGAATCGGGAAGTGTTGTGTGTTCCGGGCAGCATCTACTCACCGGCCAGCACGCTGACCAACAAGCTCATCCAGGAAGGCGCAAAACCCATACTGAACGTGAGGGACGTTCTCGACGAGATTAGGGCGTTGCCGCCGATCGAGACCCAGCAGGCATTGCCCGGCCTCGTCCACGAGAGCACGGCTGAAGAGTCAACGATCTACGATGCGTTAGCGTATGAGCCCCAGCATGTTGACGACCTGAGCAGGGCAACCGGGCTCCCCGTCACCAGCATCACGGGAACCCTGACCATCATGGAACTCCAGGGTCGGGTTTTGCAGGTCGGTAGAATGAATTACATCAGGGCGCGAGAGTCCAAAGCGGCCTATCGGTCATCAGAGGAGTAGTAGGGGCACTCAGCCCACTGAAGGACGCATGGCGACAACAGCGACAGCAACCACCAAGACCAAAGCGGCGGCGACCACCAAGACCAAAGCGGCCGCGACGACCAAGGCCAAAGCGGCCACGGCCACCGCGAAACGTGCCCCTGCCAAGAGCAAGAGTACGACCGCGACCAAGGCAAAGGCTGCGCCCAGGGCCAGGGCCGCAGGCGTATCGACGGCAGGCGTGCCAAAGGGCACACACCTCGTCATCGTCGAGTCCCCCGCAAAGGCGGTTACGGTTGGCCGTTTCCTCGGCAGTGCCTATACCGTTCGAGCGTCCATGGGACACGTCCGTGACCTCCCGGACGGCAAGCTTGGCGTTGATACCGATGCAGGATTCGCTCCTGATTACCAGATCATGAAGGACAAGAAGACCGTCGTGGCCGACCTCAAGAAGCTCGGAGCCGACGCCGCATCTATCTTTCTCGCCACCGACCCAGACCGAGAAGGCGAAGCCATCTCCTGGCACCTTCTGGAAGCTGCGGGCTGGACCGGCAAACCCATCAGACGCGTGGTGTTCCACGCCATCACGCCTGAAGCCGTCAAGGAAGCGTTCGAGAACGCTCACGACATCGACATGCGGTTGGTCAACGCCCAACAGGCTCGCCGCATCTTGGATCGCCTCGTTGGTTACCAACTCAGCCCACTACTGTGGAAGAAAGTCCAACGGGGCCTCTCCGCAGGACGCGTGCAGTCCGTCGCGCTTCGGCTCGTCGTCGACCGCGACAAAGAGATCGATGCCTTCGTACCAGTCGAGTACTGGACCCTAGACGCTGAACTCCAACCAGAAGGCGCCTCGGCCTTCACAGCGGCCCTCCATAGCCTCACCGGCGAGAAGAAGATCGAACTGCCAGATCAGCTTGCCGCGACGAGGATCGTGGCCGACATCGAACGCTCGCCGTTCCGCGTCGACACCGTCACGAAGCGTGAAATCAAGCGACGCCCGGCACCACCGTTCATCACCAGCACACTCCAGCAGGACGCGGCGCGTCAGCTCCGCTACCCCGCTCGTCGCACCATGAGCATCGCCCAGCAACTCTACGAAGGTATTGATGTCGGTGCCGACGGTTCCGTCGGACTCATCACCTACATGCGAACCGACTCCCCGGTGGTCACACCCAGTGCCATCGACGAGGCGCGTGAGTACATCGAGCAACGCTGGGGCAAAGAGTACGTACCAGACAAAGCCCGCGTATACGCTTCACGATCAAAGGTTGCACAAGAAGCCCACGAAGCCATCAGGCCCACGGGCATGGCGCGATCGCCAGAAGCGATTCGTGGCTATCTGTCCAACGACCAATTCCGGCTCTACGACTTGATCTGGAAGCGGATGATTGCGAGCCAGATGACCGATGCCGTACTCGATTCCACCCAGGTGGCCATCGCAGTCAGCGGTGAGTCAGGCCAAGGCTACGAATTCCGCGTGTCAGGTTCAGTCCTTAAGTTTCCGGGATTCCGCACCCTGTACATCGAAGCCCGTGACGAAGATGCGGCGGACGATGACGCGGACAAGCAACTGCCTGCTCTCACTGCGGGACAAGCGCTAGACACCAAGGACTTGCTGCCTGAGCAGCACTTCACGCAGCCTCCGCCGCGATTCACCGAGGCAAGCCTGATCAAGTCACTTGAAGAGCGTGGCATCGGCAGGCCGAGCACGTACGCGCCGATCATCAGCACCATCGTGGATCGCCAATACGTGAACCGCGAACGCACTTCCATGAAATCAACCCTGCTGGGTCAGGTCGTGTCCGACCAACTCACAGCGCACTTCCCGAACATCATGGATCTCGACTTCACTGCCCAACTCGAAGAGCAGTTGGATGAGGTCGCCAATGGCAGGCAAGAGTGGGTGCCATTGCTCGACGAGTTCTACGGCCCCTTCAAGAAGGCCCTCGACGATGCCCAAGAGAACATGGAACGTGTTCGCGTAGAGGAGCCCACAGACGAGATTTGCGATGAATGTGGAAAGCCCATGGTCATCAAGCATGGCCGTTTCGGTCCGTTCCTCTCGTGCACAGGCTTCCCTGAGTGCAAGAAGAGCAAGCCTTTGCTCAAGAAGACCGGTGTGTTTTGCCCGGAGGACGGTGGAGAACTCGTGGAGCGCAAGGGCAAGGGCCGGACGTTCTACGGCTGCACCAACTACCCCACGTGCGGATTCACAGTCAGCCGTCGACCACTCAAGATCGCGTGCCCTGAATGCGAAGGGCTGCTGCTGGCGGCAGGCCGAGACCAGGCGACATGCAACAACTGCGCCTGGAAGGGCTCCGTTCCCGAAGAGGAACCCGTAGGCGCCGTCTAGGCGTCACGTATGGTGACCGTAACCCGGCACAACGACGCTAGTAGCGAGGCTCCATATGCCCCGCTGCTAGCGTCTTATCGCCGTCAGTTGGAGACCACGCGCGGGCTTTCTCCAGCTACCGTGCGCAACTACCTCGCCGACCTCCTACCTTTCTTCGAATACCTCGCCAAGGAGAACGTCGGTTTCGGTCGCGACGCGCGTGACCTTCGTGCTTTCGTCCAGCGTGACGGTGCCGCCGGGGTCAGCGTTGTTTACCGGCAACTCATCCGCGATTACGTCTCGTGGCTAGTCGAGGATCGTCGAGTCACCAGCGGCAGGAACGCCGGCCAGCGGGGGCACGCTCGCGCCAGCGTCGTGCGCACGCTCGCGGCGCTTCGCGCTTTCATGCGCTACCTGATCGACCGCCACAAGATGCCAGACGCGCCCTTGTGGCAATCTGGGTCGTCGATGATGCGGCGTTTCACGCCCAAGCCTACGCGACGGCTGCCCGATGTGATCTCCACTCGCGAGGCCGTACGCCTGGTCGAAGCGCCTGACCCAGCCTCAGCGACGGGCCCCAAACCACATGCTGTAGCGCTACGAGACAGGGCAGTCCTCGAACTGCTGTACGGCGGAGGGCTCCGGGTGAGCGAAGCGTCCGGGCTCAACCTCGGCGACGTCGCCCTTGCCAACCGTTCTGCACGGGTATGGGGCAAGGGCTCCAAAGCGCGCATGGTGCCACTAGGTGGTCCTGCGATCGATGCGATCACAGCCTACGTCCACGAGGCGCGCAGTGTCCTCGCGGGTACTGCTTCCGGCGACGCTCTCTTCCTCAACCAGCGCGGAGGCAGGCTCACGCCACGCTCGGTCCAGATGATGGTGCAGCGTTACGCCGCATCGGCCGACCTGCGCCCAGGCGTGCACCCGCACACGCTACGACACTCTTTCGCAACGCATCTCCTAGACGGTGGTGCGGACCTGCGCGTGGTCCAAGAACTGCTGGGGCACTCATCCCCAAGCGCCACGCAGGTGTACACTCACGTCAGTCAAGCGGAAGCGCGTAAGGCTTACATGTCGGCCCATCCGCTTGCCCAAAAGCCACCGGAAACCGACGAGCCAGCCTCTCCAATCTCATAGGACATTTCCATGGCCATCCTTGTCATCAACGGGCCCAACCTGAACATGTTGGGTCAGCGCGAGCCCGAGATATACGGGTCAACGTCCCTCGCCCAGATCGAGCAGAGCATCAGCACCCGAGCATCTGAGCTTGGCCTATCCGCAACCTTCTTCCAGTCCAACAGTGAAGGCGCCCTGATAGACCACATCCAGCAGACTGGTCCAACCTCGGACGGCATCATCATCAACGCAGGCGCCCTGACGCACACGTCCATCGCGCTACGCGACGCCCTCGCCACGCTCAGCGTACGGATCGTCGAGGTGCATATCTCGAATATCTACGCACGTGAGGAATTCCGGCACACCTCGCTAACTGCCCCAGTGGCCAGCGGCCTCATCAGCGGCCTCGGGCCCCAGGGATACATCCTTGCGTTGGAATACCTAGCGGCCCAGAGGAACAGCAAGTGAGCAAAGCCAACCGCATAGAACGCCTCCGGGCAGTCATGGTCGACAAGCAACTAGACGCTTTTCTGATTTCGTCTCCCGAGAATCGAACCTATTATTCGGGCTTCCGTGGCTCCGCAGGTTACCTGTGGATCACCGCGACCGACGCCATGCTCGCCACCGATTTCAGGTACACCGAGCAGGCCGAGATTCAGGCGACCGACTACCGAGTGGTTCGGATCGCAGGCGGCTCCGATTGGTTCGACGAGGCCGTTAGCGACTCAGGCGCTCGACGCATAGGCATAGAAGACAGCGCCATGACCGTGTCTTTCTACAACGGGCTCCAAGCAAAGCTTGGAAAGCGTGACCCCTCCCCCGAACTCGTCACCACGGAAGGCGTCGCCTCACAGTTACGTGCAGTGAAAGAGCCCGCCGAACTAGAAGTCATCCAGCGCGCCATCGATCTAGCAGACGAGGCCATGGACGCGATCGCTGCCAAACTCAAGCCAGGGCTCACCGAACGCGAAGTTGCTTGGATGCTCGAAAAGCACATGCGAGAGAACGGCGCGGACGCTCTCTCGTTCGAGACCATCATCGCGTCAGGCCCCAACGGCGCCAAAGCGCACCACCATCCCAGCGACCGAAAGCTGGAGTTAGGTGACGGCGTCGTGATCGACATGGGGGCGCTCTACGACGGCTACTGCAGCGACATCACGCGAACGTTCGTGCTGGGTAAAGCCAGCGAGCAATTCCGCAAGGTCTACGACATCGTCCTCGCAGCGCAGGAGACCGCAGAGGCCACCGCACGCGCAGGCATGACCGGCACCGACGTGGATGGCCTGGCCCGGGCGATAATCGCCCAAGCCGGCTACGGCGATGACTTCGGCCACAGCCTTGGCCACGGCATCGGCATCGCCGTACACGAGATGCCCGGAGTCGGCCCGAACTCGCCAGGAACGATCGAGGACGGTATGGTATTCAGCGTAGAGCCGGGCATCTACCTCACCGGCTGGGGTGGTGTCCGCATCGAAGACCTCGTCGTCATGGAAAACGGCAGCCCGCGCGTGCTCACCCACGCACACAAACGAGACTTGGTGGAGCTCTAGGGCTCCTTGGAACAAGGACAGGAGACACACGGATGGTAATGGAGTTCGGCGACCTTCGACGGGGGTCCACTGTTGAGGTGGATGGAGTGCCTTTCAAAGTGGAGGAGTACTACCAGCAGAAGATGCAGCAGCGCGCCCCGGTGTACCACATCAAGATGCGCAACCTGCTCACCGGCCAACTGCTCGACAAGACCTACTCGGGATACGGGCTCAAGCTCCAGCGTGCCCCTGTGGAGAACCGAGACTGCACGTTCCTCTACGAGGCTGACGGCATCTACAATTTCATGGATTCAGAGTCCTTCGACCAATATGAGCTCGACAAGAGCACCGTTGGCGACACCGTCAACTACCTTGTCGACCAGACCGAATGCCAGGTGGTCATGTTCCGCGACAAGCCCATCATGGTTGAACTTCCGATCTCCGTGGACCTCATCGTCTCGGACACCCCTCCCGGCTACAAAGGCGATACCGCCTCTGGTAGCGGCAAGCCCGCCACACTCGAAACCGGGATCGTCCTCACCGTGCCCATGTTCATCGCCCCTGGCGAGAAGGTCAGGGTCGACACTCGCACCGGCGAGTACATAACGCGCGTTTCAGACTAGCCAGTACTAGAGGGCGGCGCAGGCGCGCCGCCCCGCCGGAACCTCCCCAACCTCCAATGGAAATCTACACAGTAAGCCAGCTCGCGGACTACGTCCGGAACACGCTTGAGCGTGATCCGCTGCTTCGCGACGTGTGGGTTTCCGGTGAAGTCACCAACCTGTTCCAGTCCGGCGCAGGCCATGTCTACTTCGCCGTCAAAGACGCCAACGCTGCTATGAAGTCAGTGCTGTTCGCTGGCAACGCGGGCGCTCAGCACCTCACCGCTGGTGCCCAGATCAACGCCCATGGTCGCGTGTCGTATTACCCCGTGCGCGGCGAAACGCAGCTCTACGTAGATGTCGTCATCCCCGCAGGCGCCGGTGAGTTGGCAGCCGAGTTCGAACGCCTGCGCACCATGCTTGAGGCCGAAGGCCTCTTCGACCCCTCGCGCAAGCGCCCGCTGCCGACCTTCCCGACGACCGTTGGCGTGGTCACGTCCGAGCAAGGCGCGGTCATCCACGACATCACGAACGTGCTCGCCCACCGCTACCCGCTGGCGGACCTCATCCTGTACCCAGCAACCGTACAGGGTGACAGCGCCCCTGCCGAGATCGCCGAAGGCATACGTGCCCTCAATTCCCTCGGATTCGTCAGCGTGATAATCGTTGGACGTGGCGGCGGCTCGATGGAAGACCTGTGGGCGTTCAACACCGAAGAGGTGGCTCGCGCCATCCACGGTAGCCACGTCCCCATCGTAAGCGCAGTCGGCCACGAGTCCGATTTCACCATCGCCGACTTCGTAGCCGACCTTCGCGCGCCCACGCCATCAGCCGCAGCAGCAGCCGTTTCGCCGGACGTGCGCGAACTCCGACGTGAGGTACTCAACCTCACGCGCCACGCCCGTCAGCACCTCGGTGCCCGACTCATCCAGCATTCGCGCGCCATCGAGACATTGGTCTCGCGCATGCACCGTACGTTGCCCGACATCGCCGTCCAGCGTCAGCGCATAGACGATGTCCTCGAACGCGGTCGAACCGGCCTACGCACGTTGTTCAACACACGGCGTCAAAAAACACTCGCGCTACAGACAGCGCTCAGCGCGCTCAACCCCGTGGCAGTTCTCGAACGTGGCTTTGCGGTAGTCACGAATCCATCCACAGGCTCGACCGTTTCCTCTGTGGGAGATGTGGCGGCAGGTGATATCGTGCGAGTGCAAGTTAAAGACGGATCCTTTGAAACTGATGTGCGGCCATGAGCAAACAAGACAAGACCCCCACGTTCGAAGACGCGTTCAGCGAGCTCAGAGCCACTGTGGAATCGCTTGAAGGCGGAAACCTCTCATTGGAGGACGCAACCAAACTCTTCGAGAAGGGGATGCAGCTCGCGAAGCAGTGCAACGAGCAGCTATCCAAAGCAGAGCTTCAGGTCACGCGCCTCCAACGCAGCTTCGGCGAGCAGATGGCCATGATTCAATCCGCCGAGTCTGACATGCTGGATGATGAACCTGACGACGAGGAAGACCAGTGACCCTTCGCGGCGATTTCCATATGCACACCTACTACTCGTTCGACTGTGCGAACACACCTGAAGCGCTGGTCCGCCGGTGCAAGCAGGTCGGCCTCAACTGCATCGCGGTCACCGACCACAACAGCATCGAAGGCTCACGTGCCGTCAGCAAGATCGCGGATTTCACCGTGATCCTTGGCGAGGAGGTCATGTCCACCTCAGGTGAGATCACCGGCCTCTTCCTCCAAGAGCAGATCGAGCCCGGCTTGAGCCCCATCGATACAGCCAAGCGCATCAAAGAACAAGGCGCGCTCGTCTCCGTCCCGCACCCGTTCGCGGGGTCCGGTCGCTCATCGTTAGCCAAAGGCGCTGTCCTCGAGATCCTCGATTACGTGGACATCATCGAAGGTTTCAACGCTCGCACCATGAGCCACGCCACCACCGACACGGGCCGTGCCTTCGCCGACGAGCATGGGCTGATCCGCACCGCCGTCAGCGATGCTCACACGCTACGCGAGCTTGGCGCCACCTACACAGAATTCCCCGAGTTCGATGGCACCCCTGAAGGCTTCAAGCAAGCCCTCACCGAGGCGAGCCTCACCGAGCACCCTGCCGGAAAGTTCGTGCACGTCTACTCCACACTCAACAAAGTCCGTCGCAAGTTCTGGGGCCCACCCAAGAGCCCACAAGCGTGACTCTTCGCCTCGGTTGGTTCACCGCAGGCCGTGGCCCTGGCTCGCGTGGCATGTTCGAGCGCACCCTCACCGCCATCGATGATGGCTCGCTCGACGCCTCGATCGAGTTCGTGTTCATGCAACGCGAGCGTGGTGAAGGTGAAGGTAGCGACGGCTTCATCGATCTCGCCGAATCGCGCGGCATCCCCGTGGAAAACCACTCGTCCCTGCGTTTCCGGCGTGAGCACGGTGGCGACTTCGCATCCCATCGCGAGGAATATGACGCGCAGGTCGCGGAGATCATCGCCCCCTACAACGTTGACGCGTGCGTCCTCGCCGGCTATCTGCTCATCCTCAGTCCCGTGCTCATCGCCACATCAACGTTCGTGAACCTCCACCCTGCCCTGCCCGACGGCCCCGTTGGCCTATGGCAGCAAGTCATCTGGAAGCTCATCGACCAGCGCGCCACCGAGACTGGCAATATGACACTGATCGTGACCAACGACCTCGACCGTGGCCCGCAGCTCACCTACGATCGCGTGCCCATAACCGGCGACGGCTTCGACGCACTGTGGGATGCGATTGGCGTTTGGACCGGGCCAGAGTTGAAAGAATCAGCGGGCGAAGATCACCCGTTGTTCAGCGCCATCCGTGCTGCCGGGGTGCGGCGCGAGCCGGTCTTATTGCTGGAAACGCTCAAGGCGATGGCCCAGGGCACGCTGAGCGCCGCCAACCCGCCCAAGACACCCATCGATCTCACTGACCCGGTGGAAGCCGCTCTACGGAGCCTCTAGGCGGTCGCCAAGCCGGTCGCAGTGGCCTCCGTGATCGGCTCAACTGAGTACTCGGCTTTCCAGGCGTCCAGACCACCCACCAAAGCCGCAGCCGCGATCCCGGCCTTTCCAAGCTTCCTCACCACACGGGCGCTCGTTGCTTCGTTCTGTCAGGTACAGTACGCGACCACCTGTCTATCCAGCGGATTCTCCGACGCCCACCGGATCACCTCGTCCGGCCTCACGCGAACCCCACCCGGTATCCGTACTCCGTCCTTCTCATACGTCGACCGCGAGCGCACGTCGAGGATGATTGGCGGATCGTTGGCCTGCAACGCCGCGTGCAACTCAGCTGGCGTGATCCGATCCGGCGCGTCCACGTGGATGTTGAACAGCGCAGCAGCCGTCGCCTCCCGCTCCTCTACCAACGTCTCAGCGGCGACCTTACGTCCGTACCAGGCAGCAGCCGGCAACGCGCTTGAGCCATGCAGAACCACCGACACCATCACCACGACTCCTACGGTCGCCAGCAGCGTCTCGGCCCCCGGTACGTTGGCGATGACCACCAACAGCGCTAGCAGTAGAGAGTTCAGGCCACGGGGGCCGAACCAACAGACGAACAACCGCGCGGGCCAGCTCATCCGAGCTCGGAGCAGCACCAACGCGAGCACTGGCGGACGGATGAACAGCACAACGAAGAACGCCAATCCGATCGCAGGAACCCAGTCCACCAAGCCGTACAGCGTCGACAGTACCGCGCCGAACAGGATGAACGTCACCAGCATCGCCATCTCTGCGGTCGTTTCCCCGTACTCCAAGAAACAACTGCACAGGATCTGGTTCAGCACCACCACCGCGAAGCCTGCCGCGAACGCGCCAAGGAAACCGTCGCCACCCGCAGCTGTGGCTGCTGTGAACGCCGCCAGCACCAGCCCTACACCGTAGAGTGCCTGATACTCCGTTCGCACGCCCATGTGCCTATCAGCCTTCGCCATCAGCCACGCGCCCGCGCCACCGATGCCGAAACCGATGGCAGGGCCCAGAAGCAATAGTTTCGCCAGGAACACCGACCACGCAGCAATAGATGTCGCCTCCTCGTGGTGGACCGCGATCAACACCAGCAGAACGGGCAGCACCACTATGTCATTGGTGCCCGCCTCGATGCGCAGCACCTGACGAACCGACCGAGGAATGCGGTCATCACGCAGTATCTCGCGCAGCACGACGGGATCGGTGGACGCCAGGATTGCGCCACCCATCAGCGCGATGATCCAACTAAAGCCAAACACCAGCGCCAACGGCACCGCGCCGATCGCGATGATAAGCAGCGTGCCAGGTCCGAGGATGAGGAACGGGATAGCCCACTTGCGGCCCAGTTCTTTAACGTCGAGCTTCACCGCATCCAGGAACAGCACCAGCGACAGAGTGAGCGTCGCAACGATCTCTAGAATCTCGTCGTGGGGGCCGATATCGATCACGCCGAGCCCACCACCGCCCAGCAACAGCCCTAGCCCCAAGAAGATCAGGGGAAACGAGATAGGGGAGCGCTCCACCAGCCCCGAGATGAGTCCCGTGACGGTAAGTACCACCGCAACCAAGCCGAATCCAAGAACGAAATCTGGCACTTGTTCCTCTAAACAGAAAGCCTCCTGGAATTCCGGAGGCTTTCTGGCCAAACATTTGAACTATGTGATGCAGCGGAGCGGGATCAGGCGCTTCTCGACTCGCCCAACCCTGAAATCTCAATCACCTGACCGTTCTGGGACAACAAGCGTGGCTGCGAAAGCTTACCGTTGGCATCGATATCTATCACGCACTTGTCCACGTGATCGAGCGATGGCAACTCGAACATCACATCGAGAAGTGCCTCCTCAATGATCGTCCGTAAGCCTCGCGCACCAGTCTTGCGCCCAAGCGCCTGCGCAGCTGCCGATCGCAGCGCCGCAGTCGTGATACTCAACTCCACGCCGTCAAGCGCGAACAACTGCTCGAACTGCTTGATGACCGCGTTCTTCGGCTCGGTCAGCACGTGAACCATGTCCTCAAGATCCAATCCGTTGAGCGCAACCACCACCGGCAAGCGACCGATGAGCTCCGGGATGAATCCATATTCACCCAGATCCTCTGACAGCACGGCCTGTCGGATCTCATCATCGGAGCCCTTCCCGGTATCGCCGGAGTGGAACCCGATCCGGTGGTCAGACATAACTCGTCGGGCGATCACCTGCTCGATGCCGTCGAACGCACCACCACAGATGAATAGGATGTTGTCGGTCTTGATCTGCAGGAATTCCTGCTGCGGGTGCTTACGTCCGCCCTGCGGCGGAACGTTGGCGACCGAACCTTCGATCAGCTTCAGGAGCGCTTGCTGCACGCCTTCGCCAGACACGTCGCGCGTGATGGACGCGTTGGCGCCCTTACGAGCGATCTTGTCGATCTCGTCGATGTAAATGATCCCGCGCTCAGCCCGGCTGATGTCAAAGTCAGCGGCTTGGATCAAGCGAAGGAGGATATTCTCCACGTCTTCGCCGACGTAGCCTGCCTCGGTCAACGACGTCGCGTCGGCGATGGCGAAAGGCACATCGAGGATGCGAGCCATGGTCTGCGCGAGTAGCGTCTTGCCGGACCCCGTGGGGCCAACCATCAAGATGTTGCTCTTTTGAATCTCGACATCGTGGGTAACCGAGTTGGACCACACGCGCTTGTAATGGTTGTAGACCGCAACGCTCAGCACACGCTTCGCGCGGTCTTGGCCTATGACGTACTCATCCAGCTTCTCGGCGATCTCTTTGGGAGAAAGACTCTTGGGGAGCGATTCTGGATGAGTCGCAGACTGGGCACTCTCTTCTGTGATGATCTGCTGGCAGAGGCGCACGCATTCATCGCAGATGAACACACGGCCAGGGCCAGCGATCAAACGCCTAACGTTCGCCTGGGGTTTGCCGCAGAAAGAACACGTGTGCTCGCTGCGGGTTGTTGTCGTACCGGAGGAACTGCTTGGCATCGGTGGTCCTTCCTCAGTTGGCAGTTAGTTGGAGTTACTTCGCGCTGGTCTCGGAACTGTCCTGTCCCAATACCTCGTCGATCAAGCCGTACGCTTTGGCTTCCAGAGCAGAGAGGTAGTAGTCCCGGTCAGAATCCCGAGCGATCTTCTCGTAGGTCTGCCCACTGTGCTTGACCAGGATCCCTCGGATGATGTCCTGCATGCGCAGGATCTCGCGCGCAGCGATCTCGATGTCCGCAGCCTGGCCTTGCGCACCGCCGAGTGCCTGATGCATGTGCACAGTGGAGTTCGGTAGTGCGAAACGCTTGCCAGCGGCTCCGCCCGCCAACAAGATGGTCCCCATGCTTGCAGCCATGCCCACGCAGATCGTGGACACGTCGGGCTTGATCAGTTGCATCGTGTCGTAGATAGCCAACCCGGATGTGATAACGCCACCAGGGCTGTTAACGTACAGGCTGATGTCCTTGTCGGGGTCTTCCCGCTCCAAGTACAGGAGCTGAGCAACGATAACGTTCGACACCTGATCGTTGATCTGGGTGCCCAAGTAAACGATGCGCTCTTTGAGCAACATCGAGTAGATGTCGAATGCACGCTCGCCCCGCGCGCTACTCTCGATCACCGTGGGGATGATGTTCTGGATCTGGTCCATGGAACCACCGCCGAGCGGGCCGTGGATAGGGAAGTTATTCATTAGTGCCTCGTGCCTCCAGAGCTACGCGCTCGTTGGTGGGGTCGTAGTGGTACCGCTCGCCTTCTTGGGAGCGGCCTTCTTAGCAACGGGCTTGGCGTCACCGTCGGCCTTCGGCTTTGCAGCAGCCCTCGCCTTGGGTTTCGCAGCCGCCCTTGTTGACTGGGTTGCGATCTCCGACAGGTACTGGAGTGTCATTCGATTCACCAGCACTCGACCCAGCGACTCGCGCCTGTCTGGGTCTTGGAACAGCAAGCGAACTTGGTCCGCGTCATCACCGGAATCGGCAGCCATGACTTCGATCTCTGCATCGACAGCCTCGTCGGTCGGCTCGAATCCCTGGCGGCTCGCCACCTCACGGAGAACGTGTGCCCGCTTGAGGCGTTCCTCTACCTGAGGGCGTGCTGACTCGTGAAGCTCTTCCTCGGACATCGCCTGCCAAGCGATCGCTTGCTGGTAGTCCTCGATGGACGTGAATCGACCAGCCTTGAACTCGTCCTGGCGGTCGTGTACGTAATGCTCAACTTCGTGCTCAATGATCAGCGGCGACATCTCGAACGTCGCCCCTTCAACCACCTTGCCCAGTACCTCGTCCTGGTGCGTCGCGTCGGCGTTGCGCTGATCGCGATCTCGCAAGTCACCTTCAACGCGGTCGCGGAGGGCCTGCATGGATTCGAATCCATCGCCGACGCCTTTGGCGAACTCATCGTCCAACTCGGGAAGCTTCTTGCGCTTCACCTGATGAATCGTCGCCTCGAACTGCGCCGTTTTACCGGCGTAGTCTTGGTTCTCAAAGTCCTCAGGAACTTCAACAGTGAACTTGGTCTGCTTGCTCTGTGGCAGCCCGACGAGCCCTTCGTCAAACCCAGGGATAGGGAATCGTGTACCCGGCCGTGGGATGTACTCGGTGTTCTCGCTCTTGACGATCTCGCGGCGTTCGCCGTCTTCATCGATCCAACCCTCAACGGTCAGCTCGATGAGATCATCCATCTCAACCTTGCCCTTGGCTGGTTCCCAGACCGCCTGCTCCTGTCGGAGTTGGTCAAGAACGCCTTCTGCCTGTGCAGTACTGTCCTCAGCTGGCTTCTTTTCCACCCTGACAGACTCAAGGTCGCCCAGATCCACAGACGGCACGAGAGGAACGGTCGCCTTGAAAGACGGCGGATCGAAGTTCTCGATTGAAACCGACGGAATACCGCCGAGCTCGAGATTCTCTTGCTCCACTGCCTTGTTGGTGACGTCCTGGATCATGCTATCCATGGCTTCGTTGATCAGGTATTCGCGACCGAACATCTGCTCAACGATCCTGCGAGGGGCTTTGCCCTTCCGGAATCCAGGGATATTCAGGCGTCGAACCGCTTGGCGGTAGGCCTGATCTAGGTACGGCTCGACCTCGGCCTCGTCGAGGTCGATGGTCAGCACGGCTTCTCTTGGGGGACGCTGCTCGGAGATTACCTTCAATGTTCTATCCACGTTTTAGATGCGGACTACTTTTATAACACGCCTGCGCGCGACTGCGAAAGACTTGACAAGGCATATGGGTGGGTGCCAGCACTAGGAATCAATAAAGCGCGTTTGGAAAGGTGCCCTGTATACGGTAAAGTTACCTTATCCCAGTAGGGCCACTGGTCGTGGTCATGTGCTGGTATCAACGCCTGGAGGTTGTCGGTGATTTCCCTGATGCGATTGATCCTTAGATTCACCTGGTTGACGCTCTTAGTTCTCGGGGTTCGACGAGCCATGGAGATGATACAGGGGGGAGCAGATCAGTTCATCGATAAGATCGAGGAAGGCGAGAGCGGGAGCGCAGAGCGTACGCTCGCTCGACTCCACGAAGCCCTCCACCATCGGCAATCGCAACACGCAGGAGGGGACGACCCCTTCGGCGAGATGTAAGGCCCACCCCATTCCATCAGCCTGCCATCCGGTAGGCATATCCGAGGAGTTTCCGTGCTGAAGTCGATCGACTGCGGCCAGCTACGCGCCGACCACAACGAGCAAGAAGTTACGATCGCAGGCTGGGTCAACCGCCGCCGCGACCACGGTGGGCTGATCTTCATTGACCTGCGCGACTCGACGGGGCTCGTCCAGGTCGTATTCCATCCCGACTCCCCTGACATATTCGCAACCGCCGAGCGTTTCAGGTCCGAGTGGGTGGTACAGGTGCGCGGCAAAGTCCGCATGCGCCCCAACGGTACAGAGAACCCCAATCTCGACACCGGAGCAGTCGAAGTCGTGGCCACCGAAGCCACGGTGCTAAACGCATCCAAGACCCCACCGTTCGACGTCAACCAAGACGCCCCGGTAGACGAGCTCCTACGCATGCGCTATCGCTACCTCGACCTGCGACGCACCCACATGCGAGAGAACCTCCGCCTGCGTCACCGTATCGTGAAATTCATCCGGGACTACCTGGACGACCTTCGTTTCATTGAGATCGAGACCCCGATTCTCATCAAGAGCACTCCCGAGGGAGCCCGCGACTACCTCGTGCCCAGTCGCAACCACCCTGGCAACTTTTACGCACTGCCGCAGTCCCCCCAGCAACTCAAGCAGATGCTCATGGTGGCGGGCGCAGACCGCTATTTCCAGATCGCTCGCTGCTTCCGCGATGAAGACCTACGCGCCGACCGACAGCCCGAGTTCACCCAATTAGATCTCGAGATGGCGTTCGTCGAGCCCGATGACGTGATCGACATGATGGTCGACCTCTACATCAAGATGGCCCAAGCGCTCGCGCCCCAGAAAGAGCTCATCCTCCCAGTGCCACGGTTGACCTACGCAGATGCCATGTCCCGCTTTGGCAGCGACAAGCCTGACCTGCGCTTCGGGCTCGAGATCAGCGACCTCACCGACATCGTCGCTGGCAGCGAATTTCAAGTGTTCTCCAACGTCGTGCGCGATGGCGGCATGGTCAAGGGCTTCAACGCCCCAGGCTACGGCGACATCACCCGCCGCCAGATCGACGAACTCGTCAGCGTAGCGCGCACGTACGGGGCTGGTGGCCTCGTCATCATCGGACTCGACGCCGCTGCTGAATCCATAGACGCACTCACCACCGACCACGTACGAACGCCTGCCAAGGCGCTATCGATCGAGGAGATCAAGGCGATCGCTACCCGAGTGGGCGCCGTCCCTGGCGACCTCATCCTCATTGCCGCTGGTGCGCAGCCCAAGGTTGAGCCAGTGCTCGGCCAACTGCGCCTGAACATCGCCGAGCGGCTCGGCCTCAACGACCGCAACAAATTAGCCTTCTGCGTCGTCACTGACTTCCCCGCCCTTGAGTGGCTGGAGGACAGCCAACGCTGGCACGCCATGCACCACCCCTTCACCGCTCCTCAGGATGACCAGTGGGATCTCCTCGAAACAGACCCTGGCGCCGTGATCGCCAAAGCCTATGACCTCGCAGCCAACGGCAGCGAGCTCGCAGGCGGAAGCATCCGCATCCACCAACGCGCCCAGCAGGAACGCGTGTTCGCGGCCCTCGGCTACCCACAGGCCGAGGTCGATGAGCTATTCGGTCACCTCTTGGAGGCGTTCGAGTATGGCGCACCACCCCATGGTGGATTCGCCGGTGGCATCGACCGTCTCGTCGTAACGTTCTCCGACACCGCCGAGTCCATCCGGGACGCCATCGCGTTCCCCAAGACCCAGGCTGGCGTCGACCCCCTGTTCGGAGCCCCGTCCCCCGTGGCATCTGCCCAGCTCGATGACCTGCACATCGCGATAGTCACCGTCGACGAGCCAGAAGCCTAGGTGGCCTTCGCCCGATCCAAACCCGGAGCATGCCCTGCCCGCGCATGCCAAGGAGCCTGTCGGTGCTGCCAGATCTAACGGTAGCTCAAGCCCTCGTACTCCTGGCGCTTGGTCTCTCCGTGGGGACATTCGGCGCCATGGTAGGCATTGGGGGCGGGATACTTATAGTTCCCGCGCTCCTGGTTCTCTTCCCCGACGTTGAGCCGTCAGTCATCACCAGCATGTCGCTGACCGCCGTGATCCTGAACGCGCTCTCAGCGACCGTCGGCTATCGCCACCGTCACTGGCAGGACACACGCACCGGATTCGTCATCGTCGCAACCGCCGTACCAGCCGCCATAGCTGGAGCGTTCCTCACTCGCACAGTAGATCGTGGTGGCTTTGAACTGGTCTTCGGCATCGCCCTCGTATTAGGCGCCGTTTACCTAGCCAAGCGGGGCAGGAACCTACCATCCGTGACCGAACCCTCGGAGCGTGGCACGCCACGCCACATCGTCGACAGCGACGGCAACACATACGACTACCGCGTTCGTGAACGCCTCGCCGCATCGATGGCCTTGGGATCAGGTTTGGTCGCAGCCTTCTTCGGCATCGGTGGCGGCATCATCAACGTACCGGTCATGATGCTGATGCTGCGGATGCCCGCGAAGATGTCCATCGCCACCTCGCAGCTCCCGCTGATGTTCTCGTCGATGGCCGCCGTCAGCGTCCACCTAGCGATCACGTTCGGCGAGTGGACACCCTGGGTGTTCGGGCTCGTCATCGGAGCGGGCACCCTCAGCGGGGCCCAGATAGGTGTACGCCTGGCCGGACGAGCATCCGGACGAGGAGTGCTGATGCTCATCGCAGCCATTCTCCTCGTCTCAGGCGTCCGCCAGATACTCAACGCGCTCTAGCGCTACTTGAAAACAGCGCCTTCGGGGGGCTGCCACGCCAGACTGCGCCCAAGCTCCCCCAACAAGGCCTCTAGATCGGCTGCGTTCGTGCCAATATCCAACGTGTTACCGAACACTGACCCCTGGCCTACGTACGCCACCATCTCTTTGGCAACCGGGATTGCAGCCGCAGTCAGTTCGTCATCCAACTCAACCGTCTGGCGTGAGCCCATCATCGCGTCCCAGCCATGCACGAGCTGGTCCATGAACAACTGCGAAACGTAGTCATGCCCACTGATGTCGCCGAACGACACCCCATGGTGCGCCTCAAGCATCTCAGGAGTGATTGACGCCTTGGCCAGCTCGATCGAGGCCAAGTACGCCTGGATCGGGTTATCGCCCACTAGGTCACCATCAAACCTATCGCCCACGCCTGCCACCGTCTCCCCGCTGAAGACCGCGGCCAACCAATGATTCTCACCCGTGATGTGATTGACCAAGACAGTCATATCCCACTCGGCGCAGGGAGTCGCGTTCTGCCACTGATCCGGCCTGATTGCGCTGACGATCTTGGACGTCTGCTCCAACGTACGCAGGAAGGAGTCGAGCGAACGGTCGCTGGTGGTCTTCATCGCGTTAGCCATAATTGGACTCCTAAAGAAAGATCGAACCCCTGCGGGATATTTGAAACTTGAAGGCTAGACACCCGCCGCGTACTGAGCGGCACGCAGCGTGTTCATTAGCAGCATCGCTATGGTCATCGGTCCGACGCCACCTGGAACCGGCGTGATCGCCGACGCCTTCTCGAAGACCTCGTCGTACGCCACGTCGCCCACGAGGCGATATCCATTCTTGCGCGTTGCGTCCTCGATTCGGTTGATACCCACGTCGATGACGACGGCTCCATCCTTGACCATGTCCGCCGTGATCGAATTCGCCCGCCCCACAGCGGCGACCACGATGTCAGCCTGCCGCGTGAACACCTCGATGCCCTTGGTCCCCGTGTGCACCACGGTCACCGTCGCGTTGGCGCCAGGGCTCTTCTGCATGAGCATCGCAGCCAAGGGCTTCCCCACGATGTTGCTCCGGCCAACTATCACAACGTGCTTCCCTGACGGATCATTCCCCGTACGCATCAGCATCTGCTGAACGCCAGCGGGGGTCGCAGGCAGGAAACGCGGATTGCCCTCCAACAGCAACCCGGTGCTGATCGGATGCATACCATCGACGTCCTTGTCCGGGTTGATCGACTGGATCACCGTGCGCTCGTCGATCTGACGCGGCAACGGAAGCTGAACCAGCACACCGTGGAAGCGGTCGTCCTCGTTCAGCTTGGCGACTAACGCCAGCAGATCCTCCTGCGTCGTGTCCGCTGGCAAATTGATCGTCTCGCTGAACATGCCTGCCTCTTCGCAGGCGATGCCTTTATTGCGAACGTAGATGGCCGATGCGCCATCGTCACCGACGAGCACCGCGACCAATCCAGGCGTCACGTTGGTCTCAGCCTTGAGCTTCGCCACACCCTCCGCAACCTCGCCACGGATATCTATCGCCATCTGTTTGCCATCGATACGAAGCGCCGTCACCATCTCACCTCACGCGTTTGGGGTCGACCCGCATGATATCAGCAGGCACCGCCTAGAACGGCAGGCAGCACCCACGAGGCGCGCCCACCCCATGACCTATAATCCAGTGGCCCTTGGTTCGTGATTCTTCCCAACCGGACTCCACGTGCAAGACATCTCCGTCGGCGTCGACATCATCGAAATCAGCCGCGTCGCGGCCACCGTCGATCGGTTCGGCGATCGCTTCTTACAACGCATCTACACAGCCAACGAGATCGCCTACTGCCGTGGCCGTGCGCCGCAACTCGCAGCTCGATTCGCCGCCAAGGAAGCGGTCATGAAAGCCCTCGGCACCGGCACTCGCGGCGTGGGCTGGCGAGAGGTTGAAGTTACTCGCAAGCGCACCGGCGAGCCAGGGATCGAGCTCCACGGACGTGCCGCCGAACGCGCCAAGAAACTAGGCATAGACCGCCTGGCGCTCAGCATCTCACACTCGCGCGACTACGCCGTCGCGTCGGTCGTAACTAGGGTGAAATAACGCATGAAGATCGTCACCGTCGCGCAGATGCGGGAGCTCGAACGCAGAGCTGTCGAGTCGGGCGTGTTCGAAGACTCCCTCATGGAAACCGCCGGGCTATCCGTCGCCCGTAGGCTCGCGCAGATCACCGAGGGCATCCGTGGCAAACGGATCGTCGTTCTGGTGGGCTCCGGCAACAACGGAGGAGACGGCATGGTTGCCGCCCGCTACCTCGCCGACTGGGGAGGTCTCGTCACGCTCTACATGACCAGCGGCAGGCGGCGCGACGACAAATTCGAAGACTGCCGCGCCAGGCACGTACGGGTCGTCGAAGCGATAGACGACATAGGTTATCTCGAACTCGCAAGCTACGTATCGCTAGCCGATGTGGTCATCGACGCCGTCCTCGGCATCGGCAACGATCGCCCGCTGAGCGACTCGCTACGAGTGGTCTTCGAAGAGGTCGCCCGGCTCAAGGCAGAGCAACCGAAGCTGACATACGTAGCACTCGATGTTCCCAGTGGCCTGCAGGCCGACACGGGAGTCATCGACGATGCCTGCTTCCCGGCGACCATGACGTTGACCTTGGGCGCCCCAAAGGTCGGACTCTACGCTTTCCCCGGTGCTGCCTACGTCGGCAGTGTCGAGGTTCTCAACATCGGCCTTCCCGGAGAGATCGACGGAGACCTTTCCCTTGAGTTGTGCGATGAGGCTGCCGTGGCGGGATTAGTGCCCAACCGCCCACTCGATGGCCACAAGGGCTCGTTCGGCGACCTCCTCGTCGTGGCGGGCTCGCGCCGATTCATAGGCGCGCCCATCCTGGCGACCACCGCCGCGTACCGCGCTGGCGCCGGATTGGTGACGCTCGCAGCACCGGAAACCGCGTCACGACTCGCAGGCCCAGGCCTCGCGGAGCAGGTACATCTGCCACTACCTGAAACTCCCGACGGCCACGCTGCTGCAGGTGCCGCAGGCGAACTCCGCGCCGCCGCCGACAGGAGCGCAGCGCTCGTCATCGGGCCCGGCCTAGGCAACGTCGACAGCATCCGTGGACTGATGCAGGCGCTGCTGCTCACCGAGCCCTACCTAGAAACACCATCAGTCATTGACGCTGACGCGCTCAACGCACTGTCTCAGACATACCACTGGTGGGAATCACTAAAAGCCCCCTCCGTGCTCACACCGCACCCTGGCGAAATGGGACGCCTGCTTGGCCAAAGCGTTCCGCATGTTCAGGATGACCGAGTAGACACCGCCCAGCGTGCCGCGGTCGAGTGGGGTCAGGTCGTCGTCCTTAAAGGAGCCCATACCGTCATCGCGTCGCCTGATGGACGAACCGCCATCAGTCCGTTCGCGAATCCAGCGCTAGCTTCCGCAGGCACGGGCGATGTATTGGCCGGGATTATCGGAGCGCTACTCGCGCAAGGCCTGGCGCCGTACGACGCTGCGAGGCTCGGCGTACACGTCCACGCGGCCGCAGCCGAGAACGTGAGCAGTTGGGTCGGGAGCAGTGGCCTGCTGGCCAGCGACCTCCACGCCCAGATTCCCGTCGTCATGGAACGCCTACGCCGCGCGACTTCCTAGTCGGACCTTGTCCCGCAGAGAACGCCCGAGTTTCCGCCAGCGACCATTCTCAGGGATCAACACGGGGCGGATGGATTTGACCGCAAGCCAAAGCGCTAAACCGACGAGAATCGCGTTGGACACCACTATCGCGTATACCATTCCACTCCTCCACACCACCAAGCCCCACAACCATCAGAGGCCAGAGATACATCTCGATCCGCACCAGTAGAAACAAAACGGGGTCGATCGCGTCAGTGGCAGATGTCACACCCTGGGCCCTGCGGACCGTCCCTAAGGCCAACGCTCGTTCAGGGAAGCAAGCGCAGGCGCGATATACTGACGCTACCATGCTGCTTGCTCTCGACATAGGCAATACGAACGTCACCATCGGCGTGTTCGACGGCGAACGCATTGCCGCGACATGGCGCCTCGCCACCGACGTTCATCGACAGCCTGATGAGTACGCCCTCCAACTCAAGGACCTCCTGCCTATGAAGGGGCTCGCCGTTGACTCCATCGACGGCATCTCCCTCTGCAGCGTTGTTCCGCCACTCACCGGTGTGTTCGAGGAGGCATGCGACTTCCTTTTCCAGATCCAACCGCTAGTGGTTGGCACAGGAACCCGCACCGGCGTTCGCGTGCGCTACGACAACCCACGTGACGTCGGGGCAGATCGCGTGGCGGATGCTGCAGCGGCGTACCACCTCTATGGTGGGCCATGCATCGTCGTCGACTTCGGTACAGCCACGGTGTTCGACGCTATCTCAACTGACGGCGAGTACTTAGGCGGAGCCATCTCACCTGGCCTCGGCGTCTCCGCTGAATCGCTCTACGCCGCCACCTCGCAGTTACGACGTGTTGAACTGGTGGCCCCCGCCACCGCCATTGGCAGGAACACCGCGCACTCCATCCAATCAGGCCTGATCTTTGGCTACACCGGCCTCATTGAGCACATGGTCAGGCTCTACAAATTGGAGATGGACGCGCCCGACGCCACCGTCGTCGCTACCGGCGGCCTCGCGCCGATCATCGCCGCACAAACCGACGTATTCACCCACGTAAACGAAGAATTGACGTTGCAAGGGCTACGCTTGATCTTCGATCTCAACCAGGACTTCGACCCAGCCAAGAGCGCCACGTGAGCGGGCCGTTCGACGGCAAGCGCGTGCTGCTTGGCGTTTCCGGCAGCATCGCTGCCTACAAGGCAATCGACATCGCCAGCAAACTCACGCAAGCGGGCGCCATCGTCAACGTGCTCATGTCTCCCGCCGCCACTCACTTCGTCACCCCCCTAACCTTCCGCAGCATGACCCACCAAGATGTCGTCACCGACCTCTTCGACCTCCACTCACGCCAGGCGATTGAGCACGTAGCGCTCGCCAAAGACGCCGACGTCCTCATCGTCGCCCCGGCTACCGCCCACACCATCGCCAAGCTCGCCCTCGGATTGGCAGACGACCCGATAACAGTCACCGCCCTCGCCACCTCCGCGCCTCTCGTGATAGCCCCCGCCATGGACGCCAATATGTGGCACCACCCCGCAGTGCGCGCCAACGCCGACCTGCTAGTCAGCCGTGGCGCCACCATCATTGGCCCTGGCGAAGGCAGGCTCGCCTCAGGACTCATGGGCTGGGGACGCCTCGCGGAAACACCTGAGATCATCGGGGCCATCGCCACTGCGTTGGGTGCCCACGGTGACCTCGCCGGTCGAACCATCGTCGTAAGCGCTGGCGGCACGCAAGAAGCCATAGATCCCGTGCGCGTTATCACGAACCGCTCTTCGGGCAAGATGGGTTATGCCATCGCCGAAGCCGCCCGCGACCGTGGTGCCAGCGTAGTTCTTGTAACAGCGCCCACCTCGCTCAACGATCCATCAGGCGTCGACACGCGTCACGTGGAATCAGCCAGCGACATGCTCAGTGCGGTCTTGTCCGCATGCGAAGGCGCGGACGCCGTCATCATGGCGGCAGCAGTTGCCGACTACACGCCCACCCACCCAGCGGCTGACAAGGTCAAGAAGAGCGCAACTGACGAACTCAGCGTCCATCTCACCAAAACGGTGGACATCCTCTCAGCGACCCCGCGCAACCTCGTGCGGGTCGGGTTCGCCGCCGAAAGCACGAACCTCATTCGATACGCGCAAACCAAACTTGAGGCCAAGGCCCTCGACTTCATCGTCGCCAACGACATCACCGTGCCAGATTCTGGGTTCGGCGCAGACACCAACAAGGTCACCATCGTCAGTCACGAAGGCGTCGAGGACTTACCCATGATGTCGAAATACGGTGTGGCCGTTGAGATCCTAGATCGCATCGTCGCCCGGCTCGCCGCCAAGCGCTAGCGCCCGCTACTCCGCCGACGATTCACTCGGGGGACGGTTCATCGCTGTGTTGCTGTTAGTGATTGCCACCAACGCGAGCAGCAAAACGATCGAGAACAAGCCCACGTTCACCAAGAACACACTACGGAAGCCGAACAGAACCACCGCAGTGCCACCAACCATGGGCCCCATCGCCGTACCTATCGAGTGTGCCACCTGACTCGCTCCGAACGCTGACCCCTGCATGCCCGGCGGCGTTTTCATCGCTATCAGCCCTTGTAGCAATCCGCCCAATCCACCCTGGAATAAAGCGACCAGTCCCGCCAGCAACGTAAACGCGACAATACTGTGCGCGAAGAACGGGCCGAATGAGGCCACCGTAGCTGCTGCTGCTGCCCAAATGAACATTCGCCTGATGCCGACTCTGCTCGCCAGCCAGCCCATACCGATCGACGAGATCGCTCCGGCGATGCCGATGGACGCGAACACCACCGCAGTGGCCGACGCACTCGACGACCCGCCATCAAGGTTCTTCACGATCCCGGCTATGGCCGGTGTGATCATCAGCACCCCTGAGTGCAGCAGCATCGCCATCAACAACACCGGCAGGAACGTTGAATTCCCGACCAGCGTCCACAGACTCCGGAACGGCTCCAGCGGGCTCTTCGTCGCCTCGGGCTTCGTGAAGTCCTCGCGCACCAACACCAATACCATCCCGGCCGCGAAAAGCAGTCCTAGCCCCGTCGCCCAGAACGCCGCTCGCATGCCAAAGTTGTCAAAGATCACCCCGCCCACCAACGGCCCGATCGCCGTACCAAACAGCAGCGCGGACATCGTCGCCCCCGCCGCCAGCGGCAGTTTGTCCCTGGGCGTGTGCGCCGCAACCAATGCCATGATCGTCGGAACAACGCCACTCGTCGCACCCACGAAGAATCGACTCAGCACCAGCTGTGTCGGGTTTTGCACGTATCCTGAAAGGATCAAAAATGCCGCGCCCAGCACCAGCGCGCGGAGGATGTTCAACCGCCGTCCATAGCGGTCTCCAACGATTCCCCAGATGGGCGCGAAAAGCCCCATCCCCAAACCGAGCAGTCCGCCAGACACGCCCGCTAGAAACGCGGCGCGTTCCAGATCCGTAACGCCAACTTCAGCGAAGAAAATAGGGAAAAAGGGGAAAGTGAACGAGAAACCGAGAGTCGTGACGACCTGAGCGAACCAGAGAACGATGAGGTTGCGTTTCCACGGAAACGATGAAGGGTTCGAGGTCATGGATGTCCTAAGTTGAGTTCGCTGATCAGTTTAGCAGCCGTCATCTGCCACGAACGAGGACGCCCACTCCTGCGCGGCTCCGGTACGGTGCCCTTCAAGGCTCACGTAGAGACAACGCCCAGAGGCAACGCTCGGTTGACCGAGCAGGTGGCTACCCCTAAACTCGAAGCCCCGGTTCCTTACCCTGTTCACCCCTACGGACGCCCCCTTTATGACCAACCAAGACGCCCCCCAACAGCTGTCCAAGGCCTACGAGGCAGCCGATGTTGAGGAGCGTCTTTATAAGTGGTGGGAGTCCTCCGGCTACTTCAAAGCCAGCCCCAATCCCGACAAGAAGCCCTTCACCATCATCATGCCGCCGCCCAACGTCACGGGCGAGTTGCACCTAGGGCACGCCCTCTTTGCCGCCCTCGAAGACACCATGACGCGGTACCACCGCATGCAGGGATTCGAAGCCCTCTGGCTTCCCGGCAAGGACCACGCAGGCATCGCAACCCAGATGGTGGTCGAGCGCGCTCTCGCCGACGAAGGCCTTGATCGCCACCAACTCGGCCGCGAAAAGTTCATCGAGCGCGTCTGGCAGTGGGTCGAGCAGTACGGCAACATCATCGACAACCAGCTACGACGTCTAGGCGTCTCGTGCGACTGGTCGCGACTCACATTCACCCTCGATCCAGGCCCAAGCCTGGCCGTTCGCACAACCTTCAAGAACCTCTACGACAAGAAGTTGATATACCGCGGCGAGCGCATGATCAACTGGTGCGTCACCTGTCGCACCGCCCTATCCGATCTTGAGGTCGACCACGCCGACGAAGACGGCGCTTTCTACCACATCCGTTACCCCCTAGAGTCCGGCGATAACGCATCTGGCGACAACTACATCGTCGTCGCCACCACGCGACCCGAAACCCTCCTCGGCGACACCGCCGTCGCCGTGAACCCCAACGACGACCGATTCGCGGCGTTCCGGGGCAAGAACGTGCTACTACCGATCCTCAATCGCCCCATTCCCATCATCGAGGACGAAGCCGTCGCCATCGACTTTGGCACTGGCGCCCTGAAGATCACCCCAGGCCACGACCCCAACGACTTCGACACCGGCGAGCGTCACGGCCTGCCTATCATCAACATCCTCAACGATGACGGCACCCTCAACAGCGAGGCTGGCCCCTACGAGGGCTACGACCGCTTCGACGCACGCAAAGCCATCGTCGAGCAACTCGACCGCGAAGGCCTCCTGGAGAAGATCGAAAGCCACGTCCACTCCGTCGGCCACTGCCAGCGCAGCGGCGACATCGTCGAGCCCATCGTCAGCAAGCAATGGTTCGTACAAGTCGAGCCCCTGGCGGAACGCGCCCTCGACGCGGTCAAGACGGGCAAGATCAAGATCGTCCCCGAGCGCTTCGAGAACGAGTACGCGCACTGGATGGAAAACATCCACGACTGGTGTATCTCCCGCCAACTCTGGTGGGGCCATCGCATTCCTGTCTGGTACAAGAAAGGTGCAGCCGATCGCAAAGATCCAGCCAACATTCATGTCTCCCTCGATGGTCCGGAAGATCCAGAAAACTGGGAGCAGGACGAAGATGTCCTCGACACTTGGGCATCCTCCTGGCTCTGGCCATTGGCAACCATGGGTTGGCCCGATAAAGACCTCATGGAGAAGGAGGGACTCAACACCTACTACCCAACTTCCACTCTGGTCACCGGTCCCGACATCATCTTCTTCTGGGTGGCCCGCATGATCATGGCTGGACTTCAGTTCCACAATGGTCGGGAAGAGGATGATCAATCCGAACTCAGCTCGGAAGAGATCAGAAAGTCCATTCCCTTTAAAGATGTCTACTTCACGGGAATCATCCGTGACCTCAAAGGGCGTAAAATGTCCAAGTCCCTTGGCAATTCGCCAGACCCGCTCGACTTGATTGCCGAATACGGTGCCGACGGACTTCGCTACGGCATCATGAGTATTGCCCCAACAGGCATGGACATTCGGTTTGATGAAACCCGTGTCGAAACGGGCCGAAACTTCTGCACCAAGCTCTGGAATGTTTCCCGC
>JAQCEV010000092.1 GCA_027618515.1 Chloroflexota bacterium | reverse complement strand
GCATAAGCAGGCAGGGAATCCACTTATCTCGACGGCCCTGACTGTTCAAACAACCGGGACCACCTCAGATGTATCGTTACTCGGGTTCCAGGTAGCAGAAGGATTGTTGTGCTCTATTCCGAAAAGACTGCAGAAGCCGCGATCCGCGCCATCGTCAAAGAGGTGGACGCAGTGGCTCCATGCTCGTTCGACTATCACCCACGCACGCGGGCGATGCTGGTGACGGTGGGGACACCCGAAGCGCATGCGATCATTGAGTTGACGGAGCAAAGCATGGTGAGTGCGTTTGGGCTGAACACGAACCCTCGCGAAATCGACGCCGTGCGGCGCGCCGGACTCAAACGGGATTTCGAGGTCGGCGGCCGTGCCGCGCGATCGGCTTCCGCCTGGGCCAAGGGCCGCTACGGGGTGGGCCTCAAGAAGGTGACCATCGCCGAGTACTCGGTGGCGACCCGCTCGAATAATCAGAAGGCCGAAGCTTTCACGAACGGCGAGCGCATGGTGCTCGTTGACGTCGTCGATGAGCGGTATACGCTCTGGCGTGACGCATCCGGGCGCATGACGCCCATCGACGACTAATCCACTACGACCAGTTGGGTGTTTGTCTCAACATCAAGGGCCGTGCTAGGCTGTTTGCACGATGTTCAACGTGATCCCGCAACCGCGACGAAACCGACGACGCCTGTCCAACACAGACGCCGCTGTCGGTCGCTGAACTTCGTCCACCCAAGACGATCAAAGGCCCGCCGATATCGGCGGGCCTTTTCTTTTTCCTTTCTCTAGCAGGAAGCGAGGACCCGTCGCCAGCACAGATTTGAGGAGGAATTATGAGGTTGTTAGAATCCTGGCCTTCGAATGGCGCGACGCGCGACATAACCATCTGCTTCCCGAGGCACGAACATGACTGACCAAACCCAATTCGTCGACGGCGGTTCCGTTACGAGTCCCAAGGGATTCAAGGCAGGTGCCGCCTACGCGGGGATCAAGACCTACGCCAAAGACAAGTGGGACGTGGGGATACTGCTGTCCGAGGCTGCCTGTGTGACGGCCGGCATGTACACGACTAATAAGTTCGTGTCGCCATCTGTGACGCTGACCAAAGCGCGTGTGGATGCGGGGAATGTGCGCGGATTGTTCGTTTCAAGCGGAATCGCGAATACAGGCGTGGGAGAGCAGGGTCTGATCGACGCGATCGACTCCATCGCCGTGGCCGCCGAGCACGTAGGAATCCCCGCAGAGGAGATGGCCATCGGGACAACGGGGGTTATCGGCGTTGAACTCCCCATGGCTTTGATCCGGGCAGGGATCCCCAACATCGTGCTGACTGACGACGGTGGAGGGGCGTTCGCTCGGTCCATCATGACGACGGACCGCGTGCCGAAGACCATCGCCCTTGAGGTGGAGATCGACGGGAAGGTGGTGACCATCGGGGGCTGCGCTAAGGGCTCAGGGATGATCCACCCCAACATGGCCACGATGCTGGCATACGTCACGACGGATGCGGCGATCGAGCAGGATTTCCTAGTTTCGGTACTACACGACGTGGTCGACGACACGTTCAACATGGTCACGATCGACGGTGACATGAGCACCAACGATACGGTGATGGTGTTCGCCAATGGGTTGGCGGGGAACAAGCCGATCGCGGCTGGCACGCCTGAGGCCGCAGGGTTCTTCCTGGCTCTCTACTCGGTGATGGAGTACCTCTCCCGTGAGATGGTGCGCGATGCCGAGGGGTCTTCCAAGATATTCTCGGTTCGTGTGGAAGGTGCGAAGACCCGCGATGACGCTCGCCTAGCGGCCCGCGCCATCGCAGCGTCATCGTTAGTAAAGTCGGCCATCCACGGCAACGATCCCAACTGGGGCCGCGTGATCGCTGCGGCCGGTTACTCGGGCGCGGACATCGACGTCTCCAAGGTGCGGTTCGACATAAACGACGTCGTCATCATGGACGCGGGAACTCCGATTTCGTTTCACCGGGAAGCGGTCATCGCCATCATGAACAACCCGGAGGTTGCGCTGACGGTGAACCTGGGCCTGGGCGACGGCACCGCGACGGCGTGGGGATGCGAGTTGACGGAGGCGTACGTCGAGTTCAACAGCGCGTACACAACCTAGATCATGACAGCATCTCAAGACGACCGCGGACTCAAAGACCAGACGATCCTGATCAAGATCGGGGGGAGCACCCTCGGCGCGGAAGACACGTCGTTCGCGGACGTGGCGGAACTCCAACACGCAGGCGCACGCGTGGTCATCGTTCACGGCGGAGGGCCTGAGACGACATCATGGATGGCGAAGATGGGAGTCCGCGCGGAGTTTGTGGATGGTTTGCGCGTGACAGACGAGGCCGGACTGGGCGTGGCGACAGCGGTGTTAGCGGGCCTCGTTAACAAGCGTCTCGTCGCTCAGTTCGCGGCGCTCGGCGTTAGGGCGTTGGGATTGAGTGGCGTGGACGGCGGCATGGTGCGCGGCAGGATCACAAAACCCGAGTTGGGGTTTGTCGCTGGCACGGTGGACGTGGACGCAGGCCCGCTCGACGCGCTACTTGTCGCGGGCTACGTGCCGGTCATTTCGCCCATCGGCACAGCCGTCGACGACGCGGCGCAGTTGCTGAACATCAACGCGGACACGGTCGCTGGTGCGATCGCAGTGGCGGTTGGCGCGACACATCTGGTGTTCCTGACGGACGTGGATGGCATCCTCGATGCCCACGGTCGTCTGTTGAAGCGCATCCCGCTGGACACGGCAGAGGGACTCATGACGTCTGGGGTGGTCAAGGGCGGCATGATTCCAAAGTTGGAGGCCTGCATCCAAGCCGGTAACGCAGGGATCTCGGCCCACATAGTGAACGGCACGAAACCCCAGGCGCTGGTGCATTGCCTCGACGGCACGGTGCCTGGGACTTCAGTCGCCTAACGTCAGTGTGAGGAACGCAGGAGCTCCAACGTGGCGATGCAAGCAGGCGATAACGGAGGCGGCAACGAGCTTCCGCCACAGCTAGGGACCTTCGAAGGCCTACCTCGGTGGGCGGTTCTGGCCCTCAAGGCTTCCCTGGGCTTAGTAGCGCTGGCGGTCCTCTACCTGCTGCTGGATTTCCTACGCACCGTCTACACCAACTGGCTGTGGTTCAACAATGTTGGCTTCCGTGGCGTGTACACGACCATGCTGTACACCCAGGTCGCGTTGTACGTGATCGGTTTCGCTGGCAGTACGGCTGCGATCACCTTCGCGTATCGCGCTTCGTGGCGGACATCGTGGGGGCCAACAGTACTGCCGTTCACGCCACTCGCCACTGCCTGGATCAAACGTTCGCTCATCATCGGCGCGGCGGTGATGGGCTTCATCATCGTGCTGAGTTTCGCGACTGCACTGGCGGATAGGTGGGAGAGTTTCCTTAGATTCTGGAACTCGACAGCCTTCGGGATCAAAGACCCCCAGTTCGGCAATGACGTGGGCTTCTACGTTTTCACGCTGCCCATGCTGCACACCATCCAAGGGTGGCTATTGGGGCTGGCGGTGGTGGTACTCGTCACGACCGTGGGCCTGTATCTGCTGATCTACAGCGCACGTGGAATCAATCCACTCATCGAGGATCGCTCGAAGAAGCACCTGGCGATCATAGGCGCGGGGCTCATGGTGACGATCGCGGCAGGGCATTTCCTCGACACCTACGAGACGCTCTTCTCGACCACGGGCGCGGTCACGGGTTCGACATACGCAGATGTGAACGCTCGCATCCCGGGGCTCTACCTGCTGACGGCCATCGCGCTGCTGGCAGCAGGACTGATGATTGCGGCGATACGCGTATCCAACCTTCGCCAAGCGGTACGCATGATCATCGCAGCATTCATGCTGTGGACGGCGTCCGCCCTAATCGTGGGCATCGGATGGCCGTTCTTGGTACAGCGCTTCGCGGTTGAGCCGTCTGAATTCCAACGCGAACAGCCCTACATCGAGCGCAACATCGAGTGGACGCGCCTGGGGTACGACCTAGTTCGCCTGAACGAGGTGTCGTATGAGGTGCGCGACGATACGCTTGCCCGCGACATCGCTGCGAACCCGGAGACGATCAACAACATCCGACTATGGGATCCGCGTCCGTTGGCGCGGGTCTACAACCAGATCCAGCATTTGCGCCTCTACTACGACTTCCTGGATGTGGACGTAGATCGGTACACGGTGGATGGGGAGTATCGGCAGGTGCTGCTCGGCACGCGTGAGCTTTTCCAGCACGGTCTCGACGATACGGCGCAGAACTGGGTCAACCGCAAGCTGATCTACACCCACGGGTACGGAGTGGTGATGGCGACGGCGACCGACTTCACCCAGGCTGGGCAGCCGAACCTGATCCTCCAAGACGTGCCTGTCGTTGGTCGGTTCCCGGTTGATGAGCCGAGGATCTACTACGGAGAGAGTTTCGGCTGGAATCCGACTCCGCTAGAGCGCGCGATCCTAGATGACCCTGATCTGGCACCCGGTGAGGTCTCGGACGATGAGGTGATCGTTAACACCAAAGAATCCGAGTTCGACCGGCCTGCCGAGTCGCCCGACAGCCTCCCTATCTACATCGACCGCTATGAAGGCAAAGGCGGCGTGGCGCTCTCCAGCTTCTTCCGGCGATTCATGTTCGGTTGGGAGTTCGAGGATGTGAACTTCATGTTCTCGCGCGACCTGAAGTCTGACAGTCGCGTGCTGTATCGCCGCGGAATCGCTGGCCGCGTGAGCACGGTCGCGCCTTGGCTCGAACTCGACGACGACCCGTACATGGTTGTAGCGGACGGTCGCTTGATGTGGATCCAGGATGCGTATGTAACGACCGACAAGTTCCCCTACTCGCGTACCGTGCAGGTCGTGCAGTCGTCTGGGGACGACCGGGCGAGCCGTACGGCCTTCGACCGGCCACTCAACTACATCCGAAACAACGTGAAGGTGGTGGTAGACGCTTACAACGGGACCATGGATTTCTACACGATCGAGATCGACGGCCCAGATCCGATCCTGAGCATGTGGCGCAACACGTTCCCGAGTCTGTTCACGCCCATCGAGCAGATGCCGGCGTCGCTTCGGGAGCACATCCGCTACCCCGAGGAGTTGCTGGAAGTCCAGGCTGACGCATTCCTGCAATACCACATGACGGATGCCCGCGAGTTCTTCCTCAAGGAGGATCAGTGGGCGTTGGGCGAAGAGGTGATCGGCTCTGCGCCACCCGACGACGAAAAAGACAAGCGCAAGGGCCGTCGGATCGTTGATCCCTATTACGTCATCATGAAGCTGCCGGACGGTGAGGAGGAGGAGTTCGTCCTCATCCTCCCGTTCACGCCACATGACAAGCCGAACCTAGTCGCATGGATGGCCGCACGATCTGACGGGGAACACTACGGGGATGTCACGGTCTTCGAGTTCCCCACGGATCGGATATTCACCGGCCCCGCTCAGGTGGAGGCGCGGATCGACAACGACCCGGTGATCTCGGAGCAATTCACGCTTTGGGATCAGTCCGGATCAAGGGTAATCAGAGGCAATCTGCTGGTGATTCCCATCGGCGAGTCGCTGCTGTACGCGGAGCCGATCTACCTGCAAGCCGACTCGCTGGCGTTCCCGGAACTGAAGCGGGTGATCCTGGCCACTGACGACGACGTGATAATGGCAGAATCGCTGGACGCTGCAGTTCGAGCGATCCTGGCGGGCGATCGACCGGACCGACCGACTAGCGGTGAGCCCGTGATCGGCGGCATCGTGCCGGAAGACCTGCTGGCCATCGTCGATGAATTGCGCGCCGCGATAGAATCGCTGCGCGGGGGCGCCGACGGATTAGGAACATCACTGAGGGCTCTGGAAGAGCTCGCTGAAGAGGCAACACCATGACCACTGACTGGAAAGCAAAAGAAGCCAAGTACTACATGCATGTCGTGAACCGGCAACCTGTGGTCATCGACCGGGGCGAAGGCGCGCGAGTTTGGGATGTCGACGGCAAGGAATACCTCGATTTCACCGCTGGCTGGGCCGTCGTTAATCTTGGTCACGCGCATCCTGCGGTCACCAAAGCGATCCAGGATCAGGCGGCGAAGCTGATGCAGACATCCAACCAGTTCTACACGACGCCTCAGCTTGAACTCGCCGAGGCGTTGGTCGAGAACAGCGCGCTGGATAAGGTTTTCTTCTCCAACAGTGGTGCTGAGGCCAATGAGGGGGCGGTCAAGCTCGCTCGCAAGTACGGCCGCATGAACAAGAACGGTGGACAGGAGATCATCACCGTCCTCAACTCGTTCCACGGTCGCACGTTGGCCATGGCCGCAGCGACAGGCCAGCCGCACTACCAAGAGATTTGGAAGCCGCTGACGCCTGGCTTCACCAACGTTCCCTACGACGACCTAGACGCGATGAAAGCGGCGACTACCGACCAGACGTGCGCGATCATGGTTGAGGTGCTGCAGGGTGAAGGTGGCGTGAACGTGCCTACTGAGGGCTATCTGAAGGGCCTCCGCGAGTGGTGCGATGCCAACAACATCCTGCTGATCTTCGACGAAGTTCAGACCGGAGCTGGCCGCCTGGGCACATTGTTCGGGTACCAAGCGTTCGACGTTGAACCCGACGTGATGACCCTAGCCAAGGGACTGGGCAATGGCGTGCCGATCGGTGCGTTCCTGTGCAAGGACTCGTGCGATGTTCTCGAACCCGGAGATCACGGCAGCACATTCGGCGGCAACGCACTAGCAACGGCCGCGGCGAATGCGACGGTGCGGTTCATGGTGGACAACGACGTGCCAGGCAACGCCAAGAAGGTGGGGGCGTATTTCAAGGGCAAGCTCGAAGAGTACAAGGCCGCTAACTCCGAGGTCGTGGTCGACGTTAGAGGCATGGGTCTTTTGCTGGCCCTCCAGTTCAGTGATACGATTTCTGCGAAAGTCGTCGCGGCTTGCAACGAGGAAGGGCTGCTCCTGAACCCCGTTCGGCCAGACGCCATTCGCTTCATGCCACCACTGACCATCACTGAGTCCGACGTGGACGAAGCGATGGAGAAATTGGGACGAGGAATCGCCAAGGCGCTAGCGTCCTAGTCTCGGCAACATTCGTTGAGGGAACCCCGAAAGGACCGTTATGGCGGACACGATCGTACTCGCGTACAGCGGAGGGTTGGACACGTCCGTGGCCATCCGTTGGCTTCAGGAACGTTATGAGGCAGGCATCGCAACACTGACGATGGATCTGGGGGGCAAGGTTGATCTGGAGGCAGCACGACAGCGTGCGCTACAGATCGGCGCTACCCGAGCCGACGTCATCGACGTGCGTGAAGAGTTCATCACCGAGTACGTTTGGCCTGCTCTGCAGGCTGGCGCGCTCTACGAAGGCGTCTACCCGCTGGCAACGGCCCTTGGTCGCCCGCTTATCACGAAGCACCTCGTGCGAATCGCGCAGGAGGAAGAGGCGTTCGCCATCGCCCATGGTTGCACTGGCAAGGGCAACGACCAGGTGCGGTTCGATGTAAGCGCAGCTGCGCTGGCGCCGAAGCTGCAGGTGGTTGCACCCGCTCGCGAGTGGAACATGACCCGTGATGAAGAGATCGCCTACGCACTCGCCCGTGATATCCCGCTGGATCTGAACAAGCGCAGTTCCTACTCGGTCGACGAGAACCTCTGGGGCCGCAGTATCGAGGCCGGTGACCTAGAAGATCCTTGGGTGTCCCCACCGGAAGAGGCATACGCCTGGACAGTGTCGGCCGCAGCCGCTCCCGATCAGCCACGCGAGGTGGAGATCACATTCCGTCAAGGAATCCCCATCGCCATCGACGGCCAGGAGTTGGGCGGCACTGCGTTGGTTGAGTTGATGAACGATATAGCAGGCGCCAACGGTGTCGGCAGGATCGATCACGTGGAGAATCGCCTGGTGGGCATCAAGTCACGTGAGTTGTACGAAGCCCCCGCAGCAATCGCGCTGCACGCGGCGCACCGGGCCCTGGAAGGCATGTGCCTCACCAAGGAGCAATCGCGGTTCAAGGATCGCCTGGGCGCTGAGTACGCAGACATGGTCTACAACGGGCTCTGGTTCACGGCGCACCGCCGCGACCTAGACGCCTACGTGAAGAGCACGCAAACGCATGTGAGCGGAATCGTGCGACTTCAACTGTTCAAGGGCACGTGCACGGTGGTGGGCCGGAAGAGCGATGAGTCGCTGTACAGGCACGATCTGGCGACGTATGACAAGGGTGATTCGTTCGACCAGGCAGCGTCTGTGGGGTTCATCCAGATCTTCGGGTTGCCCGTTCGCACCCAGGCCGAGGTCCAAGGCCAAGCCGATTAGCCACCGCAACGACGCGGTGAGGCAGAACGGCAGCAGGGCGACCAAGGACGCGCGCCGATGATCGGCGCGCTGCTGGCGTTGGCTTCCGCAGCGACGTTGGGCTTGAACACGGCTATCGTCCGACGTGGCGTGCGATGGGCGCCTCCGTATTACCTGATCATCTTCTCGCTGACGGCTGCCGTTCCCGTTTTTGTGGTGCTTGCATTCATTGCAGGCCAAGGCCAGCGCGCGGGCGAACTCGCGATGTCTGATTATGGGCTGCTCTGCCTCGCCGGAGTGCTGAACTTCATCGGCGGGCGTTACTCAAATTTCATGGCGATCCAGGCGATCGGCGCCAACCTGACCGCACCACTGCGAACGTTATCCACGCTGATCTCAGCGATCCTTGGGTTCACGATACTGAACGAAGAGATCACCGATCTGCGCTTGTTGGGACTGGCGCTGATCATCGCTGCGCCGCTACTGGCGTTCTCTCGCCCATCGCAGATGAAGATTGAGTTGAAGAGTGGCACGAAGCTGAAGCTAGCAAAGGGGTTTTCGTTCTCCGGGATCGCATCCATTTCCTATGCGTTCTCGAATCTCCTGTTGGGCTACGTGCTCTCAGGGACAGGCATGAGCATCATGGGCGCTGCCGTTGCCCATGCGGCAGCCGCGACGATCATGTTGGCGACGCTGACTCTTCCGCGTAATCAACGTGGCCTTGCGGTGCTCAGCATGAACTCGCTGTACGTATTCCTGCTGGTCTCGGTGGCGATGATCTCAGCGCAAATCTTGCGGTTCGCGGCATTCGAGCGTGCTCCGGTGTCCGTCGTCTCCGCATTGATCGAGACAGTGGCGTTCTTCGGGTTGGGATTCGCCTACTTGATCAATCGTGAGCACGAGTTGTTCTCGCGACAGATCGTTGCAGGGGTTGCCTTGGCTATGGTTGGCGCGATCGTGCTGACGATCTAGGACGAAGGCGCGCCAAGGCGAGCAGCGATCTCGTCCAGCTTGTCCAGCAACACCGCCGGGCTGAATGGCTTAGGTAGATAATCATCCGCACCGGCGTCGATCCTCTTCTGCTTGTCCGAAGGTTGTGCCATCGCTGTCAGCATGACCACCACGGCGCCCGAAGTTTCAGGGTCGGCTTTGATCGCTTTGCAGACCTCGAAGCCATTCTTGCCAGGGAGGTCGACGTCCAACAGCACTACGTCCGGCTTTTCCTGCATGGCCTGAACGATAGCTTCATCACCGTCAGCGGCAGCGATCAAGCTGAACCGGGGATCAATCCCAAGGGTCGCTTCAATGATCCGGTACACGATGGGCTCGTCGTCCACCGAGAGAATCTTGATCGGCATCACGCCACTTCCTTTTGATACAGCTGCTCTTCATCAGCCATGAATGGGACTTCAAATACGAACGTCGAACCCTCGCCAAGCACGCTTTCAACGCCAATCTTGCCCTCGTGGGCATCTAGGATTGAACGTACGATGTGCAGCCCGAGGCCTGTGCCCCGGCCGCGATCCTTCACATCTCGCTCCAGCCGGGTGAATGGCTCAAAAACGGATTACAGCTTTTCTTCCGGGATACCTTGTCCCTCGTCGGTGACCGAGACGGTCACCACCTGGCGGCTTTCGTCCGCCGCCACCGTCACGCGAATCGGTGTCCCAGCACCGCTGTACTTATTCGCGTTCTCGACAAGATTCCAGAGGACCTGTTGCAGGCGGTCTCTGTCACCCCATGCCAAGTGTGGCACAACCGGCTTCTCTACTACTATCTGGTGTTCACTGACGAGAGCCTTGAGGTTTGCGATGACGCTGTCGACCTGAGGTGGTCCCGGTTGTTTGAACAGTCAGGGCCGTCGAGATAAGTGGATTCCCTGCCTGCTTATGC
>JAQCEV010000006.1 GCA_027618515.1 Chloroflexota bacterium | reverse complement strand
GCTCCCCGTTGGAGCAGCCTGATCACAGTACGAGGGTGATGCTCTTACACCACTTGACGGGACACGACCTCGAACCAAGATGTTTTATCGTGTAATCGTCGCAAAGCGTTGGTGGTCGCTTGAATCGGCGGCCTGATTGCTGACGACTGGAATAGCTAGTCGCTTGGCCGCCTGTCACGGGGCGGTCGTTTTGGTTAACTCGAATCCCGCCTCGTTGCCTAGCTGGTCTCGGTGCTGTGATACAGCTGATCATGAGGAGGATGTGATGTCGAGTGAGTCCTATGCATTCGGGGATACGAAGGTTGCGGCGGATCGCCTGCGGTTGTTGGCGCGGTTGCTTGAGCCGGAGATGACGCGCTTTTTCCGGCGGTGGGGGATCCTGCGTGCGAAGGTCGCGGTAGATCTGTGCGGGCTACACGACGCAGTTGCTGGGTGAAACGCTGGATCCTGGAACGCTGGTGGGGATCGATGCGTCGGCGCGGTTCGTCGGCATGGCTCAAAGCTTGGGCGGGCAGGCGGTACATTTCCTTGAACATGACCTTGCGGGAGGAGTTATCCCCGTGGGAAGTGTTGATGTGATCTTCGTGCACCTGCTGCTGGCTCACCTGCGGTCGCCTCGCGAGGCTGTTGCGGGGGGGACGAGAGCGCTAGCGCCCGGTGGTGTGATGTTGATCGACGAGGTGGAAACTATCGAGACTGATAACGAGTTGCTGAGAGACTACCTGGGGCTCGCGAACCACGTCGTAGCAGCCAGAGGCGCGACCATGAACGCAGGGCCACTCGTGGCAGACTTGGGCTCGCTTCCTCAGGTCGCCATGCTATCAAGCGAGGTTGTGGAGCATTCGGTCGCCGTTTCCGAGGCGGTCGAGATGTTCATCATGAAGTTCCGGGCGATCCGCGGTGACCCATCCCTACGGGAAGACTTCGATGCGCTGGATGCAATGGCGCACGGACTCCGGCGGCTGCGTGGCGCTGCGCCCACACAGCGCGTGGTCTGGCGGATGCGCCAAGTGGCGCTGCGTGCATCCTAGTTACCAGAGGCGATCCGGAGGTCGGCCAGCATTTCCTCGACGCGTTGGGGAGAGTCGCCTTCTGCGTAGATGCGGAGGAGGGGCTCGGTGCCGGAGGGACGGATGAGACCCCAGAATCCATTTTCCAGGAGGTAGAGCACACCGTCTGGGGTTTCTGTGCTAAGTACGCGGAGCCCGCCGATGCGTTCCGGTGGCTTAGCGGCGAGCGCTTGGGTGTCCGGTTTGGACACGCCAGGGCCGAGGGTGACATCCAGACGGTTGTAGTGGTGCTCTCCAACTTTCTCCGCGAGCATCGCGACGAGCTCAGACGGGCGTTTGCCGGTCTTCACCATGAGATCCAGGAACATGAGTCCGCTGAGGATGCCATCGCGCTCGGGGATGTTGCCGCGGAACGCGTAGCCACCGCTCTCTTCGCCAGCGGCGACGGCGTCAACGTCCATCATGGTCTGGCCGACGTACTTGAAACCCACGGCGGTTCGGTGCACAGGAACCTCATAGAGGGCTGCCAAGCGGTCGATCATGGAACTCTGGGTCAATGATCGGACGACAGGGCCCCGTAGGCCGCGTACGTCTAGCTGATAGAAGCACAGCAGCGCGAATGTGCTGAGAGTGCTGATGAAGTTGCCGTGCTCGTCGAGAACGCCGAGTCGATCGGCATCGCCGTCGGTGGCCAAGACGACATCGTAAGCACCGTTGCGGGCGAGGTCGATCGAGGGAGCGAGGTTGGGTGCGATGGGCTCAGGTTGGCCCATGCCAGGGAAAGCAGGGTTGCGGATGCCGCGTATGGGATCGATGGTCGTGCTACCTGTGCCGAGTGCCGCTTCGAAATAGCCTGCGCCAGCACCGTGCATGGCGTCGAACCCGACTTTCAGACCTGCGTTGCGGATGGCGTCGATGTCGACGACGTTGGCGAGGTTGGCGAGGTAGGGCGGGGCCATCTGGGGGCGCTCGACGATGCCGCTGGCTTCCGCGTCGGCCAGAGCCATCGAGGGGATGTTGCCGTCGGCCTGGGCTGCGGCGATATGGCGCTCCAACTCGTCGACGATCTCCTGGGAGGCGCTGCCAGCGTAGAACGGCTTGTACTTGAATCCGTTCCATAGCCCGGAGTTGTGACTGGCGGTGATGACCACGCCGCCGCCTGCCTGGTGGTGCAGCAGGCTGTAGCTCAGGACAGGTGTGGGTACAACGCGATCTGCGAGCCACGTCTTGATGCCGTGGGCAGCGCTGACCTGGGCTGTCTCTGCCGCGAACTCAGGCGAGCCCCACCGCGTGTCATAGCCGATGACCAAGCCTTGACTAGCTTCGCCGGATGCTTCGAGCAGGCGACACACACCTTCGGCGCAGGCGCGAACGTTCTCGAACGTGTAGTCGCGAGCGATAAGGGCTCGCCAGCCGTCTGTGCCAAATCTGATCTCTGTGTGGTCCGCCATGGTGACTCCGATCTTGGTGGTCTGATCACAGGGTATAGACGAAACGGCGCGCTCGACAACTGTCGAACGCGCCGTTTCATTGTGTCGAAAGGACGAAGAGCCTACAGGCCTGCGTCTGCTCGCAGCGCCGCTGCTTTGTCCGTGTGCTCCCACGGTAGGTCGGCGTCAGTGCGTCCGAAGTGGCCGTACGACGCCGTTTGGGCGTAGATGGGGCGGCGCAGATCCAGGTCATGGATGATCGCACCTGGGCGTAGGTCAAAGTGCTTGTTGACCAGCTCTGCGATCTTGTCGTCAGGAACTGCCCCGGTGCCGAAGGTTTCGACCGAGACGTTGATCGGCGCGGCCATGCCTATGGCGTAGGAAACCTGAACTTCGCAGCGCTCCGCGAGGCCTGCAGCGACGACGTTCTTGGCCACCCATCGCGATGCATAGGCGGCGGAACGGTCGACCTTGGTCGGATCCTTGCCGGAGAAGGCGCCGCCTCCGTGACGGGCCACGCTCCCGTAGGTGTCTACCAGAATCTTACGTCCGGTAAGACCGGCGTCACCGAGAGGACCGCCTGTGACGAAGCGGCCTGAGGGATTCACGTAGATGCGAGTGTCAGCGTCGATCAAGTCCTTAGGAATGATCGGGTCGATAACCTGCTCGCGCACGTCTTTCGCGATCTGCTCTTGGGTGGCGTCGGCATCATGTTGAGTGCTGATGATGATCGTGTGTACGCGCTTGGGCTTGCCGAAAGCGTACTCGACCGTGACTTGGGATTTGCCGTCCGGCCCGAGATAAGGGATGGTGCCTTCCTTGCGGGTGATTGCAAGTTGGCGGGTGAGCCGATGCGCGAGCGAGAGGGTCAGGGGCATGAGCTCCTCGGTCTCGTTGCATGCGAATCCGACCATCATGCCCTGGTCGCCGGCGCCCAGGGCGTCGATTTCGTCTTTCTGTGCTCCACCGTCACGGTGCTCAAGCGCGGTCGTAACGCCCTGGCTGATGTCGGGCGACTGCTGGTGGACGCGAATCACGACCTCACAGGTTTCGGGGTCGATCCCCGTCTCCGCGTTGTTGTAGCCGATCCGGCGGATCGTGTCCCGGACGATCTTCTCGTAGTCCACGGTCGCGGTGGTGGTGATCTCGCCGATCACCGCCACGAAATTGGTTCCAGTCGCGGTTTCACACGCGACTCGACCAGCAGGATCCTGAGCGTAAATGGCGTCCAGAATGCTGTCGCTAACTTGGTCGCATAGTTTGTCTGGGTGCCCCTCGGTCACTGATTCGGAGGTATACAGGTACGAGGGGGCGTTACTGAACGTTGTTCCTTCGGCCATTGTTGCTTCGTTCTCCTGGTTGATGGTGCGGCAGGCGACAGGGTTTTGGGCTACGTGCCCATCTCCCAGCCAGCGAGGTATGCAGCCTGCGCTTCGGTGAGGACATCCATGGAGACGCCCATTGCGTTCAGCTTGAGCGCGGCGACTTGGTCGTCGATGTCGCGGGGGACGTCGTAGACACCGACCGCAAGCTCCTTGTGGTTGAGCGCAACGTACTCGGCGCAGAGCGCCTGGTTGGCGAAGCTCATGTCCATGACGGCGGACGGGTGGCCCTCAGCGGCGGAAAGGTTCACGAGCCTGCCTTCCGTGATGAGGTTGATGCGACGTCCGTCGGGCATGACGTACTGGTCGACAATGGGGCGCACGCTGCGCTTCTCCGTGGAGAGGTCGTCCAGAGCGTCGATGTTGATCTCGACGTTGAAGTGACCGCTGTTGGCGACCAAAGCCTCGTCCTTCATGACGAGGAAGTGGTGGGCGTCGAGGGCAGACATGCCGCCGGTGACAGTGATGAAGATATCGCCCAGGGGGGCGGCTTCCTCCATGGTCATGACTTGGTTGCCGTCCATGACAGCCTCAAGTGCGCGGACCGGGTTGATCTCCGTGACTACGACCTGAGCGCCCATGCCTCGGGCACGGCTGGCGACACCACGGCCACACCAGCCGTAGCCCGCGACGACGACCGTCTTGCCAGCCCACAACACGTTGGTCGCACGAGTGATGCCGTCGAGTGTGCTTTGGCCGGTGCCGTACCGGTTGTCGAACATGTGCTTGGTGTCGGCTTCGTTGACTGCAACGATGGGGTATTCAAGCTTGCCGGCTGCGGCCATGCTGCGGAGTCGAATCACGCCAGTGGTGGTTTCTTCGGTGCCGCCGATGATGTTCGCCAGCGCTTGGCGACGGGTCGTGTGTAGAGTTGCGACCAAGTCTGCGCCGTCATCCATCGTCATGTGCGGGTTTTCATCGAGCACCGCATTGAGGTGGGAGTAGTAGGTATCGTTGTCCTCGCCCTTGATCGCCCAGGTGGGGATATCGTAGACAACGGCGAGGGCGGCAGCGATCGGATCCTGCGTGCTGAGCGGGTTGCTGGCGCACATGAAGACATCAGCGCCGCCGGCCTTCAGCGCGATTGCAAGGTTCGCGGTTTCGGTGGTTACGTGTAGACACCCTGCGAGGCGTAGGCCCTTCAGTGGTTGCTCTTTCGCGAAGCGTTCCCCGATGAGCTTGAGGACGGGCATCTCCCGAGCGGCCCACTCAATAAGCTTCACACCGTCTTGTGCGAGAGACGGGTCTTTGACGTCTCCCTTTTTACCTTCAATCTGCAATGGAATCTCCTCGTCGAGCCGCGCTCGTTGTTCGCTTTTCTAAATAATGGCCCAGATCAGCGGGGCCGAGTAACAGGGCTAGTCGCCAGTTTCAGTCGGCAATCCCGCTTGGATCCAAACAGGGGTTCCCGCTTCGATATTGTAAAGGTGCTCTGAACTGAACTCCAAAGCGGAGGCCATCTCGGCAGCTAGACCGCTGCGGACACCCGCCGCACAGATGAACAACAGGTCGTTGTCCTTGGGGAGTTCGGCCTCGGCCCGCTCAAGTACGTCGTCCACCGGGATGTGGACCGCCCCTGCTGCGTGTCCGGTGACCCACTCGTCGGGTCGGCGAACATCGACTATCAATGCGCCTGCGGCCTGCATCTCAAGTGCTTCTTGGACCGAAATCCGACGGTAGGGCTCGCCAGCTTCTTGTCTTCCGTATGCCATCTCTCATCCTCCTATCGTCTGCTTCACGCTGTACGTGATAAATCAGGACATGTATTTGGACACCAAAGGCCCCAATCGCTGAAGGGTTTCCTCGGGCACCAACTCTTTTGCAGTGACTAGCGCGGTCGCGAGAGCCGCCCCGCAATCGCAGTGTCGTTGTTCAGGGACGCGCGGCATGAGCTTGCGTAGTGCGGTCTGGGACGTAGCGACGTTCTTGGCCAGGGTTGCCAGGACCATCTCCACGGTCACGTCGGCGTGGGACTCATGCCACGCGTCGTAGTCGGTGGCGGTCGCGAGTACCGCGAAGCACATCTCTGCCTCGCGGGCCAACTTCGCTTCCGGGGATGCGGTCATACCTATGATACTCGCGCCCCAACTCTGGTACAGCTTGCTCTCTGCTCTCGTCGAGAACGCCGGGCCCTCCATGACTAGGTAGGTGCCGCCGCGGTGGATATTCGCTTCAGTGTCGTCGGCTGCAGTCGCGAGGAGGTCGCTGAGTTCCGGGCAGAATGGATCACCGTAGGCCACGTGAGCTACCAACCCGTCGCCGAAGAAAGTCGAAGGGCGTAACCGGGTACGGTCGATGATCTGGTCGGGCACGACCATGTCCAAAGGAGCGATCTCTTGTTTCAGGCTGCCTACCGCGCTCACGGAGAGCAGTCGCTCGACCCCCAGCATCTTGAGGGCGTAGATGTTGGCCCGGACGGGGATCTCCGACGGGAGGATCCGGTGGCCACGACCGTGACGCGGCAGGAACGCGACCTCCACGCCTTCGAGTTCCCCGATGGTGATCGCGTCACTGGGGTCACCGAAAGGCGTCGCCAGTTCGATTTCACGAAGGTTGGTTAGGCCGTCCATCTGGTATAAGCCCGTGCCGCCCAAGACGCCGATCTTTACGGGGCTATCGGTGTAGTCAGTGGTCATACGATACCTGCCTTGGTCTGGTGGACTGCGCTGCGTAGCGCGCGCTCGAACGGCGCCTTATGGACACCTTGGTCGGTGATGATGGCGGTGATGTATTCGGCGGGCGTTACATCGAACGATGGATTGCGTACCCCGATGCCTTCAGCGGCGATGCGTTGGCCTTTGAGGGTGGTGACCTCTTCGGGCGGACGCTCTTCGATGACGATCTCGTCGCCGTTGGCTACGCCCACATCTATGGTCGAGGTCGGTGCGGCAACGTAAAAGGGGATGTTGTGACTCTTGGCGAGAACGGCGAGTGAGTAAGTGCCGATCTTGTTGGCTGTATCGCCGTTGGCGGCGATACGGTCCGCGCCCACGATGATAGCGTTGACCTCGTGGCGCGACATGAGCCAGGCGGCGGCGGAGTCTACGACCAGTTCAGCGGGTATGCCCATTCGCATGAGTTCCCACGCGGTAAGCCGGGCACCTTGGAGCCAAGGTCGCGTCTCGGTGCAGAACACGTGAGGCCGCTTACCTTGCTCCCAAGCAGCGCGGATGACACCAAGTGCGGTTCCGTAGCCTGCGGTAGCGAGCGCTCCGGTGTTGCAGTGCGTCAGAATGCCGCCATTGCTGGGAACCAAGGAGGCGCCATTGCGCCCGATCTTGCGGTTAGTCGCGATATCGTCGGCTTTGGTCTTGTGGGCGAGCGCGAGGAGGCGCTTGTGCGCTTCGGAGGGAGAGCTAGCGCTGCGGGCTACCTCAACGCTGCGCTGGACGGCCCAACCTAGGTTTACCGCAGTGGGCCGCGCTGCGGCGATTCGTGCGGAGATGGGGTCTAGAAGGGTGAGCCACGTGGACATGGTTGGGGCTTCCACTGAGCGAGCTGCGATCACCATGGCGTAGGCCGCCGCGACGCCGATGGCAGGTGCGCCTCGGACGCGCATCTCCCGGATCGCTTCGATGGCAGCCTCGACAGTGTCGATGGTCAGCCATTCCTGGCGGTCGGGAAGTATGGTTTGATCAAGCAGGAGAAGCCGGTCATCTTCCCACCGGATCGGTTCTATCTCTTCTTCGGGCATCACCGTCTCAGTGTCGACTTCGCGCGCATGGCTTGGAAAGGCGATGGGTGAGAACACGAACGGTGACTTTCAGCTAACAGTCACCGGCATATCGCGCGCTCATCTCTAGGCTTACCCAGGTAGGTGAGCCTCCCGGTATTGGCACCGCTATCGTGGAGTTCACGACCGGTTGCCGGGCTTCTGTGGGCTGAGGCCCTCCGCCGCTCTTGAGGACGCGCGGGTCTTTCCGTTTATTTAATGCTAGGGGTGGGCCATTCTGCGTGTCAATCGAGCAAAAGGGCGGCTACTTGCCGCCCTTTTGCTTATGGTTCGTGCGGCGTGTGAGCCTATCCGCCCAGAAGAGACTCCAAGTTTCCTATCTGCGTGAGATCGACGTTGCATGTACCGAGGAGCGCAAAGTCACTTAGCGTGGGAGTGTAAGTCTGCGCGAGGAGCCCCTTGAGGTTTTCCTCACCTAATCCGTCAATCAAGCATTGAACCATAGCTTGCGTTTCAGGTGGGAGCTGACTGAGGTCGGAGAGGTCGAGTCCGGTTATCGCACCGCCGTCCAATATCCCGGTATTTAGGAGGTCGTTTACGGTGCCGTCCATTCCATCAATAGAGCCATCGAGTCCATCGGAGGTTCCATCGCCGACCAGGTCGGTGATATTGATACCGCAGTCGTTGACGGCGGTGAGCAGCGAAAGCGAAGTCGATAGGTCAGGCGCGGAGCCGCCTTGGAACGAATCCATCAGGCCGACGAGTTCCGAGATATCCACGACTTGCAGCACGCAGCGAAGGTCGGCTAGCGAAATCGCGCTGGCTCCGCCCAAGTCACCAAAGAGGCCACCTGCCGTGATGCGTGAGGCTTCGTCTTCGTTCAAGCACAGCAGCAGACCGATGCCAACGCCGAGCGCGTCACTCATCGCGCCACCGGAAATGTCGCCGGATGCCATCGCGGCGAGGGATTCCACGTCAAGGCCACCGAATGTTTCCCGGATGCAGGTGACTGTCGCGTCGCTCAGCCCTCCCGCTGCTTGGGCGAGCCTCGCAATCACCAAGCTGATGACCGCATCCTGGTCGAAACAGGCGAGCGGCAGGTCACCATCGAAGTCAATATCGTCGCCGAGAACCGGTTGGCTGAGGAGTTGATCGTAGGTCGCTTGACCCAACTCGCCGACCAGGCAACTGACGGTTTCCGCTGGTAGCAGATCAACGAAGTCCTTGAACGTCGAGTCCTCGCTGAGATCGATGATCGGGTCAGGCACCGGAGTCGGCGTCGGCGTGGCCGCGTCGCAAGCGGCCAAACCTACCATGAGCGCTAGCGCCACCAACATGAGGGCGGCGAGTCGTTGTTTTGATTCGAGCAGGAATGTCATTCGTGAACCTCTTCTGTGACGGCCGTTATCGGGCAGGAAGCCGCTACTTAAGTATCCGTCGGTTGTGGGGTGGGCGGCAATCGCACTAATGGACAACACACCCGCATTAACGTACCAAGTGCTGCGGCGTCAGGACTTGTTCGAGTGAGGGGGCACGCCGGGCTACAATGCCGACGTGCATCTGACCAGCCTAGAACTCGCGAATTTTCGTTCCTACCGGGAGTTGGACGTTTCGCTGCAGACGGGGTTGACCATCGCTCACGGCTCCAATGGCGCGGGCAAGAGCAACCTGCTAGAAGCGGCGTACCTCCTCGCCATCGGCAAGTCATACCGCGCGTCGGTTGAGCGTGAACTCGTGACGTGGGACGCCGCCGCAGCCGGGGGGTACGCGATCATTGGAGGTCACGTCACACGGGCTGACGGCGAGGTGGAGCTGCGTGTCGGGCTGGATTGCGCGGGCGCGACGAATGCTGTAGCCAAGCGGATCCGCGTCAACGGCGTGGCGAAGCGCGCGGCGGATATGGTTGGTGCACTGGGAGCAGTGCTATTCACCGCAGAGGATATCGACCTGGTCTTCGGTTCGCCGCAAGGACGTCGTCGCTACTTGGACATCATGCTTGCTCAGTTCGGTGGCGGGTACGTGCATTCGCTTCAGCGATACCAGCGCGTGCTCACCCAGCGCAACGCGTTGTTGCGGGCCATCCGCGAGGGGCGTGCCAGCGACAACGAACTGGCCTATTGGGATGACTCTCTGTGTACGGAAGGTGCAGCAGTGCTAGGGGCTCGCTACGACGCCATGGAGCGACTCGCACCATTGGTGGCCGAGGCGTTTGACCGGCTAGAGGCGATAGACAGCCTCGCCGTGACGTATTCCGCGACGGTGCCGTTTCAAGAGCGCCCGACCGCCGAGACCTTCGCTGGGGCACTAGCGCGAGCACACGGGGCTGAGCGTGGAGCGGGCATGACACTAGTGGGGCCACACCGTGACGATCTCAAGATCACGATGAATGGGATAGAAATGGCCAAGCATGCCTCGCGAGGGCAGGCGCGACTGGCGGCGCTAGGCTTGCGCGTGGCTGAAGCGAGGTTGATGGAGGAGCGCCGCGAGGATCCGCCCGTGGTGCTTCTGGATGATGTGCTGTCAGAACTGGACGGTCGCCGTCGCACCCTGGTGCTTGAAGAGGCGGCGCGGAACCATCAGACGATTGTGACGACGGCGGATATGGGGCAAGTGCCTGCGAGCTTTCTGGAAGACGCTCACCGATTGCGCGTTGAGGGTGGAACCGTGGAATACGAGACCGCATGAGTAGCCCTGCGATCCTTCTTCATGGAGTGACGAAGCACTTCGGTAGCGTGCAAGCGTTACGTGGGGTCGACTTCGACGTGCAACGTGGTGAGGTGTTCGGGTTCCTCGGGCCCAACGGTGCGGGGAAAACGACGGCGATTCGTGTTCTGACCGGGTTCATCAGCTTGGACGCAGGGACTGCCCAAGTGCTCGGGTTCGACGTGGGCCGGGAGTCCGTTGAGATCAAACGGCATTTGGGGTTTCTGCCAGACACCATCAGTTTCGGCAGGGGGCTGACTGGGGAAGCGTTTCTGAATCATATCGGGCGGCTCCACGGTTTCCGAGGCGCCCCTCCGATGCAGCGCGAGCTGCTGGATCGGCTGGAGCTTTCCTCTTCAGCTTTGAAGCGTGGGGTGAAGGGCTACCCGACGGGGATGGGCAAGAAGCTGGCGCTGGTTCAGGCGATGCAGCATGACCCAGAATTGCTGATCCTGGATGAGCCTACGGAGTCGCTCGACCCACTGGTTCGGCAGACTCTGTTCGAACTGTTTAGGGATCTCCAGAAGCGTGGAACCACGATCTTCATGTCCTCGCACGTTCTCGCCGATGTGGAGGAGATCTGCGAACGAGTGGCGTTGATCCGAGAGGGGCGCGTTGTGCGTTTCGGTCCGGAGGACGACCTGCGGGTGGGTAGGGTACGGACGATGAAGGTGACGCTTCGGGAGGCCACCGATGCGTTCGCCGTCGAAGGCGGGCGGGTTGTCGAGCGTGACGATCGCGTGGTGCGGCTAGCGGTGGAGGGCGACATCAACGACGTGATCCGGGGGCTGGCTGGCTACGACATCGAGGACGTTCTCTACGAGCGGATGAGTCTCGAAGAGCTGTTCTTGGGCTACTACCGAGGCGACGAAGGAGAGGCTTCTGCGGACGCTCCAGAGGGCCAACATGGTTGAGCTATTCTGGCGCACCATGATCGGACAGCGGATCGGCCTGGGGGCCGTGTCGCTGGGGCTGTTCGGGATCAGCGTGATCATCGTCCACACGTTCAAGGCGTTGGGCGGGGCGGCTGTCATCGCGGATTTCTTCGAGCTGCTTCCTGAGGGGATGAAGGCGATCTTGCATGCGCAGGGAGGGTTCGCGACGGACGCTGAGGGGTACCTGGCTGCCGATTACCGCATCCCGCCTTACTTGGTCACGATCTCGGCGTTCGTGATCGCGTCGACGTCGGGCGCGGTGGCTCGGGAGATCGAGCGCGGGACGGTGCTGATGCGACTGGCGCTTGTGGTTGGCATCGCGACGCTTGCGGTTTCTGCGCTGGCTGGGACGTGGGTGGGCCTCATGCTGACCGGCGTTGAGGGAGTGAGCATGGCGACGTTCGTGTTGATTCAGGTGACCACGTTCGCGTTCGCGTTCTCCATCGGTGGTATCGGGATGCTGGTGTCGTCGTTGACCAGTGACGGTGGGCAGGCGATGGGTATCACGACGGCTATCGTGGTGGTTATGTTCTTCGTCGACTTCCTGTCGTTGCTGTGGGAGCCAGCGGAGTTGCTGAGGCCTCTGGCGGTGTTTCATTACTACGATCCACTGAGCGTGTCAGTGGCCGACGCTTTGCCGTTGGCGGATGTGCTGGTGCTGATGACGGTGGGGATCGTCGGCACTGCGGCGGCGTTCGTCGTGTTTCAGCGGCGGGATATCACGCGCTAGACAAGCTCGAAGGTGTTGCCGAACTCAGGGGCGACGGCGTCCCAGCCGTGGGTGGCGACGAGGGTTTGGGCGAACGAGAGCGCTGACGCTTCTTCGCCGTGGACGACGAAGACTTTCTTGGGCGCTCGTTTGAGTTGATTCAACCAGAGCTGCAGGCCGTTGATGTCCGCGTGGGCTGACATGCCGTCGACCTGCACGATCCTGGCGCGTACGTCGTGGGGCTGCCCCTGGATCCGGACGTTCTCTTTGCCTTCCACGAGCAATCGGCCGAGGGTGCCTCGCGCTTGGTAGCCGATGAACAGCACCGTGCTATTGGGATCTTCGATGTTGTTGACGAGATGGTGCTTGATCCGCCCGCCCGTGCACATGCCTGAGCCAGCGATGATGACGGCTGTGCCGTGGATGTTGTTGATGGCTTTGGATTCATCGACTGTTTTGACGAAGGTGAGGCCGGGGAACCGGAACGGCGAGTCGCCATCGTTGAGGAGGTCTGAGAGCTCGTCGTCCAGGAGTTCGGGGTAGCGCTCGAAGACCTTGGTAACGTCGGTTGCCATGGGACTGTCGACGAAGAAGACCAGATGCGGGATGAGGCGCGATTGCACCATGGTTCGGAGCATGTAGAGCAGGTCCTGGGCCCGCTCCACGGCGAAGCTGGGGATGAGGACGTTGCCTCGGCGCTTGACCGTTTCGTTGATGGACTTGGCAATGGCGTCGAAGGCGTTTTCGGGTAGCTGGTGCTTGCGGTCCCCATAGGTGGATTCGATCACCACGTAGTCGGCTTCGCCGTAGGGTTCCGGGTCGTGCAGGAGCGTGCCTGCCATGCGACCCAAGTCGCCAGAGAAGACGATGGACTTGCCGTTGACTTCAACGCGGAGGGTGGCTGAACCGAGGATGTGGCCAGCATCGGCGAAGGTGGCGCTGAACTCGCCGATCTGCACGTTTTCGCCGTACTGCACGGGGGAGAGTTGGTTCACGGCGTTGAAGGCGTCGTCCACGGTGTACAGCGGAACGTCGGCGTGGGATCCCTCGCGTTGCTCTCTCTGGTGCCGACGCCTCTTGAACGCTGCGTCCTCGGTTTGGATGCGGGCGGAGTCCTCCAGCAGGATGCGTACGAGGTCTGCGGTGGCCTCCGTGCAGTAGACGGAGCCTCGGAAGCCGTCACCGACGAGCCGAGGGAGGTAGCCGCTGTGGTCGAGGTGGGCGTGGGTGAGGAAGACGGCGTCCAACGTGGATGGGTCAACGGGGAATGGATCCCAGTTGCGTGCGATGAGGTCTCGCTCCTGATACAGGCCGCAATCGATGAGGATGCGGGTGTGGTCGTCGCTCAGGAGGAATCGGGAGCCGGTGACGTTGCGGGTGGCACCGAGGAAGGTTATGGAGGGATTGTTTGGCATGGTGGTCATGTTAGCTTTCCCATCTGACCTCTTCAAAGAGGGAACGGGAACGTGATTGTGCCCACCCGCCCGGCCCCTTATCGCTACGTGCGTAGTGCTGGCGTCCGTGGCAGGAGACGTTCGCTGCGCTCCCCGGTATTTGCGTAGTGCTGGCGTCTGAGTAGGCGATGGTCGCTGCGCTCGTTTTTGCTGCTCCTCTCGCTACTCGCGGTGCGAGTGTTGAGAGGGGGGGGAATGAGTCTGGCAGAGGCTTGCCTGCTGCTGGGCTAGTTGGCGGGGTGTTGGGTGTGCCAGGGTGTGGCTTGTTCGTAGGCGTAGGCGGCGCGGAGGAGGGTGGCTTCACTGAGGTGGGCGCCAAGCAACTGGAGGCCGACGGGGAGGCCGTCGATGGTGCCGCAGGGGATGGAGATGCCGGGGATGCCGGCGATGTTGGCGGGTACGGTGCAGACGTCGTTAGCGTGCATGACGACTGGGTCTTGGATCTCACCGAGCTTGAATGCGGTGGTCGGGGTGGTTGGCGTGATGAGTACGTCGACCTTCTCGAAGGCTGCGTCGAACTCGCGGCGGATGAGGGTTCGTACTTGCTGGGCCTTCTTGTAGTAGGCGTCGTAGTAGCCGGATGAGAGGGCGTAGGTGCCCATCATGATTCGGCGTTTGACCTCGATGCCGAAGCCGCCATCTCGGGTGGCCTCAAGTGCGGCCATCATGTTGGGGGCGTCCGGTGTGGAGAAGCCGTACTTCACGCCGTCGTAGCGGGCGAGGTTGGCCGAGCACTCGGAGGGGGACAGGACGTAGTAGACGGCGAGTGCGGCTTTGGAGTTGGGCAGCGACACTTCGGAGACTTCGGCGCCCAGCTCTTCCAACTGCTTGATCGCTTCGCGGGTGAGCCGAGCGACTTCAGGGTCGATGCCCTCGCCGAAGTACTCGGGGACTACGCCGATGCGTAGGCCTTTGACCCCGTCCTTGAGGCCGATGGTGTAGTCGATGGCTGGCCTGGAGATGCTGGTGGAGTCGTTGACGTCGGGGCCTGCGATGGCATTCATGACGAGGGCAGCGTCTTCAACCGTGCGCGTCAGAGGGCCGATCTGGTCGAGAGACGAAGCGAATGCGATGAGGCCGTAGCGGCTAACGAGTCCATACGTGGGCTTGAGGCCGACGATGCCGCAGAACGAGGCGGGCTGGCGGATTGAGCCACCGGTGTCGGAGCCCAGGGAGTAGGGGGCGAGGCCGCCCGCTACGGAGGCGGCGGGGCCTCCAGAAGATCCTCCGGGTACACGGTCGAGATCCCAGGGGTTCCGCGTGGGTTTGTAGGCCGAGGTTTCGGTGGACGAACCCATAGCGAATTCGTCCATGTTGCCTTTGCCGAGCAGGACTGCGCCTGCGTTCGCCAGGGCCGAGGTGACGGTGGCGTCGTAGGGCGGGACGAAGTGCTCAAGCATGAGCGACGCGCAGGTGGTGGTGACACCACGGGTCGCCATGTTGTCTTTGAGTTGCATGGGCACGCCGGTGAGTGGGCCTGCGTTGCCGCTGTCGATGGCTGACTGAGCGGATGCGGCCTGCTCGTGGCCGAGATCTGGGGTGACGGCGAGGTATGAGCCGACGCGGCCGTCGAGATCAGCGATGCGCTTGAAATGCGCGTCGGCGAGTTCAGCGGCGGAAATCTCGTTGGCATGCAATGCGTCCGACATCTGCCGGACGCTCTGGTAGTGGATATGTTGGTCAGCCATAGCTTGTGTCCTTAGCTCTGCCCGTTGTCCATGACGGCGGGAACGCGGAAGTAGTCGCCTTCGCGTCTTGGCGCGTTCAACAGAACGTCGGCGACGGTTAATGCGGGGCGTGCGGTGTCGTCGCGCATGACGGAGTGCACCTCTTCTACGGCGTGGCCAGTGGGCTCTACGCCTGAAGTGTCGATGCTTTGGAGGACGCTGACCTCGGCGATCAGGCCGGCCATATCATCGCGCAGGTGCTCTATTTCTTCGTCGGATAGGCCGATGCGGCAGAGGGTTGCGACGCGCCGGACTTCGTCTTCGGTGAGGCGTTTAGGTTGTTCAGTCATGGTGTTCGGCAGTTTATCGCAGATGGTGTGGGCTCGCCCGGGCTCGTTGGTGGGTTCGGTCGTGTAGCAAGTCGTGGCTCGCCCTCGGAACTCATGGACTTCGTCCGCCGGACTGAAGGTCGCTCGGCGCTCCGGGGAGAGGGGACGGTGAGGGAGCGTTCGATAGAGTGCACCCGTACCAACGCGATTAGTTCAGATGAATCAATACGCGCGTCGGATGGCTGCCGATAATCTCAAACGAAGGCTTTCGAGCCCGTTGGCGCAGCTAGGCGCTGAGACTCTGGGAAACAGACGTACGTTGAGACGTGGCCGTGCGCGACGGAGACCCTCCAGCGGCGCACGGCGGGTGCGTGCAATATTTCGTTTGGCGGAGGGCTTCACTGATTGGAGCGGCGAGCAGGGGAAGGGTGCGGAGGCAGATCATGAGACGCAAGCGGATGACGCGAATCGTAGGGGCATTGTTGGTGGTCGCGTTCTTGGCGCTCGGGGCGACGGGTTGGTACTACGCCGGTGAGATCAAGGATGGAGCGCTGATCGTGGAGCACGGCCCCTCTGAGCCTGACTTGACCGTTGCTGCGTTGAGCGCGGGTCAGGTGACGCTTGCGGTGAACGATAGGACCGACCTGATCTATGGCCGATGGAAGTCCGACGGTGTGTACGGCATCGAGTGGGATGGCGGCTACGCGCAGACGGGGCGGATCATCGAGATCAGTGCGGATCAGGTCACGCGTGAGTTGACCCCGGTGCGCGGGCAGCTCACGGTGGGCATGGCGGTGCACATGGAGGAGTTCGCGTTCGATGGCGATCCTCACCAGGCATACGGCGTCCCCTTCGAGGATGTCACCATCACGTCAGAGTTTGGTGATTTCGATGCCTGGCTTGTGCAAGGTGATGACCCGACGTGGGTGATTTTCACGCACGGTAGGGGGGCGACTCGCGAAGAGTCCCATCGGATGTTCCGGACGGTTTCCGATCTAGGCCTGACATCTTTGGCGATCACGTACAGGAACGACGAGGGTGCGCCGGAGTCGGACAGCGGCTTTTACGACTATGGGTTGACCGAATGGGTGGACCTGGAGGCCGCAGTGCAATACGCGGTTGATCATGGCGCTGAGGATGTTGTCCTTGCGGGTTACAGCCTGGGCGCCGGGATAGTGATGAACTTTCTTTACGAGTCAGATCTCGCTGATGAGGTCGTTGCGGTCATCGTCGACTCGCCGATGCTGGACTTCAGCGACGTGATCACCTTCGGTGGAGAGCGTCGCGGCCTGCCAAGTTTGCTGACCAACACGGGCAAGTTCGTCGGAGGATTACGGTTCGGCATCGACTGGGAAGCGCTCGATTATGTCGCTCGTGCGGACGAACTCGACGTGCCTTTCCTGGTGTTCCACGTCGATAACGACAGGCTGATCCACCAGCGATCAAGCCAGCGGTTCGCTGACGCTCGACCTGACCTGGTGACGTTCGTATCGGTTGCGGGGGCTGGTCATGTACGCTCATGGAACGACGATCACGCGCGCTATGAGGCGGCGGTCGTGGATTTCCTGGAGGACCTGCATTGAGCGTATTGCCCCGGCTGAAGCCTGCGGAGGTCGGGGATGGAGTGTTCCAACTGTCGTCGCTGGGCGCGCGGGTCGCGGCGATCGAGCACGACGGCGACGTGATGTTGGTGGACACGGGCGCACGCGGGAGCTTCCCGCTGGTGGCCAAGAGCCTGGCCAGTCTGGGGCTGAGTACGGATAGGGTGAGGAGCGTTGTGCTGACGCACTCGCATCCAGATCACGCGGGGGCGCTGGCCACGGTGGTGGCACGGACGGGGGCGACGGTGGGGGTTCACGATGACGACGCGGACGTTCTTGAGACGCATGACGACGTGGGGTCGCTGTTCCCGCTCTTGCCTGCGCGATTCAACCGCAAGCTGTCGCGGAGCATGTACGACGGACCGGTTACGCCGTCGGATCGGTTCGTTGAGGACGTGACGCTCGATTGGCCCGATCCGGTGCAGTTGATCCATACGCCTGGCCATACGCCTGGAAGCGTTTCGCTTTACCTGCCAGCGATCAAGATGATCATGGTGGGTGACGCGCTCCAGTACCGATTCAATCGATTGGCTGGGCCCGCTCGGTTGGTCACCCACGATTATGCACAGGCCCTGAGGTCGTTGCACCGCTTGGTGGAGCTCGACTTCGAAACGATGGTGTTCAGTCACTTTCAGCCGATGAAGCGCAATGCCAAGCAAAGGCTGGTGCGGCTCATCGAAAGATTAGAAGCGCGGAAGGAGTAGGTCATGTCTCAAGATATCGTCTCGTTCCTCCATGACTCCACTAAACAGTTTGGCGACAAGCCAGCTTTGTTCATGAAACCTGGAATCAGGTACCTCTCGTGGAGCTACGCCCAGATGTGGGAGGAGGCCGGAAAGGTTGCCTCGTTCTTGCAGCAAAAGGGCATCAAGAAAGGCGATCGTGTGGCCATCTGGGCCCCGAACTCGCCGCAGTGGGTGTTCGCCTTCTTCGGGAGCATGGGCGCTGGGGCTATCCCGGTGCCCGTTGACCTCCGAAGCGATGAAGGGTTCGTCGCACGCATCAGCGAGAAGGCCAGGCCTTCGTTCGGCTTCTCGTCGCGGTTCGCGGCGGGCAGTGGTGCTGCGATCGGCGTGGAGGTCGCGCTGTTGGAGGGTCTCGAATCACTGACGGTCGGCTTTGGCGAGCCTCAACCGGTCAGCTTTGCGCCGGACGATGTGGCGGAGATCATGTTCACGTCTGGCACGACGGGCGATCCGAAGGGGGTGATGCTCACCCACAAGAACATCTTGTCGAACCTTGAGGAGATCCGCCATTACATCCCAGGCAAGCCGTCCTACCGGGTGGTGTCGCTGCTGCCGCTGAGCCACATGCTCGAGCAGATGGGGGGCCTGTACCTGGCGTTCTCGTGCGGCGCCGACGTGACGTACCTGACGAGCATGCAACCCGTGAACATCATGAAGACGATGAAGGAGCGCCGGGTTACGACGATGATCCTCGTGCCACAGGTGCTGACGTTGTTCATGAATGGCATCGAGGCGGAGGTCGCACGTAAGGGCAAGCAGCGCATGTGGAACGGGATGAATCGTTTAGCGGCTCGCTTGCCGATGAGGATGCGACGGATGCTGTTCGCGCAGGTTCATCGCAAGATGGGCGGAGCGTTGGACTTCTTCGTGGCGGGTGGGGCGGCGCTTGATCCTGTGCTCGCTCGCAAGTGGACGAACCTGGGGGTCAAGGTGATCGAAGGCTACGGCGCGACGGAGACGTCGCCGGTTATCTCCATCCACACATTGGCGAACCCGCGGTACGGTTAGGCTGGCCTGCCGGTGCCAGGCATCGAGGTGAAGATTGCGGCTGACGGCGAGGTGGTGGTCAAGGGGCCGAACGTTTTCCCAGGCTACTGGAGGCTCCTGAGCAGACGGCTGCAGTGTTGGAGGATGGCTGGTACAAGACAGGGGATATCGGGTCATTCGACGCGGATGGCTACCTGCACTTGTCCGGTCGTAAGAAAGACATGATCGTGTTGGCGACGGGGCAGAACGTGTTCCCCGACGACATCGAGCGGATCCTGGATACTCACCCCGACGTCACGGGCAGTGCGGTCGTTGGGCTCTCTGGCGGCACGCAGGTTCACGCGGCGTTGGTTATGCGGGAGGGGGGCGACGCGGATGCCGCTGTGCGGTGGACGAACGCTCAGCTCGGGGAGCATCAGCGCATCCAGGGGTTCACGGTGTGGCCGGGCGAGGATCTGCCTCGAACGCACACGTTGAAGGTGAAGAAGCACGAGGTCATCAAGGTGTTGGAGAGCGGGGCCGAGGCTTCGGGGGTGGTCGTACCTGAGCGGAACGCGAAGGCTCCTGTGACGGTGGAGAGCATCGTCGCTGAGCTCGCGGGTATCTCGGTCGCCGACGTGCTGCCTCACCTGACGCTGGGCGAAGGTCTGGGCTTGGATTCGCTCAGCCGCGTGGGATTGCTTTCACTGATGGAGGAGCAGCTACGCGCATACGTGGACGATAGCGCGGTCACCGCAGAAACGACGGTAGAGGAACTACGGGTTTTGGTGGCGAACGCGGCAGGCTCACCCGTGCAATTCGGGTTCCCTGGCTGGGGACGCCGGATGTGGGCACGCGGGTTCCGTGGGTTCGTTCAGCGGACGATCGTGTTCCCCTTCATGTCGTGGGTGTACAGCGTAGATATCACGGGCCAAAGGAATTTGACGGGTGTAAAGGGGCCGGTGATGCTGGCTTCCAACCATCATCTGCACTTGGACAACGGCGTGTTGCTGAAGGCGCTCCCGGGGCATATCCGTGGCCGGTTGGCCATTGCTGCGTCATCACATATGTTCAAGAATCGCTTGAGGTCGTGGCTGATCCCGCTGCTGGGGAATGGGTTCCCATTCGCCAAAGAGGGGCCGGTGCGGCCTAGCCTGGAGAACCTGGGACGGATCCTCGACGACGGTTGGTCGGTGCTGATCTACCCGGAAGGTGAACTTACCGTGGGAGGGCCGATGAAGCCTTTCAAGGCAGGTATCGGGTTAGTGGCCACGCAGGCGAGGGTTCCCGTGATCCCGATGCGACTGCAAGTGACGCGCTACGGTTTCCCGTCATACGCACCGATGCTGCGTCGGGGCAGGGTGGAACTGCGTATCGGTGAGCCAATCGTGTTCGATCCCGATGTGACGACCGAGGAGGCGGCGGTGAGGATCGAGCGGGCGGTGGCGGAGTTGGTCTGACGTGAGCGAATAAGGGGGCGCGCCAGATCTGGCCGCCCCCTGACCGAACCATGTGAGGGAGTCGGGTTACAAGGCGTCGGACAGCGACCTAGAATCGGCGCATGGCTACCTCCCAGAGGCGGGCGTTCCCACGTTCCGCGTTGACTCTCGCGCTGGCGATCGAGGCGTGCTGGCTGGCGAGCGTTGCGTTGGTGCCACTGGCAGCCGTGCACCAGGACTGGCTGGTGGGTGCGTCTGAGGTGCCGAAGGTTTTCCTCCAGCGGACGTTCGCGCTGCTCCTGATCGTTCTCGTGGTGGCGGAGTGGGCACGGACTGGTGCTGGCTTCCCGCTGATGCGGGGATGGCTGACGATCAGGTCTCGACCGATCCTGTTGAGCGCGCTACCGGTGCTCGTGGCGACTTCGGTGTCAGCGATGGTTTCGCCGATGCCTGTGGTGAGCTTGCTGGGGCCGGACGTTGGTTGGGATAGCTTCGGTGTGGCGAGCTTGCTGTCGTACCTGGTGGTGTTCGCAGTCATCGCGACACGCTTGCGGTCGGGGGCTCAGGTGCGTCGGCTGCTGTGGGCGGTCACGGTGCCTGCGGTGCTCATCGGCTGGTATGGCATGGGGCAGCATTTCGGGATCGACCTGCTGCGAGTGGATGCCTCGCCGTCTTCCAGAGTGCCACTGACGTTCGGGAATCCCATCTTCGGTGCGGCATATCTGATCCTGACGATCCCTCTGACGCTGGCTTTGTGGCAAGGGTGGCGTCAGCGCTATTCGTTGATGAGCCATGCTGCGATCGGCGGGGCGTTGATCTCGCTGCAGGCTGCGGCCATCGCGTTTACGTTGAGCAGAGGCTCGATGATCTCGCTGGCTGTGGCGTTGGTAGTGTTCTTGGCGATGGCAGCGTGGAGCATGGGGCGCGAGGTGGTGAAGGCGCCCGCCGTGAGCATCGTTGTTGCGATAGGTTTCGCGTTCGTTATGAGCTACGTGCCGGTGCCGGGCGACGTGGACACGAGCGGGCAGTTCGACGAGCGCTTGCTGAGCGTGGGGTCGGCGTTCACGTCTGCGGGGGGCGGGCTCACGGGCAGGTTCACGATCTGGGATGTCTCGCTGGACGTTTACGCTGATGTGCCGTGGGTCGACACAGGGCGGTTCGACGATATGCCGGAGTTGTCGTGGGCCCCGCTCCATCAGGTGGTGGGCTACGGGCCGGATATGTTCGGCTACGCGTTCCCGCTTGCTGGCGACACCCGCATGGCTTCACGTCCCAACCATGCTCATAACGCTATCGTCCACACGGCGGTCGAGGTGGGGGCGCTGGGGCTGATCGCGTACGCCGTATTGCTGGTCGCGGTGGCGGCAGCAGGGCTGCGGTTGGTTCGTTCGGCGAGGGCGGGCTCGATGCCGACGTGGGTAGGGTTCGTTGTCGCGGGATTGCTGGCGTCGCTGGTCGGTAGGTTCGTCGAGCAGATGGCGGGCAAGCCGCAGGTGGCGGATCTTGCGTTGACGTGGGTGCTGATCGGGACGGTGGCGGCGGTCTTGGGTTGGACGGCGGAGCAGTGGGAGGCTGAGCCCGCGCTAGTCAGCGAGCGTGGGAAGTCGGGTCGGCGGTTGCTTCGTGGTCAACGGCAGGTGCAGGTGGTGGGCGGCAGACGTGGGCCGCAAGTGGCGATCGCGGTGGTGGTCGGGCTGGTGGCGACGGTCGCTTGGTGGCAGGTGGTGGTTGGTCCGCTGAGCGTATCGAGCTTGGTCGCGAGGGCAGAAGTCGCGAGCGAATCGGGGCGACCGGTTCGGGCAGGCGAATTGCTGGAGTCTGCGGTGGAGTCTTACCCCGCAGCGGCGGTTCCACGATTGCTGTTGGGCCGTGGCTTGCTGCTCGGATCGCGAGCGGCGTCGACGCAGGATCTGCGTATCGCGGGGCTCCAGGAGGCGTTGGGCGTTGTCGAAGGCGCGTTCGACCGCAATCCGATGGATTACCGAGCATGGGTAACGGCCGGGAAGATCACGCAGGAGATGGCTGCGCTGGATGCTGCGAGGTTCGGTGAATTGGCGATAGCGACGGCAGAGAAGACGGCAGCCTTGCTACCGGGCTATCGCGATCCACGGGAGCAGCTTGCGCTGACACTGCTGGTGGCGGGCGAGTACGATCGCGCGATCGAGGTTGCGGCTGGGGCGAGGGGCCTGGCGGCGACGACAGACCCGGACGGCGTGTACCTGGACTACATCACGGCGAAGTCGCTGATCAGATCGGGTCGCGTTGACGAGGCGGTGCCGTTGATCGCGCAGATAGTGGGGTCGGGGTACGTGGATGCAGCGGTGCTGGTGCAGGATCTGCAGGCGTCGGAGTGAGGAGACGCTCGCCTTAGGATCGCTGCGGGGCAGAGCATGATTGGCTGGCCTGGCGCTGGCGCGCAGATGGTGCGCGCGGGACTGCACGCAAGATGTGCTGTTCGACACTTGGAAACGCTATACAGAAGCTAATACTTTACCTAGACTCTCGCCTAGGTTTTTGACCAAAACGCGAGAGGAGCGGGAAAATGAAGATCACTCAGATTTCTGAGTACAGCCTGCCAGCGGAGGGGGGACTACCGCCACTGCAGGCCATGATCTACGAAGAGCTCATGCGGCGCCCCGATGAGGTTTTCGAGTACCAGGGGGAAGAGTTGCTGCGGGTCTTTCCAAGACTCAAGCGGTCGGCTTTGAATTGGTCACTGTGGCTGCTGTCCAAGACTGACCACATCAGCAAGATGCGGGTTCGGGTCAATGGCAAGTTGACTACGGTGTATGGCGCTCACGATGCCATCAAGGGCCTCAAAGAGCGTATGAACATGCAGGACGAAATCGAGCCTGCTGAGGAGACCGCTGCGGCGCAAGCTAGCTAGCGGTGGATAGGCCGAGATAGGCAACGAAAAGAGCCCCGGACGCGATCAGCGACCGGGGCTCTTTCGTGCTTGGGGCTTGTGCAGGACTATGCGTCCGGGTCTTGGCCGTCGGCGAGGGCGCGCAGGCGCTTGAACGGGAATATCCCGCTGTCGTGGAGGTCGCTGAAGAGGAGGCCGACGGCGTAACGGCCGACATCCATGTACTCGACGATCTCGACATCAGTCGGGACATCATCGACACCGGTGCGCCTGACGTGGCTGAGCTCGTCGACGCATTCGGCGCAGGAGCAGTTGCCGCGCACGTAGCGGTGCGGCATGAGGGTCTCAAAACCGTCGGGCCACACGATGTGTAGGCCGTCGGGCAAAATCTCTAGCTTGGATGGCCGTGGGTCGGCTTCTTGCACGATTTGGTCCTCTCTTTTGTTGGTCTTACCGTTGGTAGGAATAGTTGTTGCGGGGCGGTCTAGACGTCCACCTGGCGGCCGATGCCACGCTCCAGCGCTTTGCGGTAGACATGCATCCCTGCGGCGACGTCTTCGACCGCGAGGCCCTGGGATTCGAATAGGGTGATGGCGTCTGGCGTGGGGCGTCCTGCTACTCGGCCGCCGACAACGTCGCGTAATTCAACGGCGGTTTCCCACCGGAATATGCGGCGCTCTGCGGCCCAGATCAGTTCGCCGCATTCGATCTTGGCGTCGGAGATGTCATCGCAGGCGATGAGCGCGCTGCGCTTGATGGTCTCGTCGTCGACCTCACGACGGATCCAGCCGTTGGAGCCAGCGGCGTTCACGTGGGTGCCAGGCTTGAGCTTGGTGCCGTCGAAGACCGGATCGCGGGAGTTGGTGATGGTGCAGACGATGTCGGCCCCGGCAACAGCGTCCTCGGCGGTGGCTACGGCTTCGACCGGTATGCCGAGTTCAGCGGCCATCTCTGCGGCAAAACGCTCGCGTTTCTCTTGGGTGCGGCTGTACACGAGAGCGCGGTCCAGCGGTCGGGCTGCTGCGACTGCTGCGAGTTGCGTGTGTGCCTGAGAGCCGGTGCCGATGATGGCAGCGATCTTGGCGTCTGCGCGAGCCATGTGCCGCGTGGCGACACCGCTGGCGGCACCCGTGCGGATAGCGCCTAGGGCGTTGGCAGCGACGAAGGCGATGGGCGCGGCGGTTGCGAGGTCGAACAGCAGGACGACCATCTGGGAGGGGGCGCCAGCGCCGGTGACGTAGGTCTTGAGACCGGTGGCTCCGTTGGCCGACGACATGCCTGCCATGACTTGCATGGAGCCGCGCGGCAGGGGCACGCGGTAGCGGTTCATGTTGGAAACGGTGCCTGCGGCCATCTCTTTGAATAGGTCATCGAGCACGTCTACGCACTCGTTCATGGGGAGCAGGTCGCGAACCTCGTCCTCGCTGAGCATCAACACGGGGCATTCACCTCTTGGTCTTGTGGTCAATAGGTTATCAGCGAGGCCACCGTAGACGAGCCCGGATCAGGCCCCTGGGCATCGTCGCGTTGACCCATGTCGCGCTGGATGCCCAGGTCTCAGATGTCCATGGCGAGCTGGCCTGGGGCGCGGACGAGGCGGAGGTTGGAGGCACCTACGCCTATGAGGCGAACGGGGTCGCCTTCGGTCCAGTTGGCGTGGAGGAGGTGGAGCGCGTCAGCGGCGATGGCTTCGACATCTGCGGTGGAGCGATCGCGGGAGGTGGAACGCGTGATGGTGAGGAACTCGGCGTTGCGGAGTTTGAGGGTGACGGTTCGGGCGACGAGGCCATGATCCGATAGGGATTTGGCCACGCGTCCAGCTAGGCGGGCGGCCTCGTCGGCGAGGGCCTGGGGGTCAGTGACGTCCTCGGCGAAGGTTTCTTCCGCGCTGACGGATTTGGTATCGCGGTCAGTGGAGATGGGGGATGAGTCTTCACCACGAGCTCGGCGCTGGATCAACGCGCCGTAGGGGCCGAGGACAGCCATGATGGTTTGGAGGGGTGCGTCGGCAATCTGGCCAAGGGTCGCGAAACCGCTATTGCGTAGCTTCTGCGCGGACTGCGGGCCGATCCCGGGGAGCGCTCGCACCTCCAAGTCGGCCAAGAACGCCGATTCGTCGCCGTGCCTGACGACAACGAACCCCTGGGGCTTGCCAGTCTCGCAGGCGACTTTGGCGATGAGTTTGTTGGAGGCGAGGCCGACGGAGGCGGGTAGGCCCAGGTCTAGGCGGATCCGGCCTTGCATGCGGTGGGCTAGGCCCTCAGCTTCCTCGATGGTTTCGGCCATGGGAGTGAGGTCAACGTACGCTTCGTCGATGGACATCTGCTGGACGAGCGCCGACTCGCGACGCAGGACGTCCATGACTTTCTGGGAGTGCTCTCGATAGAGGGGGAAGTGAGGGCTGATGATGATGGCGGTGGGGCAGAGCTTGACGGCCCGGGACATGGGCATGGCAGAGTGGCACCCGTATTTGCGAGCTTCGTAGGAGGCAGCAGCGACGACTCCCCGGGACGTGGGCGATCCGCCGATGAGCAGTGGCTTGCCCGCGAGCGTAGGGTCGTCGAGCGTTTCCACGGAGGCGTAGAAGGCGTCGAGGTCGACCAAGGCGACGAACCGTTTTTTATCGGCGTCCATGACACCATGCTAAACGACGATCGCTGGTATTCCAGAGGCGTTTGGCAGTGCCAAAGGCGTCTGGGAGGAAAAAAGAACAGCCACTGCAGAGGGTGGCTGTTCAACTAGGTCACGGTCGGGCGCTGGTTGGTGGCCAGCGTACGGTCTACTTCTTGCCGCGTACGGCGCTTGCCAGGTATGAGCCTGGGGTGAAGCCGACGCGCAGGTGCGAAGGCACCTTTACGCGTTGTCCTGCTTGTGCGCCGCGTATCGCGCGGACTTCGCGCTCCTTCACCTGACGGGCTTCGAAAGCGCCGAATCCGGTGAGTACGACGCGGTTGCCGTCTGCAAGAGCGTCGTGGACAGCGTCAAGGACTGCATTGAGAGCAGCGTCACCCTGGGAACGGGGGCCATCCAGCTTCTTAGCTACCAATGCGGCCAGGTCACCTTTTCGTAACGTCGCCAAATCAACACCTCCTACTGTGCCTTAAAGGGTGTAGCACGGGCGTGCAGCGGCGAGTATAGCATAGCGAAAATCGGCGTTTCAATGGAATTGATGCGGTGGACGCCAAATTTAGGGCCGGGCTGGTGACCCCCCGAAACGCTAGGTTTCGACCGGCGTTGTTGGCAACTGGGGATCGGTGGGACTATTGACAGGCTTGGCGTTCTATCTCTAATCTGACGCTAATCGAATATGCCCCGGGGGAGCTTGGGAAGCCAGGCTGAGAGGACAACGCAAACGTTGTCGACCCCTAAACCTGATCTGGGTAATGCCAGCGGAGGGAGAGTGGTTTTCCATGCTTCGTGGCCGCCCAGTGAGGGCGGCTTTTTTGTTGCCTTGCGGCGAAGCCACGGGGCGCGTGACGAAGTAAGAATGGGGAGATTCAGCGTGAAGATTTCAGCAGCGGTTGCTTTGATGATGCTTATGACGGTGTTTGCCGTGGCGTGTCGTGGGGACGCGGACAACGAGTTGGTGATCATGACCCACGATAGCTTCGCCATCAGCGAGGAGTTGATTGCGGAGTTCGAGGCGGAGCACAACGCGACCGTTGTGCTCCAGCCAGCGGGCGACGCTGGCGAGGCGTTGGTAAGGGCGATCCTGGAGAAGGGGAACCCATCGGCTGACCTGCTGTACGGGATCGACAATACGTACTTGGGTCGGGCGTTGGACGAGGAGATATTCGACGAGTATCGCCCTGACTTGCTGGACGAGGTGCCCGCGCAGTTCGTCCTTGACGAGAGCGGGCACGTGACGTCGATCGACTACGGGTACGTGAACCTGAACTACGACATCGCGTACCTGGCAGACCATGGCCTGACGCCCCCGACGACGCTGGAGGAGCTGACGGGCCCCGACTGGAAGGGGCGCCTGGTGGTGGAGAACGCGGCTTCGTCGTCGCCTGGGCTGGCCTTCCTGATATCGACGGTGTCGTACTTCGGCGAAGATGACGATTACGACTACCTGGACTTCTGGCGTGACCTGCGCGCGAACGATGTGCTGGTGAAGGACGGATGGACCGCGGCGTACTACACGGATTTCTCGCAGTACGGCGGGGACAGGCCGTTGGTGGTTAGCTACGCGACGAGTCCTGCGGCGGAGTATCTGTTCTCGGCTGAGCCAGTGGAGGTACCCCCGACGGGCAACATCCTGATCGACAAGGCGTCTTTCTTGCAGATCGAGGGCATCGGCATCCTGAAGGGCGCCAACAGCAAGAATCTGGCCAAGAAGTTCATCGACTTCGCGCTGGGGACGAGCTTCCAGGAAGATTTCCCTGAGCAGATGTTCGTGTACCCGGTGAATCAGAACGCAGCTATACCTGACTCGTTCAGGTTCGCTGAGATTCCGTCGGAGCCCGCTGATATCGGTGCACTAGAGATCGGTGAGAAGCGCGAGCAGTGGATCCAGGCTTGGACCGAGGTGGTTCTGCGTTGACGGCCAACAGACTGCTGGTCATCGGGCCAGTGGCGTTCCTCGCCGCGTTCTTCCTGTACCCCCTGGCAGCGATCCTGGGGAGGAGTTTCGGCGGCGGGGAGTTTAGCCCTGACCCGTTCTGGGTGGTACTGGGTGATCCGTACTATCTTGGCCGGATCTGGTTCACGGTGTGGCAGGCGGCCGTTTCCACGGCGCTGACGTTGATCGTCGGTCTGCCTGTGGCGTACCTGTTCGCCAGGCATGAGTTTCCGGGCAAGACGGTGCTGAAGGCGCTGACGACGCTGCCGTTCATCATGCCAACGATAGTGGTGGCGATGGGCTTCATCGCGTTGTTGGGGCCACAGGGATTGGTGAACACGGCGCTCGCGGGCCTGTTCGGTGACGACGGGCCGCAGGTGCAGGTGACGAACACGCTGACGATCATCTTCATGGCGCACGCGTTCTACAACTACGCGATCGTCGTGCGGATAGTGTCGGCGTTCTGGTCCAACCTGAGCCCGCGATTCGGTGAGAGTGCGGCGATGTTGGGCGCAGGGCGAATCAGGACGTTCACCCACGTGACGTTGCCGCTGCTGATGCCTTCGTTGTTGTCCTCGGCGGTGCTGGTGTTCGTTTTCTCGTTCACGTCTTTCGGCGTCGTGCTCGTCTTGGGCGGGCCACGGTTCGCGACGCTGGAGGTGTCCATCTACGAACTGACGGTGAAGCTGTTCCGGCTGGATGTGGCGGGAGCCCTCGCGCTGGTGCAACTAGCGTTCACGTCGGCGTTCTTGCTGGTGTACACGAGGTTGCAGGCGCAAAGCGCAGTGCCGATCACGTTCGTTCCCGTGGACGCGGTCATGCGTAAGAGGCGGGGCTTCCGGGACGTGGCTGTGCTGGCGGCGATCGTGGTCGGATTGCTGGTGGTGCTGTCGCCATTGGTGGCGCTGGTGGAGCGAGCGGTGTCGTCCGGCGGTGGGTACTCGTTGACGCACTTCGTGGGCCTGTTTACGGACGACCGAGGTTCGTACTTCTACGTGTCACCCTTGATGGTGATCTGGAACTCGATACGCTTTGCGCTGGCGTCGATGGTGATAGCGCTGGCGGTAGGCACGGCGGCGTCATACGTCATCGTGCGTCGTCGTGGGCGCTCTGGCGTGGTGGATGCGTTGTTCATGGCGCCGTTGGGGGTGTCAGCGGTGACGCTTGGATTCGGGTTCCTGGTGGCGTTCAATCGCGCACCGATCGACCTACGCGGGTCGTGGCTGATCCTGGTGATCGCGCATTCGCTGGTCGCGTATCCGTTCGTGATCAGGAGCGTGCTGCCGGTGCTGCGAGGGATGCCGCCACACCTTAAGGAATCAGCGGCGCTGCTGGGTGCGACGCCGCTGAACGTTTTCATACACGTTGAACTCCCGATTATCGCGCGCGCTCTGCTGGTGGGAGCGACGTTTGCGTTCGCGGTGTCGATGGGAGAGTTCGGAGCGTCGTTGTTGCTGGTGCGGCCTGAGTTCACGACGATCCCGGTGGCAACCTTCCGTTTGCTTGGGCAACCGGGGGAGTCGAATCTGGGGCAGGCGCTGGCGATGAGCACGTTGCTGATGGCCGTGGTGACGGTGGGGTTCGTGGCGATCGAGCGGTTCCGCTACCGGAACGTGGGTGGTTTCTGATGCCTGCACTTGAGGTTCGAGATGTTTCGAAGTCCTTCGGCGCGGCGCCAGTAGTGCGTGATGTTTCGCTGACGGCCGAACGGGGCGAGTTGGTGTGCTTGCTGGGCCCAAGCGGCTGCGGGAAGAGCACGCTGTTGAGGCTGATCTCTGGTTTGGAGACGCTGGATTCCGGGGCCGTGCTGTTCGACGGGAAGAGTCAGGAGGCTGTCGCTCCCCACATGAGGGGCTTTGGCCTGATGTTCCAGGATCTCGCGCTGTTTCCGCACATGGACGTTCAGGGGAACGTGGGTTTCGGGATGCGGATGCAGCGGCGATCCGGCGATGCGATCCGCCGACGTGTGGACGAGTTGCTGGAGCTGGTGGGGCTTGCGGGTTACGGAAGGCGGAAGGTCCACGAACTTTCCGGCGGTGAGCGTCAGCGGGTGGCGCTGGCGCGGTCGCTGGCCCCAGAACCCAAACTGCTGATGCTGGACGAACCTCTTGGCTCGCTGGATCGCGTGTTACGCGAGTCGCTGCAAGTACAAGTGCGGTCGATCCTTAAAGAAGTGGGCGTGACGGCGATCTGCGTCACGCATGACAAGGACGAGGCTTTCGCGATCGCGGATGCCATCGTGTTCATGGACGGCGGGTTGGTGGTGCAGGCTGGCACGCCAGAGGCGTTGTTCAGGGCGCCAGCCAGCGAGCTGGTTGCGCGATCTCTGGGTATGCGGAACATCCTCCCTGGGAAGCTTGTCCAAGCAGGGGGCGTAGCTCAGGTTGAGTGCGCGATAGGGATGCTGGCGGTCTGGGGGGCCGTTCCGGTCGGCGTCGGCTCGGGAGGTGACGTTCTCGTGCTGATAGATGAACGAGGGGTAACGGTGACTTCCGCGCGGCGCGGCGCGGTACCAGCGGGTGCGCTGGCGGGGGTGATAGTTGCACGGGAATTCCGCGGTGGCGAGTCCGAATTGCGAGTCAGGGTTGGCAACGGCGAGCTGATATGTGCGGTTGCACAGCGCGATGCGGGCGCCGACGTGAAGGTTGGCGACGACGTGACGGTTGTCCTACCACTAGGGGCGGTGACCCTGTTGCGTTAGCGGAAAGCTCGGGGCAATTTTTGCTGAGAAGCAGCACTGCGTCTCGTACGTGCAGGGTGTGCGCATTGCGGCGGGGAGAGGGCCCCGATTGGTTCTCTGAGAGTGAGCGGTTGTCAGCAGGCTCGTGTCGATGTGGGCAGCGAGGAGACAATCTTCACAGATTGGTGGGGCCTCTACGACAAAAGTCCGGTCAAATCTAGGTCTCGGATCCTATGTACGATTGTTTACGTGTACTATAATGCGCGCCGCCTGCTTACTGTTAAGTTCGTACAGACAGCACGCAGGCCAGCAGAGTTGAAGCGGCTATACCAGCGGGTTCGTGGGAGTGATAGGCTCCTAAGCACGCTGGAATGCTCCATAGAACGTCGGACACAGGAGGCGGGATGTTTACGCGCCGAAAGCTCCAAATCACGATGGCACTCACGTTGTTGTTTGCCATGCTCATCTCGGCAACGGCGGCCAACGCCCAAGCCGTGACACTTGGTGGTACAGCCACCATTCGCGACGCATCAGGATCCGCGCTTGGCGCGAGCAACAGTCTGGCACTCGGCTTGACCGACGCTCCGTCGGCAGGTTCGGGTTTCAGATATGAAGGCTGGCTCGTTAGCTCCAGCGGCGCCAAGGTTAGCGTCGGGACGTTCAACGGACCTAGCATCAATGGAACATGGGTATCCCCCACCAACGAAAACCTTGCAGCCACATACGTGCAGCTTGTGTTGACGAAGGAACCCGTTCCAGACCCAGACCCCGCGACCTCAGGTGCGCCGGCGTTCAGCGCTACCATCGCGGCTGGGGTTCTCGGGCCGTTCCGTAGTCTCCTTACGGCTTCAGGTTCGACGGCATCCGGCAACGGACTTGCAGTTGCACTCCACGGCCAGGCAAGCGTTGCTGCTGCACACGCAGCTCTCTCAAAGGACTCGGCAGTACTCGCAGATATGCAGAGTCACGCTCAGCACGTCATCAATGTGATTGACGGTTTGGGTGGCCCTGGCGACGGTATCGGTATCCTGGCTTACGCCGATGACGCGAAGGCTCAGGCTGCTGCTGCGAAAGTGAACGGCCCTGACAATGCCACTGTGGTTGCAGGAGCAGACGCAGTGATCGCTGCTGCAGACGAAATAATCGTTCGCGCGGAGAGTGCCAAGGCAAGCGCGCAGTTGGTCATCGCTTTGTCGCCCACAACGTCGCCCACAGGGGCACTTGCAGACGCGTACACGGGCACAGTGCTGTCCCAGTCAGGCCTGACTGTTACGGCCGCTGCTAACCTTTATGCTGCTGCTCAGGACATGGGCGCGTTCGTTCCGACCGATGGTTCGGTTCCGACACCGCCGTCAGCTGGTGACGAGTTGGTTCCGATGATCGCACTGCTGGTACTCGCGGCTGGTGTGCTCTTCACAGGTGGCGGTTTTGCAATGCTCCGCCGCCGAGGAGTGGTCGCCTAACAGCGACGCTCTCAAACTGAGACGATGAAAAGGCCCCGCTCACTCGAGCGGGGCCTTTCTTTTGGTCAAGGGAAGTGCGGGTTGAGTTCGGAGAGAGAGGAAGCACCAGCCCGTAGGCTCCCGCTAGTCGGTGATGCCCAGAGTCGCTTTGAGCTCCCGCCATTCGCGAGGAGACATCTTGAGCGTCGCAGGGTCGATGGTTTCGCCCGCGATGAGCTTGCGGACGACTTCGAGGCCTTCGTCGGTTAGGTGTGCCCCACCAACGCTGTAGGTCATGAAAGCGTCGTAAGTGAGTGGCGTCCATTTCCGGACGACATCCAGCAGCACGTCGGCGTAGGCGCGGATCTCCCACTGTGCGTGGGCATCAGCCCGTAGGCGTAGGAAGTGGAGCAGGTTGTGAAGGTTTACCTTCCAGTACCACTGCGTGTAGGCGCTGAGGGGGAGATTCATCCGAGCAAGTTCTCTGGCGAGACCGCTGCGGCTGGGATCTAGCTCGTTGTCATCGCCGTCGCGGTTGAGCATCTGGTGGTAGTGATCGAAGGCCTGCTCGGCGTCTGATTTCAGTAAAGCGAGTACCGCTTGCGACTCCTCTGAGCCGAGTACGGTGTCGCGGCCCTGGCGGTTGGCGTCGGACTGGGCGGCGAGTTGCGCAGGCTCCGGCACGTAGAACTCGGTGTCGAGCATAGAGTACCGCGCAGAGTATTCGTTCACCGAGGCCGTGCGATGGCGTATCCACTGGCGAGCGATGAAGATGGGCAACTTGACGTGTATCTTCAGGTCGCACATCTCGAAGGGTGAAGTGTGCGCGTTCCGCATGAGGTAGTTGATGAGGCCAGCGTCGTCGCGGGTGCGTTTGGTGCCTTTGCCGTAGGACACGCGCGCCGCTTGCACGACGGCTGCGTCGTCGCCCATGTAGTCGATGACCCGAACGAAGCCGTGGTCTAGTACGGGGAGGGCCTGATACAGGATCTCTTCCAGTGCAGGGACGGTGGCTCGGCGGGTCTGGTAGGTCTCGCCGCGTAGGGCGTCGACCTCAGCTTGTTGGTCAGGGGTAAGTGGCATATTGCCCCCAATGCTACCAGGCCCAGACACGAGGTCGCATCGTCAAGCTGGGGCTTGAAATGCGGATCGTGCGTACTGGCTATTGGCTAGCTACCGAGTAGCGTGGGCTCTTCCAGCAAACGCTTGAACGCGGCCAAGAACTGCGCGGCCTCGGCGCCGTTGGCTGCACGGTGGTCAACGCCGATGGTGACTGACATGATCTGGCGGACGACGATCTCGTGGTTCACCACCACGGGGGTGGGCTTGACGGCGGAAACGCTGAGCACAGCGACTTGCGGCGCAACGATGATGCTGGTGAACGAGTCAACGCCGAACATGCCTAGGTTGCTGACGGTAAAGGTGCCTGAGTATTCAGCCTGCCGGAGCGTGCCGTTCGTAGCTCGATCAGCAAGGTCTTTGGCGCCCTCGGCGATTTCGCCAAGGGACTTGCGTTCGCAGTTGAGGATCGCGGGGACCATGAGGCCTTGCGATAGAGCGATGGCTACTCCGATGTTCACGTAGGGGTGGACGATGAGGTGGTCGCCCGCGTAGGTCGAGTTGAATACGGGGTACTTGAGCAGCGTGAGGGTTGCTGCCTTGATGATGATGTCGTTGAGGCTGACACGCGTTGTGCCATCGTGAGTGCGGTTGATTTCGCGCCTAAAATCCAATGCGGTGGTCATGTCGACGGTAACGGTGAAGTAGATGTGAGGGACATCGCGGATGGTCGCTTGGGTGCGCCTCGCGATCGCTTCGCCCATAGGGCCAAGGACAATCTTGCCATCGGCGTTGGGCGTGCGAGGCGGGAATCCTGCGCGAATGCTGGCTGGGGCTGGCGCCGCGTTGCCAGCGGCGTCTAGGACATCTTGTTTGGTCACTTGTCCTTGTGGCCCGGTGCGGGTGACGGCCGTGGTGTCGACGCCGCGTTCGGTGGCGATACGCTGGGCCACGGGTGACACGCGCGGCGCGGGCGCTAAGGGCTGCGTGGGGCCTGAGGCGGGCCGAGGCTCGCCAAGCATGCCAACGTGGGCGAGGACGCCGTCCACGGGCACGAGAGCGCCCTCATTGGCGGTGATGGCGAGTAGGATGCCCTCGGCGGGGGATTCAAGCTCAACGATGGCCTTATCGGTCTCCACCTCGGCGATGGGTTCGCCGATGGTGACGGCGTCCCCTTCACGTTTGAGCCATCGCACGATGGTTGCTTCGCGCATGTCGAAGCCCATCTGGGGCATTGTCACCGGTTCAGCCATAGAACACTCCGCGAGTGGGTATGCGGCGTGTTTAGTGTACGTTGGCGGCAGCTAGGCTTCGACGTGTTCCGTGGACAAAAAAGAGGGGCGCTCAGTTGAGCGCCCCTCTTGCTTCACTTCGGGAACCAGCTACATCAACCTGCTCTTGAGGCGATCCGCCTGCTCAGGCGTGAGCGGCAAGGATCGCTTGGCGATGGGGCCGCCTTCTTTCAAGATGGGGTCGAGTTGGGAGAGGGACTCGGATTCGACCTCGAAGAACAGGCCGGTGTAAATCGTGTCGCCCCACTCCATGGCGTACTCGCACGCAGCTTTCCAGTCTGACGCGTCGTGCTCAACTTCGTCGAGCTTCTTGATGCGTTGCTTGAAGAAGTCGTGTGTGTTCTCCAAGTTGAACGTCACGCAAGGGCTGTGGATGTCGATGAGCGAGAAGCCCTTGTGTCGGATGCCATCAGCGATGAGCTTGGTGGTTCCGCGGATGTCACCACTGTATCCCCGCGCCACATACGTTGCGCCATTCATGATGGCTGACGTGATGGGGTTGTAGGGGTATTCGATGCTCCCGAAGGGGGTGCTCTTTGTGGTGAGGCCCGGGCGGCTGGTTGGCGACATCTGGCCAGTGGTGAGGCCGTAGATCTGGTTGTTCATCACCACGTAGGTGATGTCCACGTTGCGCCGGGCAGCGTGGGTGAAGTGGCCGGCGCCGATACCGTAGCCGTCACCGTCACCGCCAGTGGCGATGACCGTGAGTTCGTGGTTGGCCATCTTGACGCCAGTGGCGAAAGGCAATGCGCGCCCGTGGAGGGTGTGCATGCCGTAGGTGTTGATGTAGCCAGGGGCGTTGGACGAGCAGCCGATGCCGCTTACCGTCACTACCTCGTGAGGCTGGAGGCCGACGTCGGCGTATGCCCGTTGGATGGAGTTGAGGACTCCGAAGTGTCCACAGCCAGGGCACCAGTCGGGGTCGACACCCTTGAAGTCTTTTGCTGTCAGTTCAATGGTCGTCGTCATTTCGAAACTCCTTAGACCACGATTTCCTGGAAAGGAATGAATTGCTCGGTGTTGTTCTTGAGGTTGTCTTCCACGCCGTCAGCGATGTGATGGGGCATGAACGGCTCACCGTCGTACTTGCGGATGTGCCCGTCGGGCACGAGACCGGTTTCGCCACGCAGGTAGCGGGCGAACTGGCCGGATTGGTTGTTCTCCACGATGATCGTGCGCTTCGCGTTGGCGAAGACTTCTGCAATCTTGTCGGCGTGCAGCGGAACGATCCACTTGACCGATAGGAAGTTGGCGGTGATCCCTCGGTCGGTGAGCAGGGCCAACGAATCATGCATCGCGGCGAAGGTTGAGCCCCAGCCGATCATGGTTACATCGGCGTCGGCGGGGCCGACCAGCTCGGGGGGAGCGATCTCCGCGACGATGTTCTCGAACTTGCGGGAGCGCTTTTCGACCATGGCGCGCCGCTTGTGAGGGTTGGTGAACTCGTCTGAAATCAGTCCTGAGTTTTCCTCATGCTCGTCGGTAGCGACCACATGGACGTAACCCTCAAGGCCAGCGACGGCTCTGGGAGAGATGCCGCTCTCCGTGAACTTGTACCGAAGGTAGTCGGTCTTTCCTACGGCGTGCTCGGTGATGGTGGAGCCACGATCGATCGTCGGGAAGAAGTCCAACTCTTCGGGGTCTACGGAGTAGTGGCCTTCAGAGATGAGGAGGTCGGAGAGGACGATTGCAGGGCACTGGAATCGATCCGTAAGGTTGAAGATCTCCGCCATGAGATTGAATGCGTCTTGTGCGTGAAGCGGTGCCGCAATGAATCGTTGGAAGTCTCCTTGGCTGGCGCCTAGCGCTTGCCAAAGGTCACCTTGTTCGGTCTTGGTCGGCACGCCTGTGGAAGGCCCGGCACGCATGACGTCGATGTAGACGGTAGGAATCTCCATCATGGAGGAGGCGCCAATCGCTTCGGTCATGAGGGCGAATCCGCCGCCAGAAGTGGCGCTCAATGTGCGCGCACCGGTGTGGGCTGCGCCGATCACGATGTTGGCTACGCCAATCTCGTCTTCGATCTGCCGCACCATCGCACCGATGTTGCGACCGTTGTTGGCGAACCAATGGAGTAGACCGGTTGATGGGCTCATGGGGTAGGCGGCGTAGAACTTGACGCCTGCCGCAGCTCCGCCCATCGCGAGTGCGTCGTTGCCGGACCACACCCCTCGGGGTGTGCTGAGCATCGGGATCTCGTCGGGGAACCGTTCGAAGTTCTTGATCGCGTGCTCATAGCCAGCTTGTGCGACCTTGACGTTTTCGATGACGATGGCTTCACCCTTGCGTTGGAACTGCTGGGTGAGGCTGTCTTTGAGGACCTGGAATTCCAAGCCGAGCATGTAGAGGATCGCCCCTACTGCGACGGTGTTCTGGTTCAGGCCTGCGCGGGCGTTGCCCGTGAGCTCAGCGATGGGCAGTCCGCAAAGCTGGACGCCATCGGCGGCCGACCCTGGGGTGATGTTGTCGCTGTTGTAGATGACTTTGCTGCCAGCCTTCATGAAGTGAAGGTGCTTGTCCATCGTGTCCTGGTTCAGGCACAACAGGATGTCGAGCTTGTCTCCGTGGGAGTACTTCGTCTCTTCGGTCGTTCGCAGGGTGAGGAAGATGTGCCCCCCCCGGACGATCGATTGAAATGCGTTGTACGAATTGAAGTTCAGCCCTCTTCGTACGAACAGTCTAGCTAGGATGTCGCCTGGTGTAGCGATCCCTTGCCCTGCCTCACCGCCAATGGCGATGGCCATATCGTAGCCACTCATTCATGCCTCCTTGAGCTAGCGCGCGTTCTGTCGCGGTCTATCCGTGGACCGCTCGGCCTTCAGCCGCGAGCGCAGCTTCCTTGACCGCTTCTGAAAGCGTGGGGTGGGCGTTTATCACGGCCCCGATCTCCACGCTAGTACCTTCCATCAGCCGGGTCAGACTTAGCTCACCCAGCAATTCTGTCACTTCATGCCCAATAAGATGAGCACCAAGCAACTCGCCGGTGCTCTCATCTACGACAACTTTTACGAACCCTTCGTAGGCGTCCTGCGCAAGCGCTTTGCCGTTGGCGAGGAAGAAGAACTTCCCCACCTTTACGTTAAGACCTTGCTCCGCTGCTTCCCGCTCCGACAAGCCCATGCTTGCGACCTGAGGACTTGAGTAGGTTGCGCGAGGCACCGCGATGTAGTCGATAGGGTATGTGTCCTTACCCGCGAGCGTCTCAACGACGTAGACGCCCTGGGCCTGTGCGACGTGCGCAAGGGGCATCTTACCTGTTACGTCGCCGATTGCGTATACGCCATTGTCGTTTGCTCTTAGTTGCTCGTCTACCTTAATGAAACCGTTCTCGAGTTCGACGCCTGCGGCTTCGAGCCCCAGGTCTTCTGTGTTCGCGATGATCCCGATGCTAACGAGCACTCGATCCGCTGGTATGCAGAGGTCGTCGTCATCCGGGGTTTCGATGTGCACGATGACTCCATCGTCGGTTTTCTCTACCTGCTTGACCTTGGACTCTGTCAGGATGTCGATCCCGCGCTTGCGCAGTGATCGCGCGAGGGCGCTGGAGACGTCATCATCCTCTTTGGGTACGATGCGCGGCAGCGCTTCAACGATGGTGACGTTGGCGCCGTAAGCGTTATATACGAACCCGAACTCCACGCCGATGGCGCCACCGCCGATGATGACTGCGTTGGTTGGCGCGGTGTCCTGGAGTATCGCCTCGCGGTACGTCACGACTGTTTCACCGTCGATCTCGATACCGGGTACCGGGCGGGGCCGGGCGCCAGTCGCGATGATGATGTTCGTGGCCTCGATGCGGGCGTCCCCGACGGCGATGGTGTGTGGGCCTACGAGTTGCGCTTGTCCGTGAACGTGCTCAACTCCGTTCTTCTTGAACAACCCCGCAACACCTTTAGTGAGGCGGCCGACAACTTTGCGACTGCGCTCAAGCGCAACAGAGTAATCAGCCGTGACCGCGCCGGTGGTGATGCCGTATGTTTCGGCGGTCTTTACGGTGTTAAGAATTTCTGCGTTGTGAATGAGTGACTTGCTGGGGATGCAACCCCAGTTGAGGCAGACACCGCCGAGCTCTTCACGCTCAATGCAGACAGTGCTCATACCTAACTGAGCTGCCCGGATCGCGGCTACGTAGCCGCCAGGGCCACCACCGATGATGGCGAGGTCGTAAGTTGCCATAGACGAAACCTTTGGTATGTCAACGCAGCGCGTGCGTCGGGCGACTCAATGCACCATGCCGATTCATGGTTGAACCGGGAGTATAAGTTACGCTGATATGCTCCCGCAAACGGGTTTCTCGACTCGTGGCGGGAGGCGATTTACGGCTGAGATATAGATAAAAACTATAAATATGCGGCAGATATAAGCTCGGGCCTTTAGTTGGGCGCGCCTGCGGAGCAGGCTGGCGCTCGGCGCGGCCCCCATGTTTGCGAAACTACGTAGAATGTCCCCGCTCGAACCTGGAACGGTGGGCATAGATAGCCAGGCAGGGTCGGGTCCTGGTGAGTTGTTAGGTATTGCCCGTTGGGCATACAAGGAGAAACTGTGAACGGTATTGAAGGTAAGGTTGCGATAGTGACTGGGGCAGGCAGGGGCATCGGCCAGGCAGTGGCGCTGGGGCTCGCGGAACAAGGGGCGCTGATCGTAGCGAATGACCTCGACCAGGAGCCCTTGAACGAGACGCTATCTCAGATCGAGGCCATGGGTGGCAAGGGCGTTGGCTTGGCGGCGTCGGTTGGCGATGCCAACATCGGAACGCGTCTCGCCGATCTTGCGGTCTCTAGCTTCGGCGACGTACACCTCGTGTTCACGGCTGCCGGCTACACGTGGGATGGCATGATCCATCGCATGACCGACGATCAGTGGCAGGCGATCATCGATATTCATCTTACGGGGACGTTCCGCGTGGTTCGCGACGCGTTCAACGTGATGCGTGACAACGCCAAGGCGGCGATGGATCGCGGCGAGACGCCGGTCGCGCGGCACATCGTTACGGTCTCGTCGCAATCGGGGTTCGGGAACCTGGGTCAGGCGAACTACGCTGCGGCCAAGGCAGGGATCGTTGGCCTGACGCGCACCGTCGCGCTGGAGGGGGCGATGTTCAACGTGGTGGCGAATTCCGTCGCCTACGGGGCGATCGACACCCGACTCACCCGTGCTCGCGAGTCCCAGGAAGAACGACATGGTCAAGCCGTACTGGGCATTCCAAAATCTCGCCGGGATGAGATGGTTGGAGATCTGCCGATGAAGCGCGTGGGGACGGTCGAAGAGGCCGCTGGGCCAGTCATCTTCCTGTGTTCAGACCAATCCAATTATGTTTCGGGCGCTCTGTTGGAGATCAACGGCGCGTCGCACATCTCTTAAGCGGAGGATTCACTAGTGGAAGAGCCACATGAAGACCTCCGTAGTGCCGGGAAGCCGCCTGAAGAGGACGGTGAAGGGCTGACGGCGCTGGAACAGCCGGAGCCACTGGTCGTGCCGCCTGACGTGCTGCGACAGCAGTATCGTGACGAGTACGAACGGATGATGGAGGAGAGGGCGACTCGGGAATACGTGCATCTGGCCGAGTACGTGAAGGTTAGGTCTTTCAAGCAAGTCTTCCGTTTCATGGGCTTGCACATGCGGATCTACAACGATGCCAGAATCCGTCAGGGATTCGTGGGCGGCGGGATCCGCGGGCGTTGGTGGACCAGGACGTTCTGGACTTACACGTTCTGGGAGTCCCGCGAAGACATGGAGCGATTCACGAAACACAAGCCCCATGCTGATTTGCTCGAGAGTATCCGCGAACTCGCCGCACCAGGTTCGTGCTACGTGCAGTGGGAGGCGATCGGCGAGTCCGATTGGTCTGGCGCGATGGCTCGACTGGAGCACCCCACGCGCTACTACGTGGACCCGTACTTCGGGTAGCCGGGCTCAGTAGAGGTCGATCAACCTAGAGCGCAGGATCCGCTGGATCAGTACCAGGATGAGCACCGCCGTTCCGATGAACAAGATCAACCCCCAGTCGAACCCGTGGGCAACTATCGCCAGGGCTGTTCCGGCTGCGGGGGGGTGCTCGGTATTCGTCACTGCCATGAGGAACATGGTGATGCCTACGCCAAGCGCCGCGTAGAGCGCAAAGATCGTGGGTATCTCTGCGATCCACTCAACGCCCATGCCGGTATCGGCGATGACGGCCATGGGACTGGCTACCAAGACGGCGACAAGATGTCCGCCGAAGGTATGTTTCGGGATGGCTGACGGACTGAAGGGCGAGATGAATAGGACGAAAGCCGTGGATGCGATGGCCGCCACAACCACGGCACGGGCTGCTGCGCCGCCCGCGATGATCTGCTCTGCGAGTAGAGCCGCGAACAAGGCAAGCGTGGCGATGGATACCTGGAAGATATAGCGCCTAAGGTTGCCGCTGAGATTGGTGTCGAGGATAGAGCGGCGCATGTTCATCGGCCTCGGAATAGGCCGAGGAAGCGGTCTTGGTATTCGTCGAAAAGGCCCCAGCGTTCGAGCTCGCGATGCACGTCGGCAGGCTTGGCCTGACCGGAGCGTGCCATGTCCAAGAGACGCTCGATGCGGTGGCGGGCTTCGCGGGGCACGCCGTCCTCGACGCCCAATAAGCCGTTGGTACGTAGGTCATCGAAGTTTGAGCGTGCCGATCGGCTCGTGAGCTCGTAGATGAACTTCATGAGCGAGACGTCCCACATCTCGTCGACGCCGCGAACCACCGCTTCCAGCGCGCGCTCCTCGCGGTCTAGGCGCTCGCCGATGCGCGTAGCGACTTCTTCAGGCGTTCCTGTGACGATGCTGGTCTCCATGGCCTCGTTCGTATAGGTGTAGAGAAGGCCAGGAGAATCAGGCCCGTAGGTGTCTATGAGGTACTTGAGGTAGTCCTGGGTGTGGTCGCCGAAGCCTTCGTGGCGGGACAAGAAGTAAGGCGTGACGACTTGCGGACGCTCAGCCCGTACTACTCCCTCGCGGACCACCGATTCGGGATCGGCGGTGGCGCCCGCGAGGTCGCGGAAGGCGGGCTCGGTCACGAGGTAATAGCGCACCGCCGTGGTGCCAAACGTCGCTAGGGCCTGCTTGGGGGCGCGCACCACCGAGGTTTTCTCGATGGCGTCTGCCAATTGGGGATCAACTTCGTCTTCCATACGGCTGTCTATGGTATCAGGGGTGCTTCCCCCTATTTGGCCGCTAGACGAAGTTGACGGTCACCACTCCCAGGTTGGTGTAGGCCGCTGCGACGCTGTTCCCGGCGTTCACGAGGGGCGGCGGGACGACTGACCCCGGTATGACGAACTGGCCAGCGGCGATGCCTCGGCCCTGCTCACCGAGCTTGTTGGCGAGCCAGGCGATGGCGTTCGCGACGCCCCCCAGCACTTCGGCGCCGGTGCCGCGTCCGGTCTCCACGCCGTCGATCTCCATGACGGCCTCTTCGGCCTCAAGATCAAATCCGACCACTGACTGGCGGGGCGTACCGAGCACGACGTACGCGGACGCAGTGTTGTCGGCGATCAGGTCTTGTTCCTTGATGCGCCAGCCCTCGAAGCGAGAGTCGACGATCTCCAGGGCGGGGAACACGTAGTCCGTCGCGGCGATGACTTGAGCGGCGTCTACGCCGGGCCCTTGAAGCGGGGCCTTGAATAGGAAGCCGATCTCGGCCTCGACCTTGGGCGCGATGAGAGTCGACATCTTGACCCGCCCGCCATCGCGTACGGTCATGTCGTCGAGGATGACGCCGTAGGCGGGGCCGTCCATGCCCAGCGCCTTCCTGGAGCCTGCCGTGGTTGCACCAACCTTATAGCCAGCGATCTTGCGACCGTCCCCGATCTTGTGACCGATGATGTCGGCCGCTATCTCGTAGGCGTCGGCGACTTCCATGTCTGGGGCTTCATCGGTGAACGGTGTGATGGGCGTGTGGGAGTTCCCCGCGTCCATCAGCGAGTGCGCGAAGTGGTGGAGGTGATCGTGATCAAGGCTCATGGGTGCTCCTGGTGCGGGCCTGATTTTGGGACAGTGAGGGGATTCTAGCCCAAGTGCTCCCGGAAGAACGAGACCATGCGGTCCCAGGCCTTGGGGCCCTCCACCGCATGGTATGCGCGGCTCGCTGGGTCGATGAAGCCGTGGGCTGCACCTTCAACCGGGATGACCTCAGTGGGGATGTCGATTGTTTCGAAAGCGCTCGTGACCTGCCCTCTGATCTCTGGAGAGCAGTGCTTCGTGTCCAGAGTGGGGAAGAACCCGATGATCGGGCAGGCGATCTCGTCGACGAAGTCGAGGGGCGCTTGTGAGCCTGGCTCGCGGAGGTCTGGATAGACGAGACCGGTAGGGTAATACATGACCGCAGCGCCGATCCCTTCCGTGCGCGCGGCCGCCAGGTAGGAGATGCGACCGCCCATGCAGAACCCCGTTATTCCGACGCCACCGTCGGCCACGTATGGCTGCTGGTGGAGGTAACGCACCATGTGCCCGACATCCACGATGTCGGCTGAACTGGTCATACCCTCTTGCAGCCCATTCCGTTGTTCGATCGACCAGCCGGGCTGCATGACCCGCATCGCTCCCGTGCGGTAGAACATGTCAGGCGCGAGAACTACGAACCCCTCGTCGGCGAGACCCTCAGCCATCTGGAAGGTTCCTGCGTCCAGCCCAGGCGCGCCGTGGATCATGATGACGGCAGGATGTGCGGCGTCATCGTCGGGCCTGAATAAGGCTCCGCCCATGAGGCCATTAGAAGCGGTGATCGCGACGGGTTCTTTGATAGCGCTCATGAATCCTTCATGTCGTCGGAGGAATTATCCGAACGCTCGCCTCGCGTGTTGGGGTCGGGCCGCTTCTCGTTATCAAGGGTGCGTTGGAGTTTGGTGCGCAATGCTATCGAACCGACGAACAAGAACAAGCCCAAGACGACGTACATCGGCACGTAGCTCCAGAAGTGGTCTGCTCCCAGGACGTGCAATGCGGTCATGGTTAGTTCTCCAGAAGCGCCCCGCGCACCGCGGCGATAGTCGCCGGGCTGAGGCCGATCTTGCTGACGTACTGCTCGGCGCCGCCGTGCTGGTCGTCGAGGTATGCGAGGGATTCTGCCATGGTCTCCGGGCGGCATTCCATCAGCCTTGCGAATTGCGCCGCGTCTCGACCGTCTTTGAGCGCGACTGCGGCGATCTGCTCGATGCGCTTGCCCGCGTGCTTGGCAGTCAACGCGTAGTCTGCGACGACGTCGTCGCGATGGACTCCCGCGAGTTCCAAGAGGAGCGCCACCATCAGACCGGTTCGGTCTTTACCAACGGCGCAGTTGATCACGATGGGGAACGGATCGCCCTCAGCCAGAGCGTGGAGGATCGCCGAAAAACTGTCGTGGCCGGTGTCGAAGAAGATGCGATTGAGTTCTGCCAGGTCGTTGGCCCTGGGCGCCCTCGTGTCCGAGCCTTTGGCCCTCAGAGGCAACTGCCAGTACGCGATACTTTGATCGGACGCCAAAAGGCTCGGCATGAACTGACTCTCGTGTTCGGCTCGTAGATCGATAGAGGTACGGATGCCGAGATCGTACATGGCCTGTTTGCCCGCGTCGGTCAGCTCGTGATGGCTATCGCTCCGGAACAGCGTCCGCCACCGAACCGAACGCCCGTCTCGCGTCGCGTAGCCTCCGGCGTCCCGGAAGCTATGCGTGCCCTCGATGGGTAGATGACGGGTGTACGTTGTTGTCATACCGGCAGTCTATCTTCTACGCCGATGAAAATGCATGTGACCTGGTACGTGCATCATCGGTCGTCTGACGAAGAGTCGTGGGCGCGCCCCTCGCGCCTGCTAATATTTCAGGGATGGTTGCTACCCCTAACGATAATCAATGGTTCCTCACGCTTGAACTCACCGGCCTAGGTCGGTTGGGAGAGGCGTTGTCGGAGGTCGATGGTAAGCCGGTGTATGTCTTCGGTGGCATCCCTGGCGAGACCGTCGTAGCCGAGGTCATCCGCGAACGACGCGGGTACTTTGCCGCTGAGGTGGTGGAGGTGCTGAAACCCTCGCCCCACCGGGTGGAGCCTCCGTGCCCGTACTTCGGTGCATGTACCGGTTGCCAGTTCCAGCACATCTCTTACGAGCGTCAGCTTGAGATGAAGCGCGAAGCTGTGGTCGATGCGCTGGTGCGGATCGGCGAGTTGGATGGCGCGGTCGTCGGCGAGACGCTGCCGAGCCCCGAGCCGCTGGGCTACCGCAATCACGCCCGCTTCACGATCAGCAAGCCCGAGCCACGCCCAGGGCGCATCGGCTACGTCCATCGCGAGAAGCGTCAGCACGTGGAGGTCGATCGCTGCTTGCTGATGGCTGACTGGATCAACGAGGCTGTCGAGAAGCTTCAGGGCAATGTTGCCGAGACTACCCAGCTTTCGCTGCGCTACGGCGTGAATACGGGCGATTGGTTGTTGCAGCCCACGTTCAGCGAAGTCGGCGTTCCCATGGCGTCTGGGCAGAAACACTACAAGGAAGAGCTGCTGGGCCACACGTTCCAGGTGTCTTCTCCTTCGTTCTTCCAGGTGAATACGCACCAGGCCGAGCGGATGATGACACGGGTGATCGAGGCGCTGGAGCTCACGGGCGAAGAGACGATCGTGGACGCCTACGCGGGCGTGGCGACGTTCGCCGTGTTGCTCGCGGATCACGTGAAGCGGGCCATCGCGGTTGAGGAGTCGGCGTCCGCCTTGATCGACGCTCGCGTGAACGTGGCGGGTATCGCCAACGTGGAACTGCGCCAGGCGCGCACCGAGGACGTATTGGCGGAGCTCGTGGCGGACGGCGTGGATGCGATCATCCTCGACCCTCCACGGACAGGCTGCATGCCAGGAACGATAGACGCACTCTTGGACAGCCCCCCACGCCGGATCGTCTACGTGTCGTGCGAGCCGGAAACGCTTGCCCGTGATCTGGCGCTGCTCACTGCGGGGCCGTTCACGCTGGATTCGGTGACGCCGGTGGACATGTTCCCCCAGACCCAGCATGTCGAGAGCGTGAGCATCCTGACGTTCGATCCCGAGCGGCATGCGCAACTTCAGGCGCGCTCGCAGCTCGTGCTTGCGTCGGCCTCTCCTCGACGACACGAGATCGTGAGCCGATTGGGCCTAGAAGTCGACGTGGCACCGAACGACGTAGAGGAGCCCGCCGCGAGGCCTGACCAGGAACCCCAGGACGTGGCCGTCGAGCGAGCGCTGATCAAGGCTCGTGCGTCGGTGGCGTTGCGTGAGTCAGGAACGATCGTGGGCGCGGATACGGTGGTTGAGCTTGATGGCGAAGTGCTAGGCAAGCCGCTGGACGCCGATGACGCTTGGCGGATGCTGCGGGCGCTGCGGAACCGAGAGCACCGTGTGATCACGGGCGTGGCGCTGATCGATGCGGCGACGGGCGATGAGCGTACGGCGTTCCGGGCGACACGCGTGATCATGCGCGACTATAGCGATGACGAGATCGAGTCTTACATAGCGTCAGGAGACCCGTTCGACAAGGCAGGTGCGTACGCGGTGCAGCATGAGGGGTTCTCGCCCGCTGCTGAGGTTCGCGGCTGCTACCTGAACGTGGTTGGCTTGCCCGTATGCACGCTGTTGAAGGAGGCGGAGCGGTTCGGTCTCCGGATCACGCCGAAGCCCGACCTTCCATGGCCAGAGCTGTCCCTCTGCCCAGAGTGCGCGAAGCGGGCGGGTGCGCCGGTGCCCAAGCGGATGCGCGGCGGATGAATCTCTTTGGCATCGGCAATCTAGAGTTGTTCGCGATCCTGGTGGTGATGCTGCTCGTGCTGGGGCCAGCGAGGATGGTGGATGTGGCTCGCCAGGCCGGTCGCTGGTGGCGCGAGTCCCAGCGATTCCTTCGCTCGATGGCTGATGCCGCGACGGTGGCACTAGATGAGAAGCCATCACCCAGTTCACCTTCTCGCGAGCCGGTGGACGGGCCAGAGGACGCCGTGGCGCGTGGTTCGTTGGACGACGTGGACGACGACGAGCCGATGGCAGCCAGCGGTGATGCGGAGGCAGCGGACGATACGTCCGCTGATCGCTAGGTGGCGAACGAGGCGATGACGCTCAGGGATCACCTGGATGAGCTGCGCAAACGGCTGATGTTCACGGTGATTTTCTTGGTGCTCGCGGTGATCGTGGCGTTCGTGTTCCGTGACCTGCTGCTGGAGTTCCTGCTAGAGCCGGGCTACGGGAGCGGCGACGACAGGCCAATCGCGACCGAGGTCCTGGAGACGGTGGGCGTGATCTTCAAGGTCACGCTCATGGCAGGCTTCGTCGCAGCGCTGCCGGTGATCCTGTATCAGGTCATCATGTTCATCTCACCTGGTCTTACGGGTCGTGAGAAGGCCTATCTCTACGTCCTATTGCCCGCTGTCCTGGTTGCCTTTGCTGGTGGGGCAGCGTTCGCCTACTTCGTGCTATTCCCGCCTGCTTTCAAGTTCCTTTCGGAGTTCGGCATCGAGCACGTAGACCCGGAGATCCGCATCTCTAGCTACGTGGGTGTGATCGTGTCGCTGATGTTCTGGATGGGCGTGGTTTTCCAGATACCGTTGGTGCTGTTCGCGCTGTCGCGGTTTGGCATCGTCACGCCACGCTTGTTGTCGCGATTCCGTCGGTTCGCCATAGTCTTGGCGTTCATCGCAGCTGCCATCATCACCCCGACGTTCGACCCCGTGAACCAGGTGCTGGTGGCGGTGCCGATCATCATCCTGTACGAACTAGGGATCATCCTCTCGAGGCTTGGCCAGCGATTGCGGAGTGGCGCTGCCGAGGCGGACGCGCGGACGGGCCGAGTTGGCCGATTGGGCGGGATAGGGCGTCGCATCGGGCGCTTATTCAGGCCGCTCCGCGTCTTGAAGTTGTGGCGATGGCGCTTCCGGAAGCGTGGGGGCTAGCGCCATCAGTGCAGTCGCTCAGCGTCTATCACGGGTAACACCCTTCTACTACGGCTGGATCATCGTCGTCATCGCCGGGCTGGCGAACGCGTCGCGTGTGTCGTCGGCGGTGGAGGTCTCCAGCGTCTTCGTGCCCGCGCTCACCGAGGAGTACGGCTGGAGCAAGACGGTCATCGCCAGCGGGACAACGATCGGTGGGATCGGCGTCATGGTGGCGGGGCCGATCGTGGGCCGCATCCTGGATCGCTATGGCTCACGTGTGGTCGTGCCCATCGGTGCGACGCTGACTGGCCTGGGTTGCTTCGTGCTGTCTGGCGTCACGGTCGCGCCGATGTTCATCGTCGTCTACGCGTTCGTGCGGCTGTCGGGGCAAGCGTTCGTGCAGTTCCCGAATCAGGTGACGGTGGCGAAGTGGTTCAGCAGGCGACGCGGCAAGGCTTCCGCGCTACTGGGTGGACTGGGCGCGATGGGGTTGATCTCTGCGCCGGTGGCGGTGACGGCGATCATCGGTCGCTACGGCATCGGCGAGGCGTGGATGGCACTTGGCGTGCTGGCGATCGTGCTGGGAGTCGTGCCTACGCTGGTGTTGGGCGCACGTCGGCCTGAGGACATCGGGTTGCTGCCCGATGGCGACGAGGCGCCTCCTGAGGATGCGAATGGCGCCGCTGCTGCGGCTGTCGCTGCGGATGACTGGACGCTGTCAGAGGCGATGCGCAGTCCGGCTCTTTGGCTGGTGGCGATCTCTGGCGGCTTGTACTCGCTGTCGTCGACGGGAGTTGGGTTCCATCAACTGGCGTACTACGTGGAGCAGGGGATATCGGCGGGGACTGCTGCCGCAGTGGTGAGCACGTTCGCCATCGGGCTGACCACGGGCGGAATCACGTGGGGGTTGCTCGCGGATCGGGTTTCTGTCCGAGGGCTGATCACGTTGGAATACGCGTTGGCGACGGGGCTGATGCTGGCGTTGTTGAACGCTGACACCCCGCCTGAGGCGTTCGCGATATCGTTCGCGTCCGGCCTGCTGGTTGGCGGTGCGCTGTCGATGCCGACGCTGCTGCTCGCGAACTACTTCGGTCGTACGAACCTGGGCGCGATCTCTGGGATCTTGCAGATGACGTGGGGCGTGTCGCTGGGCTCTGGGCCTGTGATTGCGGCGTTGATCTACGACTTCACAGGCGGGTACGCTCGGGCATTCATAACGTTCGCGGTGTTATGCGCGGTGGCGTTCGTGCTGATGCTGTTCGCGCGGCGACCGGTGAGGCGCGCTGTGCCTGTGGCCTGGGCCTAGGCGCTAGGGCGCAAACCCTGCCTGCCACATCGGCAGGTGATCGTCGGCTTGTTCGAACCCCATCTTGCGATAGAACGCGACTGCGTTGCCCTCGGCGATCAGGACGTGCTGGTGGAACCCGGCGTACTCGTCCTGGAGGCGTTTGGTGATGGCGGTGCCGATCCCGGTTCGTTGATAGTCGGGGTGGACGAGCAGGTGTGAGTAATACACGACGAAGTGGCCGTCGGAGAGCGTTGAGCCAAGCCCGACGAGGCGCGAGCCATCCCATGCGGTGACGACGGAGTGGGAGTTGGCTAGGGCGCCTCGAAGAGCTTCAGGATCAGCGATAGCCGACCAATCGTTGGCCTCGTAGAGGTACCGGAGGCTGTCTTCGGGGATGTCTTTGGCGGAACTGAACTTGATGATCGCGATAGTCCCCAATACTCCCAGGAACAAGAAAAGGAAAAGCCGCACTCCACGGGGAGGGCGGCTTTGCCGTCTGCGTGCTATCTGCGAAAAAGCGACCTAGGGCTTGGTGGCCGCGTCGGTCTTCTCTTCTTCGGTCTTCTCGGCGTCATCGTCCTTGCCCTCGACGGAGGACTTGAACTCGCGGATGCCCTTGCCGAGGGAGCGTCCGATCTCCGGAACGCGCTTCGCGCCGAAGAGTAGCAGGATGGCCATCAGAATCATGCCCAGTTCCCAAGGATTCAGTCCAAACATCGCATCCACCCTTCTCCGGTCGCTTGCCTATCTAACGAATAAATTCTAACACGGGGCGCTGGCTGGTACGCGGCGCCGGTTGGCACGCAGGGCGACTCACGCTTAGCGTGGCCTAGCGGCGGGCCGGGCGGTGGCTTGGAGGGTGCCTGCCTGGGCGAGGAGTTCGGTGAGGGCGAGTTCGTCGGTGGTGTCAGAGGTTTTCATGGCCATGTCTGCTTCCAGGAGCAGACGGTAGAGACCTCGGACGGCTGCGGGGGAGAAGCGACGGGCTTGCTCGGATGTCTTGCGGACGACGAAGTCGGATGACGTGCCGATGCGCTGGGCCCATTCGTTCTGGGGGACTTTGCGGGCGGCGAGGTCCTGGGCGACAGCGACCATGCGGGCTTGCCGGGCGATCATGGAGATGAGATAGGGGCCAGTGGCGCCGGAGTCCATGAGGTTTTCGCAGACTTCCAGAGCGGTGCCGGGACGCTTGTCCATGATGGCGTCGACGAGTTCGAAGACGCTGGCTTCACGGTTGCCGGCGACGAGCGCTTGGACATCGGCCAAGGTGATCGGCCGAGCACCCACGTAGATGGCGAGCTTCTCGATCTCGCCGTCCAGCGCCCACAGATTGGGGCCGACGATCTCGGCAAGCTCGGTCATGGCTTGAGGCTCGACGGTGGCACCCTTCGCGGCTGCGCGATCGCGGATCCAGCCACCGAGGGAGTCTCGGCGCATCAGCTGAAATTCCCTGGGTTTGACCAGCTCTGGTCCGAGCGCCTTGATGGCGGCCAATATCGGGTTGGCGGCGCCGATCTTGCCGTCGATGAACACGGCGTCGGTGGAGGGAGGGAGGTCGGGTAGGAGCTTCGCGAGTCCTGCAGCGGGGCCTTCGTCTTCGCCCTTGGCCTTGCGACCGCGCCTGGCGCCACCACGTTGCCCCTCAGCCGTGGCGAGCAGGCCCCGTACGATCACGAGACGCCTATCCGCCAGGAACGGCACGACCATTGCTGCTGCGCCGAAGCGATCGATGGTGAATCGACCGCCTTCGATGGTCGTGACATTGGTGTCACGCATGTCCTCGGTACCGACCGCCTCGATGAGAGGCTTGATGGCCTCTGAGGAGGAGAAGTCGTCTTCGCCGTAGTAAACGTATATCAAGTGGGGCCCTCTGCTTGCTCGCTGCTCTTGGTATAGCAGGGTTGTGGCGTCGGCGATAGCGGCTGGGTGCCAATGCCTGGCTCGGTGCTATCCAGGGATATACTGGCGGCCACAGGGGGATCAAGCGTGGCGTTTCTCTTCTTTCTGCGGCGGATATTCTCGGTGGCGTACCTTATGCGGCACCCTGCTGTGCCTCGTCGGTTGAAGGCGCTGCCTATCTTCGCGTTCGTCTACCTGATATTCCCACGTGAGCTCATCATCGACTTCCGACCTTTCGGGATGATGGATGACCTGATCGTGGTTACCGTTCTGCTGAGCATTTTCATCAACAAGGGCCAGCAGGCCGTGGCGGATTACGAAAAAGGCAAGAGTGACTCGATCGACGCTGACTTCCAGGTGCTGATGCACGAAGAGGGTCGCGCCACGGATGGACCCCCGTCGTCCGACCCCTCGTCGCCCGGCCCCGATGCGCCCGACCCCGATGAGCCAGGTGACGACACTCCTCACGAGGATCTGCGTTCGCACCAGTAGGCTTGGTTGCCCGGGCTGGGTTGCACTACACGAGCAGCGATGGAGGGCTCAACTACGGGTTCCCCCGTGTGCGAATCTCGCTTGCGTCTTGATGTGTCTCATTTTGTCTCATTTCTTATCATTCAGGAGTGGCGAGGCAGTGTGGCTCTGCGCGACGCTTGAAGGGTGAGAGGTTCCTTTCGGTGGGCTGGCAACGAGCCGTTTTGACCATGTGCGGAGCACTTTGGATCGCTTTCTGATCACTGACGACTTGAGATGAGCAAATTTGATCCTCTTGGTTTGCCTCTGACTAGCTAGCTGCAGACGGTTTGTCGCTCCTGAGACGAATAGGGATCGCTGCGTGGGTATGGTCAAACGTGCTCATTTGGCTTCATTTACCCCAGAAACTTGGCCTTTCCGTGAACGACAAAGCGCCCCGAGGAGATGTGGGTTTGTTGTTTCAGGATT